>NZPK01000019.1 GCA_002693325.1 Gemmatimonadota bacterium | reverse complement strand
CGGACGCGAAGCTAAGAACGTCGCCTCGTATTTATCAGTAGCCAAATCCAACTGAATACCCGCAAACGTAGGTTTTGAGAAAGTCATTGGCGTTAGCGTAGTACGAATCCGATCTCCAATGGTAAGAGCGTAAGCATACTGGCCCTTCTGATCCGAAGCGATAACTACACTAGAAAACCAACTCCCAAAATTCGTCGTTTTAAAAAGGTTACTTCCCGCAGTTTGAGGAGCAGATACACGCCAATCATAAATCAACTGCCCTCGCGTGATATAATTACCATACAGATCGTAAAAATAAAAGCCCTCTTGAGTTGTGCTTACGTATCTCTGATATTTCTGCCGGGCATAATTTGTGTAGCTCTGTTGACGCCATTGGTATTCATTAAACAGTTCCTGAGGCACATACCACTTTTTTACCGCAGGATCGAGCGCATCGAACAATATCCCAGGTCCAGCAGGCTCATAAGAAAGTTGACCTCCACGTCGCACTCCTAGACGCGAACCAAAATCTTCTTGAGCTAACGTTACTTCAGCACCATAGCCAATCAAAAACAGGGTGCCCAATGCCATGAAGCTCTTTATCTTACTCACGATACCCTCCCTTGGACTTTTTTACAATCGTCGAACAAATCGTCCGATTATAAAGACTCAATAAACCACGTTAACAATACGCATGAATTGGCTATCGCCCTGGTCTGCCTCTATAACAATCCGGCAAACGTACATTCCGGGCAAAACCAATTTACCTGATGAATTCTTTCCATCCCAACGAAATTCTTGGGTGCCTACTAAACCCAGCGAACTACTACTCTCCGCTGTTGCTACAACTCTTCCACTTAGATCAAAAATCTCAACAGAAACTGGACGCTCTTTAATGAGTTTTAAAAGAGTAAATTGTACTAATAACTCATCGTTTACCCCATCACCATTAGGAGTTAGAAACGTATTAATCGAAACGTCCTGAATTAAATCGCTGCCTATAGGTTTCAAACTAACCCGCGCCGTGGACGAATTAACTAATTCGGTAGCATCACGAGAAGAGGTATCTACTCGCTGAAAAACACCCGCTTCGCCGTTTGACGATCGCACAAAACTACCGTACTCGATTCCCTCACGAAAGGATCTAGAATCAAACTGAACCTCTACTANGGCATGATCATTAGATGATAATCCGGCATTAATAGATTTCGGAAATTGCATCCACAATGAATCGCCNTNCGTCTCAGCAATTTTCAGTTCAAGTCCAGATTCATCGAAGAAACCTCCTAAATCACTACGTTCGAAATATGTTTCGAATTGTGTCGTAACTGCTGCAGTCAACTTCGTATCTGGATCCTGTAGAGACGGAACTGCTTCAACCACAACCTTACCCAATCTTACCCCCCGCAATTCAGCTATTTGAGGTGTTACGATAAGAATTTCATCAAAACCATTTCGCACAGAGTTATCTGTTGGATCGGGGGCTGCNGCACGAACGAAATAAGAAAAACGTTGACTTTGTAACGGGTCAATATCTACGGGAGCACCGTAATCGACCGACGTGATANCNAGATCCGAAACNGGTCGCTCCTTTGCTTGATCATTAATCACAGCCAATTCACCCGCCAATTCGAGAGAGAGTGGTGGCGCTAAATCAACCCGAACCTGACGAACGCGACCCGTCTTGAAGGGATCATCAGAGACAATATTGACTCTGATCTGTAANAANTTTCTCGGATTCGGNGATGTTATTGTNGCTTGGTTTTTTCCACCAGATGGCGAATAGGACTGGCTCCATTCACTCCAACCTACAAAAGCTAACTCTCCATCGCGATCGTAAGTAGANTTNGGTGCCCTACGCAATTTCTTACCATCCTCATCAATCAAACCATCTCCATCNTTATCAATTAAGTCAATTGGATCTTCATCCGTAACACCATCTCCATCGTCATCTGTGCGAGATTTATGTTGCTTGCTCTTAGGTAATCCCTGCCAAATATCCCAAGCAAGCCACTGAAGAACTAGTTCGTCGTAGACCTCTTTCGTAACCTCTGTTCTTTCTTCTGCACCCGCTATAGAAACTACCTGATAGTAAGTGTAATTTGTGTCTGTCTGATCTGATGTTCTTGTCTGGATTTCGATCCTTACGTCTGAATGATCAGTCAACGGTTCAATACTCTCAACAATCTGTCCAGTAACAACATCACGCCGCGCAATTAAAGCATCACCTTCCCAGGAAATCCTAGGAAGAGTCTTTCTAATAAATTCTCCATTCGCATCCGTAAGTGAGATAGGAGGAGAATAAGCCCAGACGCTAACGGGGTATCCCTCTCCGTATAACTGAACCTCACCTAAAGTAGCCAAAGATCCATAACGGCCTGACTGCTGTCCAGTCACATCAATATCTCGAATTTGTAAAAACCTTATTTTCCGCGCATCAAACGTCTCCCTGAAAATACGCACAACCTGATCGTGATTGTCTACNTGCTCTTCAGAAATAATATTATCCCATTTTAAGCCATCTTCCAATTGGGGAAAATCATCTCGTTGTTCCATACTGACAGGTTTTAGTAATGTTCCATCCGATACGAGAATATCGGGACCCAAAAAAGCCCCCAGGTGGCTCTGATTAATTCTTTTGTTTACAACCGATACATTGTCTACCCAGAAAACAGCACCAAGATCGTACCAGGCTGTACCTTTTACATATACCGGAGACCAAGTATTTGCCTGCCATTCTGAATCATATAGACCATCAGTAGCCAATTCTGGAGCACCCAANCCACCATGTTCAAAAGAAGCTCCTGCTCTTTGTTCCGGCTGCAGNGCATANTTGTCACCCTTAGCCCANACCTGAATTTCAGCCACGCGNGGAACTTCTTTGGTAAANTAAAGAATNGGTCCCCNTTTNCCTTCNGGNAGTGCCTCAAATTTCTCAAAAGCACTCANTCCATCAATGTCATCTTGCAGTTCNACTAGNAGGNCACCAGCGGTCANCCTTTGGTATACNTTNGCACCACGACGTTCAGNCTGCAAAACTTCATATTTTGNNAGACCTTCNTGTCCAGANCCAAGAAAAGAATCNCGCCACAAATCGGANTCTGTCACTTTNAANCTNAGGTATTGGACAAANCCACCATCAATNTCAGGCAAACCATCNAGGTCCCAATCCGCTCGGTCTANGGGTGAAATAGGGAACGTCATCTGCACGTAGCGACCGTCCGTGTCAGGCGTCGGACGTAGTGCTAAAGAATTTACAGACTCCGCTCCTCCTGATCCACATGCAGTACCACCACCATACCCCGCACCTTCATCACGAGAACAAGCCTGCGAAATTTTTGCTGAGCTGTAATTTGTGGCTACTTGGCCAATAAGTGAGAAGTTTATACTATTTCCGAGAGGGAAAGGGAAACGCTCTCCCATGGATGCAAACAACGCAAAAGATTTAATCGGCTCACCTAAAAATTGACCATCTTTCTCTCCAGCGGGAAAAATAACTGTGACGCTATCAATNTATACCAGTCTACCTAAATCAATCTCTAATTCCCACTTTCNCAAATTTTCGACATCAAAATCAANAGGAGTTTCAGGTTCCCAGTATGTGGANAGGTCACCNTCTATAGCCTTAANGGCATTANCATCATTCGANAACGCCTTCGCGCCTCCNCTTACCANGCTACCGCCGGCTCTNACNAGATCCGAATATTGAAATTCCGTTGCNGTAGGGGCNACGTTTATATTTCTCCTGTAAAACGTTGGCCTAATGCCGGCGTCATCTACGCTTAGTATATCGGCCTNTTCAAGTGGAACACTTAACGNATTTACAAGGTCATTTTGATACACCCAATTTCGCCAATGGGACGCCCGATCCGTTCGGATGGAGTTACCAAAAATCCGATAAGCATCACCTGACTGTGCCCACGACGAAACTACCAAAGAGGTCAGTATCGAAAAACAAACAGCCCATTTTTGTTTACAATTCATGAACAATCTCCGCTCATAACTTCTTTTCATCACTTCTTTCTTAATATACCACAGACACCAAACGACTAATCGCACTANTAGACTCGTCAGCATCTGCAGATAGGCGAACCAGATAGATACCCGGGGGAACCAGATCCCCCGTCTCACTTCGTCCATCCCAAGAATCAGAGTAACCTCCGGAACGCAATTCTCTTTCTACATGCGAAAGACGATTTCCAGCAAGATCGTAAACTTCAAAATGCAGAGTACGATCTTCGAGCAATCGCTGAATATCATAACGGATCGACAATACATCATTTACACCGTCTCCATTGGGAGTAAATGATACGCCCGAGAATTCCAAATTGGAAATCAACTGCCTGCCCTGCAACGAGATATCTGCAACGACTGCCAACGAGTTTCGATCCGAAAGCGCGTCTCGAAGTTTAAAATCGACTACGTTAGCTCCNTCAACTGGTTGAGGGAGAAAAAGTGCTAAAGTATCAGAATCCGAACTCAGCGTTAAGATACCATTGTTGGTGTAAAGCCTNTGNTATTTAGNCTCCANTGTATCCAAAAATACATTNGCGGAAAANTTGGTTTGGAAATCGATAACCCTTGCCCTGAAGCTAAGGTCTAAAGTCACTTCTCCATTCGCATCAGCTGCATCTGGTTTTATATCTGAAAANCCGATGACAAACTGATCATCCGCTACATGCAAGACGCCGAATTCTGTTTCACCTATTTCACCTTCATNAGTGGAGGTTANCAACGACAACTCCCNCTGCCCAATTNNAAGTGACTCAACCGTGTTTACGCGCGCAGGAGTGAATACCTGTAAGCAATTTATTCCGTTATTCTCTGCTCCCAATGACGCTTTGATTGACATATTGAAAACCGTGTCCCGACCAGCAATTACACCTACGGCAGGAGCAATTTCTCCGAGAACAAGATCGGTAATTTGCGGAGCAGAATATTCGAACCTCAAATTTTTTAATACCGTTGCAGCATCTGGAGACAGACTCTCAAATTCTATCTGAATTTGGATAAAAGGACGACCACTCGGCGCCTTTATCAACTCTCCGTTGTTAACTTTTTGAACCCCACTCCAAAATTCCAAATCGGGTTCAACTTGTCGTCTGAGGTTTCCAGGAAGCGACTGATATTCTTCTCTTGTAAGACGAACACTTTCGCGCTCTTCAGGCAACAAGGCACTAAAAATTTCTCGTGCTTCAAGATTGTTTTGTGGATCGTTTAGATCTACCTCTTGTCCGAGAGTCCGCGAACCCGGCCGTCGATCGATTACAATCGCTCCTTCATCCTTCCACTCAACCCTGCTTTCAAATTCGTTGACACGAAACATAACCTGAGGTTCCGAATTCAATCCGGTCTGGACTCTAACTGTAACATTAGATTTCGTGGGATCCCCAATCTTTTCTTCATCCCAAAAAATACGCCCCAACGTCGCTGCTGGTAACGGCAGAGGCTTAGACTCATANTATGCCTCAGGNGCAAAGCCATCTGCATAAAACTCCATTTCTGCAAGATCNTAATCTAGTTGAGTCTGAAAGTCGATTCGGGAGTATCTAAATTTCGATGGCGGATCAAAGTCCACTCTTATCGTATCTTGGACATTTACCGGCACACTTTGTTCGGTCACAAATGTCGGGAAAGATGGCGCAATTTTTGTAAAAACAGGAAAAGCCAATTGTCCTACATCTGGGTCATCAAGACTCAACCCTGGAACTTCTTTTTCCGTCCCAGCAATTCCACGAAAGAAGGTATACGCAGAAACTCGNACAGGGCTTTCTANACTGGGGAATAATCTCACAAGACGAATAGGAAAGAANCGACCGAGATCGACATATAGCGTCCAAATCTGTTTCACGTCTTGTCCAACCCGATCAATTCGCTCAAAATGAGTATCTGGATCCCCATCGAATACCCAGGCTAGGCCTTCTTGCAATCGTTGCTTTGTAAGAGCGCGCTCGAAAATACCCAAAGTCGTTAAGTTCAGCCCTTTATTAAATTTATCTCCACCGGGCGGTCTTGGAAAAGATTCTGCAACATTAACCATCGCTTCTATTGAATCAATNCCGGCAAGCCGCAACAGTTCCACCGACTCTGGATCACTTGGGAAACTGCTCCATTTCGGTATTAGCAAATCACCTTGCGAAACACGTCTGCCGNCTATTTCTGCATCCTGGATTGCAACAACATCACTCCGAGTTACGTTGTGACCAAATTCACTAAGTATGGAATCCTGCTTTGAGGAAGTCTGGTTGTCTGAGATGATGTTTGGAACGGTTACAAATACTGAAGGATCTATAGGGGCGATACCATCGGGAAAACGATCGAGGTCGATTACATCCAAGTAACGTTGCTCAGAAATCGGCCCCTGCTTTGCTTCTTTCCACGAGAAATTACCGGGAATAGAAAACACCTTGAGTTCTGCACAGACTTTAGAAACCAGTCCGACCATCAGCAAAACGACGATGCAGATAACTCTCATTCCCTCGTCTCCACGATTTAAGGGGCCACATTGCCACTGGATAATTATTGTTGCTAAAGATCCGGAAAACTAAAAACAACCGAAGAGAGGAAGGACAAATCACCCCCCTCTCTTCGACATAAACTAAGCTGTAAACATTATTTTATTAATAAAACAATGATTCTTACTCTACAGAGGCTTTAATACGTCCCCATGAGTCAGCTTCTACAGCTGTGCCACCACCAGCGCCAACCAAGCGGCCATCAGCGAAACGCTCAGCGTAACGCCATGTAGCGGCCTGACCAGTCAACGTGTGGAATGCACGATATTCTGATGGAGCTACGTCAAAGTCAGGAACCGAGATTTGAAAACCGATTACCTTACCATCTGAGAGATCGGAAGTCTTACTGTCGCCAGGAGCATTCCAGATCAAGTCATCAAAAGGAGTGACATAGAATTCGAAAACGGAAGTCGTAGGACCTTCACCAACAGATCCACCACCACCATCAGCGTATGGCAAAGCATTTACCCACTCGGATCCTCCACCCTGATAACCGACGTGGCGGCCATCTGGAGTGTCAGCAATTGCCACATACTGCTGAGCAGTACGGTTACCATTCAACTTCTGCTCTTCTTCTGACCAGTTTTCATCAGCTGAACCGGTGTAGTCTCCCCCGGTGTGATCACCATCGAGCATAAACTCGATTGCATCGTGGCGCCACAACTGACCAAGGTCTCCACCTGCGTATTCGTTCACGTATACGTTATCTACGCGCTCCATACCCATATAAAGGTGTGAGGCTGCACTGTTGTATCCCAACCAGATCCGATAGTCCAAATCGGCAGGGTCATACTGAGCACCTTCACCTACAGTGGGATCCTGATAAAAATCAGTCGTTACGAGAGCGGGATCGCCGATAACATCTTCCCAATCAGCAACACTGACATCAGTCAAATCAATATCAGCAAGGTCTGCAGCTGGGATTTCGAAAATCAAATACACATTGTCACCAATGTGTGCGCTGGAACTTCCAGCAATGAAACCAACCGTCAAGAGAGATAATAAAATCTTTCTCATATGATTAACTCCTCTATATAGAGTAAAAAAAAACTAAAAACGAACTTCGAACGTTCGACGGAAAAATAGCAAGCGCTTGACTCACTGTCAAGGATATTTTAGCCTTTATGTAGTATATATTTGTTCAGATATTATAAGCCTTTATAATCAAGAAAGCTCAAGAACTCAAAACGGTTTCGCCACACCCGGTTAGCCAAAATATTATCGGAGCCAAAAGGCAACACCTTGTTACTCTATTTCCCTATTTTCTTCCGTTTTTACACTATCGCTTTTTTCAAAACGAAGTTGTTTCACATTATAGATACCCATAGAAAAAGGTCCAGATACTGATTCCCCAGTGAGAGTTGCGTGAACTCGAGCCATATAACTACGATCAGTCTCACCAGCCAAACGCACTTTACTTGCATCCACTGTGCCCATAACCGTTCGTCCGTTTTTGTATATTGCAGTAATTGGGCGGAATTCTTCAGAAGCACCACTATCATCAAAATCTATCCTATACACCTTATCTAAAGGGATAAATCNCATTTTTTCTTCCACGAAAAAAATCCAGCCTCTGCTTACCCTTATATCTCAGATCCGATACTTTATAGCGCTGCCCATCTAGAGTTATGACTTCTCCCTTAACGACGACTTCTTTNATGATCTCATTATTATTATCGTGAGAAATAATAATTTCCCTGACGTCACTTAATAAGATAAAGAATGGGCCAAGAGGAGTTACTCCAACAAATCTACGACCGCTCCCACCTCCCCCAACTGCATCCTGATGAGGCATCGAATTACCTCCACTCAACATATAGGCTGAATGCACCTTGCCAGACCTACTTGTTACCGATACTGCTTGTTGCTCATCTCCTGGCTCTCCATCAAATCTTAAACGATCAATCAGCGATANAGACATCAAACGACGTTGGTCATCAATATACAACTCCAACTCTCGACGACCTTGATAAGTCAACTCTCTGACNTGATGTTGATTGCCAAANCGATCGATTACATTTGCCTCAATTGAAAATGCTGCCTCAACACCAAACAGCAAAAACAATAAAACATAATTGCGATAAAAAAACCTTGTCAGTTTCCTTGATGCGCTAATTGCGATCACTGTATGTCTCCAGTTTCTCCAGCCTCATCAATCTGGCCTGGTGATGGCGGCGGTCCAATCACTACGTTTTGCGTTTGTCCCATGCGCACTTGCACGGGGCGAATATCATCACTGCCTGTGCCAGCCAGGTTTTCAATACGCACCTTGTACTCACCCGTTGGAACAATGAAATACCTAACTTCCGTGGATGTCATACCTCTTCCCAAAACTGTCCGTAGATTGTAATCATAAATCAAGAATGGCATCTGACTACGTTCTTGCCCTTCGAAGTAGATTAACTGAAATCGACCTACAGGAATAGTTGCATAAACTTCTTGCCCCATTCGAACCTCGACTTCTTTCTCAACACTGTCTTCCACATCCGTATTAACAACGACTAAATACTTTCCTGGGATCAAATCAACATATTGCGGTATTGATCCATATCCTGATTCAAATCCGATCGGAGAACTAGCAGAAGCTCTTGGAGACTCAGAATACACCTCCTCTCCCGTTTCGAGATCTAGGATGTAAAAGTTAACTTTGTTGATACCTGCTGTTTCTAAAAACAATCGACCTTTGCCCTCCACTATGGGCGGCGGACCATAACCCCCATCTCCTCCCCCAGTAGAAGCACAAGCAGTAATTAAACAAATGAGAAGAATACCGTATTTGACACGAAAAGGCCTAAAATAATGAGCTGACATTTTCCCTCGGTCCATTTGGTTGATCATGGTCAAAGTTCATATTACAACACTCTCACGATACGAGACATACTCAACAATGTCAACGCTTATCCTGGTTAAGCTCAACAATTACGAAATGCCGACTTCTAACTGTTTGTTGAGAAATGTGCTGTTGAAGTTTTTCAGAATCATACCACTTTCTCGGATAACTTTCTGTTATTGAAACGCCACGAGTTAATAATTGTCCCCAAAAATTCGGTTTTTTNACNAGAAACCCCCCGGCAGCTACAAAAAAATCTGCTCCTAAACCTGCTAAACTATCAAGCTTCGCTTCACTAAATTCATCCGGAGTTATTTGCCATCCTTTTCGGTGACAATAGTATAACATAGTAGGACTCTGAGAACGAAACGGAGTTCCCGAATTCTCGTCTAGGTCACCTATAACCAGCAACGCGTCTTTTGGTAACGTCTTATCTGCCCAGAGACCGAAATCATAACAACTTTCGTAATATTCGTGCACATTATTGGGCTGCGTATAATAAGGTTTTATAGCAAAAGTGCTATATGTCAAAACAGAAACAACCAAAATCAAAGGTGCCGCGTATCTGATCGTCCCCACTTTGTTGATTCGACTCCAATAGCCCAAGACGACCACCGTGCCAAAACCAGCCCAAATACATCCCAATGGCAGAAATGGAACTTGATAATAATGAAGTTTTCGATTCCCCTCGGGAACCAATACCAGATATAGTAACAATCCTATAAACCAACCCCACAACAGCCATTTACTTCGGGAAATTCCGGTCTTAAACAATCCCAAAACAAGTAAAATAAAACCGAGTGGCGTAAAAATATTATTCACAAACCGCCACCCCATCTGACTGTAAAAATCAAATTGATACAGCACGCTTTGATCCCATTTATTGTAACCATAACGGTTCCAAATACCGAAAGTAAGGCCGGTGTCAACAAATAACTCCGAAGCATATGCGTACCACAGAGCGGAAGGCAACACAGAAAGAATTAAGTAAATCCACAGTAATGGCTGGCCGATAAAGCTCCACTTCCATTTCGAAAACGCAATCACTATTAATGGGAATCCGATATAGAGAGTGGGGATCTTAACTAGGAAGCAAAGTGCCGCAATCATAATTGCAAATATGTAGTGGGTTATCCGTTCCGATTCAGTCCAGTATTTGAATGTCAGAATACTAGAGACACTAAGCAAAACCATTAGGGATTCAGGTAAAAAAGCGCGACCAAAAAAAACGCTCAGTGGAGTCACAAGAAAAAAAAACATAGCCCAGAGACCGGAAGAAACAGAAAAACCCATATTCCGCATTAGACTGAAAATTATAACCGAAGTCAACACCGAAAAAAATGCAGATAGGAGGCGTCCCAGCCACTCGTGAACCCCTCCAAGAATTTTGTATCCCAAAGAAACAAGATACGGAAATAAAGGGAAGTTCATTTCCACTTCGCCAGTTCCATTACCACGCCAATCAACCCGGGGCGACAGTATACTTATATCCTCTTCGAAAAAATTTCGAGCCACTGCCGCTGTATCCGTCTGCCTCCATGCCTGTTTGTCTATCAACGGTTCCTTCAGTTCGAACATCCGTATAGTAAGCCCGAAAACAACTAAAACCGTAAAGATATAAGCAGACTTAAAAGCCATGACAGANTTTAGAAGGACCGCCAATCAGGAGACATGTCATCACGATCGTTATTATCTGTCAAATTTAGAGGCATCCCGATAGGTTTAGGTATGTCGTCTAAATCAAAACCTCGAGTAGAAACGATATAAATATCGTAATCGTCTTCTTGCATTTTCCCTGCATATGCTAATGACTTTCCATCGGGAGACCAAATAGGCTCTTGTTCATAGGTTTTTTCGGCATTAGTGATACGAATAATACCAGTCCCATCAGCTAGCGAAAGTATCAGTTCCTGTCCGCCATACTGCTCGGAATTATAAGCTACACGCCTTCCCACTGGATCCCAAGAAGGGAACCAGTCGAACTTTCGATTATTAGTTAATCTTACTTTATCTGACCCATCGATATTAATGACATAAATTTCGTCATTATCATGAAATGCAGAGGACGTGAATGCTATCTGATTACCATCTGGTGACCAAGAGGGTTCCCGACCCGCAATCAATTTTCTTTTATTTGAACCGTCAGCATTCATTATCCATACTGCTTTTTCGCCNTCTCTTTGACTCACAAATGCGATTTGGTTGCCGTCCGGTGACCAACAAGCTCGTTGGTCACGTTGCTCATGTTCAGTCAAACGAACTATGCCGGATCCATCTTGGTTCATCTTATAAATATCGATATTNCTCATAGCTTCACCCCGCGTAAACAATATCTTCTGACCATCCGGCGACCATGAAGGATGTTGCTCGGTTTCTTTTGTGTCGGTTAATCTTGTTGTTTTCGTTCCATCGGCAGTAATGGAGAAAAGATCCCAACTCCTTTTTGTTTGCGGCGTTGAAGCATAAACAATAGTACCGTACGGCTCGACTTTTCCNGTTTCTTCCGTAGGAACCTCAAAAACTATTGAATATTCTTGTGTGCCACTTATTGGAGCTGTTTCAACAACGACTGAGCGCGACTCTAAGTAACGGCCAGTCGATACACTTACAGTATATGACCCGGGACGCAAATCGATATCACTATCCTGTTCGGGCAACACATAAACTCCTTCTGAGACATGTTTATTAAACTTGTACTGCACACTATTCGCGTCCAACCGAACAAGATTACCATCGCCTCCTCTAATCTCTATCCTAACCTTATTCTCTCCACATGAAACCAAAAACAAAGATGCTACAATCGCAGCTAGATAAAAGCGCATGAGATTCTCCATTCAAAAAATTACGACGTAAGGCCGCTTAGACAGCGAAGATCGTTACTTATGTTATTCATCAGAAGCGGTAGCTCAGAGATATCTTCTCCATAAATAGGCGTTCCGATACGAAAAAAGACTTTAGAGAAAGGTTGCTTATAACTTTCGTACTCTATACCAATTGGAATTATTGGAACGCGTAAACTATGATCTCGTTGAACATGCAACAGATGTTCTACTATCTCTTTTTGTAAAGGCCCCATAGACCCCGAGCTTCTTTCACCTTCTGGATGCGAGATAACAATCTCGCCATTTCTATACAAACCACTCAAGTATTTCTGTAAATCATGATTTGCTATGCGAGCAGCTTTAATTGCGTTTCGGCGAGCCGTTTTATCTTTTAAACGCCGAATATCCTTAGGACGCGTCACTTTTACCCCACCAAAATGCTCCAGTATACCCCATAAACCAGTTTTCATCACAAATGTCGGATAACGTTTCGTATAACGATATAAAGAAACACCTTCAACCAAAATGTCTCTATAGGCATGATGCTTCGGAAGCAACAAAGCCGGTCCATCATACGGTAGATTTTCAGTTCCTTCTGCTATAATCCTGTGGTATTTTATGACAATATTGCTCGCACTGTAGATCATATCGGCAAGCAGTTTGATCCGACGTAGTTTGAAGTCTGGCATTGGGGGTCGGGTGTCTTTCATATGTAAATTTTCACTGAAAAAGCTCTTTAATTTTACCCCATGTACTCTCATCAACATCCGAGGATACGGATCTGATCGTCCGAAACCTCAACACGTTTTCAATTTCTTTCCCTGAACCGGTTAAAACTACTCTACCATTAGACGCATTATACAAAACCCCATAGTCGGTTTGTTTCGCATAAAAATAGGGTTCTATGTTACGAACAACGAAGTTTGGTAAATCGCCTAATTTAGTCTCCCCTCGATCAAAAAGTGCAACAACCAATTCTTGGCCTGAGTCTTCCGCGAGTAAAACCCAATTAGACGCCCTCCGTTTGTATTCNTCAATATCTGAAGAATACACATAAATCAAACCATGTGCATTTGTGGAATTGAATTCAACTGAAATTGATTCTGAAAAAAAACCAAATAAAACGAAAAAAAAGACAGTTAATCTCATTTTTAAACTCGTCAATAGAAGTTGTTTATTCAGCACGTAAATCGTAATCCTTCTTTAACTCGTCTCGGCCTTCTAAAATACGCACTAACGATAGATGCTTACTCAGGACTTGTTCCACTTGCACAACTCCTACACGNCTTGGAAGAGCAGAGCCTAACACAATTCCCGTACTAGGGTCTTTTAATTCACGNCCTTTATCCCATACACCGTATTTATCGCCATTGGATACTGAGTCNGCTATACCCACATTTATATAAGCTCGCTCACCATCAACATCAATTATCTTAGGGGCAGACGCCACTTTAAAATTAGCTTTAGGGCGAATTAGGCTATCAAGACCCGCAACCAACTGCACAAAATTCTTACCGACAGACTTGCCCAACAGAGNCTCATGAAATTCAGAGCTACCCCAATCCATCTGGCCGAGCAAAAAATATTCTTTCTCCAAAGGAACAAAAGCCGCAGGATTTGTAATGCCGTAGCGTTTGCTGTCCTCTGTCGTTTCCTTAACTACTTCACCCACAGGTTGCCCATCAATCACGCGATACGGGAACAAGCGAACACTCGTTATNCCTTGATAGCTACGATAACCACCAACTGGAACCGTAGCTCTAAACCTCTTCATACTAAGTTCATCTATCGCACCCAGCACTACATAGTCTGCATCAAATTTTCTACCAATTTCTAATGCGCGCTCCTCAGAAATTTGTCCTTTTAACTCTTTTTTACTAAGAAAATCGAGAGGCTTTTGAATTGGAATCGAAACTAATGTTTCTCCGTCAGCAAGTGAATCTGCTAATCCGCTTGCCAAATCGACCGAAACGAACCATGATCCCTTATACTTAGAGTTATCCTTGAAGGGTAAAAATAAAATCGATTGCGCCAGAGGATCTGTTCTTTTAATTGATATCGATTCATTCTCGATCGAAGACGAGAGGATCTTTATTTCGCCATTTTCACCTTTAACTTCTTCTCCGGCCTCCTCCGTACCAGGCATCTGTGTTCTTTCACTAACCGTAGCACAACTGGAATTAAGGACAGCAACAAAGAAAAACCAACAGTACCGAATCATAACATTGCTACTCCCGTAATTTTGTTAAAACGTATGGACCCTTGGGTACTACGGCAATTTTGGGCTCTTCCATGTATCGCTCGACACTATCAGCGAATCCACTCTCGAAAGATTCAACCACTTCCACGAACAACTTATCCTTGAATGTTTCCGGGATACCATGAGAATACAGAATGACCCGAGCTTTTTTGACGACCTTACAAAGCTCCTGCAATTGCCATTGATCGATAACAAAAAAATTCGGATCTTCCAATTTTCCCAAAAAATCTTCTGGAGAATCATTAGACAGTAGAAGTTTCTCAAATTCAGAACTCCCAATCCCTTCGTCACAGCTTGATACCATAATTATTGTTCCACCTTCAGCAACAATAGGAAGAACTGCAGTAAGACCTTTTATCGACTGATAAAACGTTGAATCGAGAGGTGCTCCAGCTCCCGAAGTAATTACAATATCGGCTTTATTTTCTACAATCGAACCATTCTGTGATTTGACAAATCTGACCCCTGCTGAATGCGCTGCTTCTAAATCCCCAGCAAAGACACCCGTAATTTCTCGACGTTCATTCATGGACACATTGAGAGTAAAATCAACTCGCGCTCGCTTAGCGACCGCTAAAGCTTCGTGATGAAAGGGATTATCCTTGATTTCTCCCTCGACACATTTAGGACTCGCCAGTAACTTTGGCCCATGAAGAACTTTCATTGTCTCGACCCCCATGAGCCCTGGACAGATTGCTTTTCTACCACCCGAATATCCTGCCATTAAATGAGGCTCTATCAGTGAGGTAGCAATTTTCAAATCGGCTTGAAGGTAAACCGAATTGATCCATACAGGGGCACCACCCGATGTGTCACCAATATATGTCAACGTCTCTTTTTCTTTAGCTCGGTGATTTATGACGCGATATTTTTGAGCTATTTCAGACCCGACTAGACTACGTAACTCTTCTCCTTCATTGGGTCTATGTAAACCCGTAGCAATAAGGAGGACGATATCTTCTCGCGCAATTCCTTCTTCCTCTAAGATACGCAGAATAGGTGGTAAAATAATCTTATTGGGAACAGGACGTGTGATATCAGAGATTACAACACAAGCATCTTTAGCACCTCGGGCCAATTCTCGCAAAGATGGTGATTCAATAGGTTCCAACAAAGACTTCTCAATAGTACGGTCGACCGTATTTAATGCAGGAGTATCGCACATTCCTAAAACCGTTGCCGACTTCGGCAATTCAATTTCGAGACCTTCCGTGCCATAATCCATTGTTATTTTCATAGAACCCCCGACAGCTACTGCTTCACTTTATCATTTAAATACGCTCGATAAGCTTCAGCATTTTCAGAATCTCTAAGCGCAAAATCAGTGAAAGCCTTGTAGTATGTCAAGGGAGTGCCAATGTCGTAACGTTGCTCCTCTGATTTCAATCGAACACACCTAACGGTTGCTCCTTGTTTTATCAAAATCCTTATTGCATCTGTTAGCCAAAGTTCTCCACCTAACCCAGGAGAAATTAGACTTATAGCTTCAAAAATATCAGGATTAAAAATATACCGGGCCGCCACCGCAGAAAGGCTAGGAGCCTCAGAGCTGTTTGGTTTTTCCACGATATCTTCTATTATAAAATCATCACTGATGGCGCCTTGTGGCTTTACAATTCCGTATTTATTGGTTTCACCGCGAGGCACATCCCAAACACCAATAGTCGCAGACGATCCGTGGAACTCATGAGATTCAGCCATTCGTTGTAAAACCATTGGTTCATTCGGAGAATAGATTATCGTGTCACCAAACGCCACCACAAAAGATTCTTTACCAACAAACTCTTTCCCTAAACGAACGGCATCCGCATTTCCTGTTGGTCTACGTTGGCGCGCGTAATAAAACTCCGCTCCCTCTTTCGCGTATTCTGGTTCGAACAGAGCTTGGTCTTTAATTGAGAGCTTAGCTTCTAATTCGGGATCGTCATCAAAATGATCCTCTATAGATCTTTTTTTTCTACCTGTTATAAAAAGAAATTTTGTCAGTCCCTGGGCAATCATTTCTTCGACTACGTATTGTACGACTGGTTTATGACCAACAGGTAACATTTCTTTGGGCTGTGACTTTGTCGCTGGTAATAATCGTGTGCCCATACCAGCGACTGGAAGAACGACTTTACGGATTGTCATGCGTATAATTTCCTAAGCATCAAAATGATATCGAAAAAACAAACCATACGGAAAAGTTAGAATACTCGTCTATATGATGCAATGTGAACAGAACCCACCTACTTCAAATTTGTCTGGCACTGTCATTCTATTCGTAAGCAGCATGTATTTGATCAGTATAACGATCTATGATCGCTTTGGGGACAATTTTCTTAAGACCTCGAGTTAGTGTTCCATTCTCTTCGCTAAGTGGCTCAGGTAAAAGTAAAACCTTTCTGGGCCTTTCATAATCAGGTAAACCATTATCGTTGGCTTCTAAAAGAAGCTGTTTACGAACTCGCTCTATAATTTCAGGATGCTGAAACAAAACTGCCTCTTCTTCTGGATTCACCCCTGAAGGTAAATCTTTCTTGACTTCCTCTAAGTCAACAACGACTAACGGCAGAGGAAAATCTCTTTCCTGACCACCATAAACCAAAATATGCTCAACTAAGGGAGCTCGAGAGAAAATGCGTTCTAACATCTCAGGATTGACAAATTCTCCGTTGCGTAGTTTAAATTGACGTCCGATGCGACCTCTAAATGTCAAAAATCCTTGCGAATCCATGCTAAACAAATCACCTGTTTTGTACCACAGATTCCCCTCGTATTTCACTAACGCTTTATCAGTCTCTTCCGGATCATTTAAATAACCGCGCATAACGTTAGGTCCACTTGCCCACAATTCGCCATTTTCTCCATTAGTCGTATACTCATTTTTTTCTGGATCACCAACAGCCAATTCGCGACCTGCGTCATCCACAATACGGACTTTTATCAACGGTCGACCTACCGTCCCAGCTATTCTACCCTTCAAGTGGTTCGTCGCAATTAAAGGAGCGCACTCGGTTGCCCCATATCCCTCGTAAGTTTGAATATTTAATACCTCATGAAAAAAATTTAGGGCCTCAGGATCTGCTTTAGCTGAACCCACTATGAGTAATTCTAAGTTCGACCCAACACGCATCGATAGCTGTTTGTGTATTTTTGCAATAACACGGCTACCGATAAGGCGATAAAAAATCTTGTCGCTGATTCTCGCGTTTCCACGAAAAATGCGTCTCCTGCTCGCAACGGCACGCTGTATTAGTGAACCCTTAAGCCCTCCGGATTGAATCTCTTTTCGAACATTACCATAAACCTTATCCAATATCAAAGGGACCGTAAGAAAAGCATGCGGTTGAGAGAGGCGAATGTCACTTAAAACCCGATCGGGCGAGCGGGCCATATCTAAAGTCCAACCCTTCGCAAGAGGATAATAAACATTTAAAATCCCCATAGCATGATAATCTGGAGCGGACTTAAAAAAACGTAAGTTTTCGCGTGGACTAACAACGTCCCACACTTCTCGTACATTCGCGACTATATTCTCGTGGGTTTGGATAACTCCTTTTGGCATTCCAGAAGATCCTGAGGTATACAAAATCTTAGTCTCGTCTGAAATTTTCAGGTCCACAGTCGGTGGATCTGATTCACAATTAGCGAGGTCTCCCCAAAAAAATGCCCCCTCTAAAGCCTCATTAGTTCTGATTAATTTTGGAACTTTTTCATCGTCCAAACATAGCCCATCAAAACAGTCAGCCCCTTTTTGGTCAACCATCAACATTTTCACATCGGAATGCCGTATGTTATGAACCAATACATCTGGACGATTCTTTAAGCACAATGGTACGCAACTAACCCCCAAAAGATCACAAGCTAAAAAAGCTACCAATGGCTCGAAGCCGCCGTCCGTCAGAATTCCTAAGCGTTGTCCTTTTGTGAGGCCTATTTCAGCTAAACCTCCAGCAACCTTGTCACGCATATCCTTCAACTGCCCATAGGTGATCGACTCGTAATTCAATTTACCTCCCACGCCAGGGCGTAGGACACGAACAGCATCTTTGTCTGCGTGTTCAGCAAAACTCGTATTCAATAGTTCGACTAGTGTGATCAAAACACAACTCCACAGTTTTTATTTTACGCACCTAAATACTATTTCTTCACATCAATATCAAAACACAAATACTCTTTAAAATCAACTTGCTAATCTCATTCCAAAGCGTCTAAAATAACTTTTAACATCTCCAAATATACCAGTCCGTTCTATCTTCAGCATGCATTATTTGTATTTACGGAAAATAAATCTAAATTTTTTTGATTACAATAGACAACCTTATTCAACTAACTACGGATATTAAAATGAAAATTACTGCAGTAAAGGCTCATGTTCTGCGCCTCCCTCAGGTAACCGACATCTGCGAAGGAACCCAAGACACATGCTTGATCCACATAGAAACTGATGAAAATGTAAGTGGGTGGGGCGAAGTCGATTCATGCCCAAACGTAGTTAAATCTGTTATCGAAGCTCCCCTCTCACATCAGATATGTAATGGTCTGGAAAATGCTCTTCTTGGAGCCAATCCTCTTGCAGTGGAAGAGTGCATGCATCGAATGGATGCTGCCGCGAACTACTACGGACGGGTAGGCGTTGGAGCGCACGCTATGGCCGGAATAAATCAAGCACTTTGGGATATTGCGGGGAAAGTTTATGGGATACCAGTCCACCAACTTTTTGGCGGCCCATTTAATACCAAGTTCAGGGCCTACTGCTCTGTTCTTTTTGGAAATTCTCCGGACGAAACTTTCGAAATTGCTCGCAGACACGCCGATCTAGGTTTCACCGCTATCAAATTTGGTTGGGGGCCCATGGGTCAATGCGAGAAAAACGATATCGCACTTATTCGTGAAGCTCGGCGGGGTGCTGGAACAGAAATAGATATATTAGTAGATGCTGGGCAAGTCTGGGACTGGAAGACTGCGCTTCGTCGAGCACAAGCCTTTACCGAATACGATGTTTTCTGGCTTGAAGAGCCGCTCCATCCGCAAGATTTATTTGGCTATTCACAACTTTGCGCAGAATCTCCGATACCCATTGCCGCCGGAGAAGCAGAGTCGAATGTCGAGGATTTCCGCAGAGTGTTAGACGAAGGTTCCGTAGACTGGATTCAACCTGACCCGGGTCGATGTGGTATATCTAAAATGATTGAGGTAGGCCATCTGGCCCATAAAATGCATCGAAAAGTTGTCAACCACAGCTTTAAAAGCGGTATCACAATAGCAGCTTCTTTACACGCCTTAGCTGCGATACCTCATGGCGACCTCTTTGAATATTGCATGTCTGAATCACCACTCCGCCATGAACTAACCAACGAAAATTTCCCAATCATCGATGGTTTCGTCCACGTTCCGGAGGAACCAGGATTGGGTATTTCGATAAAAATAGAAACCCTTGAGAAATACTTAGTTTCATAATGTTTTTTAAAAAACACCTTAAATACACAGGATAAAATCTATGCTAATCTTCGACGGACACTTAGACTTAGCCTATAACGCCCTTTTCCATCGACGAGATTTAACAGTACCAGTTTATGAATTACGAGAACGTGAAGACCCTATTCCATTGGGCCCGTCACATCCAGACTCCCTTAGAAGTCGTAAGCGTAATGAAAGTCCAGCCAAAGGAACTGCATCAGTCGCGCTGCCAGAGCTTCGAAAGGGCCAGATTGGGATTTTTATGTCAACGATAATGGCCAGGACTCAAGTCTCTAATAATCAACTTGATGACGGAGTGAGAACCCAACTTGCTGCCCATGCAATTGGACAATCCCACCTACACTATTACAAAGCTCTCCAAAATGAAGGCCATCTAAAGCTGATAACAAATTCCGAAACATTAATCGAAGTAGCTAAAAAATGGCATAATCCAACAAATGAAACCCCATTTGGATTGGTTCTTTCTATGGAAAGTGCGGATCCAATCCTTGATCCGAATCAAGTTGAATGGTGGTTTGAACAAGGTCTACGTTCCGTTGGACCAATGCATTTTGGCGCCAACACCTGGGGACACGGCACAGGTACGCGAGGCGGACTGTATGCCTGCACTTATCCACTACTAGATGCCTTGGCCGAAACTACCATCGCTATTGACTTGACTCATGCTTCCGATCTGTCTTTTTGGCAATTATTGGATTACTGGAAGGGGCCTGTGCATGCAAGCCATTGCATGTGTCGATCACTTGTTCCGGGGCAAAGACACTTGAGTGACGATATGATTCGAGCGATCATCGATCGTGATGGTGTTATAGGTATCGTTTTTGCCGAATTTATGCTCAACCCTGAAATTGATTTTGATAATCCAAAAACCTATCCTACCTCTGCAAAACGTACAATGAGTGCTGCCATTGACCATATCGATCACATCTGCCAAATGGCTGGAAACTGCAACAATGTGAGTATTGGATCGGATTTAGATGGCGGTTTCGGTAGAGAATTAGGACCGACAGACTTCGATACCATAGAGGATTTACAGAAATTCTTACGTAAACTCAAAGACCGAGGTTATTCCACTTCGGATATCCAAGGAATTGCACACGGTAATTTATTAAATTTCTTCCGTAATATCTGGAGCTGATTAAATGCCTACAAAACATCCTCTGATATTGGACAGTCATTTAGACTTGTCTTTTTCAGCATTACAAATCAATAGAGACTTAACCCAGCCGGCTGCAACAGTCCGAACCCACGATTCAGTCAATACCATGGAGAGTTTTGGGTCCTGCACGGTGACCATCCCGGAGCTTCGTAAAGGCAACATTGGGATCGTATGCGGAACAGTTATGTCACGAATAGATCACAAGGACAAATGGACACGAACAGGAATGTATAGTCAAGCCCAATGCCATGGCGTAGGGCGGGGACACTTAGCCTATTATGAGGCCTTAGAAAGAGTCGGTATAATTGAGTTCATTGGTAACACTAACGAACTTGATCGCACAATTAAGAAATGGAATAATCCTTCCAAAAACGAACCGATAGGCCTAATCCTTACGATGGAGAGTGCTGACCCAATTCTTAATCCTGATCAAGTCGAAGACTGGTACGATTTCGGACTTCGTATGGTGAGTATTTCACACTACGGCGTAAGCACATATTCTCACGGAACAGGAACTGAAGGGGGCCTACTGGATCCTGCTTACCCCCTTTTAGATGCCCTAAAAACTTGGGGGATCATCGTGGACGTAACCCACCTAACGGATCAAGCTCATTGGGAATTGTTAGACTACTACGACGGCCCCATAGCAGCGTCACACCACAATTGCAGAAGCCTCACTCCAGGACAAAGACAACTCACAGACGAGATGATACGTTCGGTCGCCGACCGAAATGGAGTAATTGGTACAGCTTTTGATGCATGGATGTTGGATCCCAATTGGCAACGTGGTCTCCCTGCATATGAACAACAGACCGATGCTACCCTTGAAACGGTAGCTAATCACGTAGATTATATATGCCAACTTTTAGGTACATCTAAGCACTGTGGCATAGGCACTGATCTCGATGGTGGATTTGGATCAGAGCAGGCTCCACGCGACTTAAACACCATCTCTGATTTACAGAAACTGATCCCAATTTTTGAACGCAGAGGTTACGAAACTCTTGAAATCGAAAACATATTAGCAGGCAACTGGATTAATCTTTTCAAAGAAACATGGAAAAAATCAAAATCTAATTAACAAAACACTTAAGATTACCCATTGAAGACAATTTTGCTTATCAATCCGGAAAATTAAAATAATTGTCTGACATAAACCTGCTAAACATACTCGGATCAATTTTA
This sequence comes from Gemmatimonadota bacterium, assembly GCA_002693325.1. Taxonomy (GTDB): domain Bacteria; phylum Latescibacterota; class UBA2968; order UBA8231; family UBA8231. The sequence goes on along the minus strand of NZPK01000019.1, from coordinate 3,414 downwards.
ATCATTGCCATAATAGAGCATTTATATTACATTTCAACAAAGAAGGTATACATAATATTTCCTACATTACTGGAGCTGTAAAATGGCAAGAGGAGCAGACGTCGTCATTGATGCCTTGGATCGCTTTGGTGTTGAATACGTATTCGGACACCCAGGTGGCGCAGCGATGCCTATTTTTGATGCATTATTGAACTCAAATCAAATCAAATTCATACTGACGAGACACGAACAAGGGGCCACTCACATGGCCGATGGCTACGCGAGAGCTACCGGGAAACCTGGCGTAGCCTTAGTCACCTCCGGACCGGGAGCCACAAATACAATTACCGGCCTGCTTACTGCTCAAATGGACTCTTCTCCCATTATTGTCTTGACCGGCCAAACTATTACAGAAATGTTAGGCAAAGACGCCTTTCAAGAAGCCGACGTTTTCGGAATTTCTATGCCCGTAGTAAAACACTCGTATTTAGTGAAAGACCCAAACGAAATCCCAAGCGTAATGATGGAAGCATTTCACATTGCAACTACAGGACGCAAAGGGCCGGTTCTGATCGACCTACCTAAAGATGTAACACAGGGCGCCCCATTTCCCGAATGCACCGCCGATTTTCCAGAAAAAATAAACCTTCCCGGATATCAATCAGACTTTCAGGCTGATCCAAACAAGTTAATAGAAGCTGCTAATTTGATCCGAAAAAGCAAACGTCCACTTCTCTATGTTGGTGGTGGGTGCATTGCCGCAGGTGCCCATGAGGCAGCTAAGGCATTCGCTGAAAAAACACGAATGCCTGTAACCAACACCTTACTCGGTAAAGGAGCCTTCCCCGAACAACACGAATTATCAGTGGGTATGCTGGGGATGCACGGAACTGCCTATGCTAATAAGGCAGTTGTAGGATGTGACCTAATAATGTCCGTGGGCGGACGGTGGGACGACCGCATAACAGGCAAACTTTCTGAATTTTGTCCGGACGCCAAAAAGATTCATGTAGACATCGACCCAGCAGAATATGGGAAAGTCATTGTTCCGGATGTATTCATCGAAGGCGACGCGCGGCACGTCTTAGAAGATCTCACCAAACTAGTAGATCGCGTTGACACAGACAGCTGGATAAATCAAATCGAAGAATGGAAAGAAAAATTTCCTCTCAAATATGGGAAACGTGGAGGCTTGAAGATGCAGGCTGTTCTCGATCGCATCTACCATTTGACAGCAGGCCGGGCGGTTGTAACCACAGATGTTGGACAGCACCAAATGTGGGCAGCACAATTCTATAAAACCGCACATCATAGACAATGGCTTTCTTCCGGTGGAGCCGGAACCATGGGGTTCGGCTTCCCCGCAGCGATAGGAGCTCAATTTGGTCGTCCAGACGACACAGTGATTGCCGTTGTCGGTGACGGGGGTTTTCAAATGACACTCTGTGAATTAGCCACGGCATGCATACACAAACTTCCTGTCAAAATACTTGTACTTGACAACAAATATTTAGGTATGGTTAGACAGTGGCAAAATTTGTTTTTCGACAACCGTTTGTCTGGAGTGGATTTAGAAGGCAATCCTGATTTTGTTAAACTCATTGAAGCATACGGAGGAAAGGGATTCCGACTCAGGCGCACTGCCGATATTGATAAAATCCTTAAACAAGCACTAGAATATAACGATGGACCATGCATAATACACGCTGAATGCGAAAAAGAAGACAACGTGTTCCCAATGATACCCGCCGGTGCTGCAGTTAGTGAAATGTTAACTGAAGCCCCAAAAATTAAAATGGCCCAGCCAAGAGGAAGTACCTGATGTCAGATAAACCAACAGATTTTTCCGAAACCGAATTAAATGCCCGCCAGGAAGCCGTGGATGCCCCACAACTGACGCAAACTATGCCTAATTGCAAAGCGACTATTGGTCTGCTGGTAAATGATCAGCCTGGTGTATTAGTACGAGTAGCGCAGGTATTTACTCGAAGAGGCTACAATATAGAAAATTTGGTGGTGTCGCAGGCACACATTCGCAATAGTTCACGCATGACAATAACCTGCGTCGGGCCTGAAGCAGAATTGCATCAGATAATTCTACAACTAAACAAACTCGTCGACGTTATACATGCGAACGACCATAGCGACACTCAGACGATCCTGCGCGAACTTGCACTTTTTAAAATTGGGTGCTCCGTCACAGAACGAACCGAAGTCCTTCAAATCAGTGAAGTCTTCCGCGGAAAGACCGTCGACATTTCGACAGACACTATTACCCTGGAAGCTACCGGCACCACAGAAAAGATGGATGCCCTACGAGAGCTACTGAGCAAATTCGAGATCAAAGAAATGGTTCGAACTGGGAAAGTGGTAATGGCACGTGGCGACCAAGTCACATAATAGATTAGTATCAACTTTGACGGACCACTTACACCCTTACTGAATTTGCCCAAAATTTTTTACTGTCCAAAACATGTCCACTAAACCCATTTGGTCGTTTCTACTTGTCGACCCTAATATAGTATCCGGAAAATCTATTGCTTCACAATTAGCTTACTATGGCTACACAGTTCATAGAGAGAATAATGGCCGAGATGCAATAAACTACCTTAATAGCCATAAAAGAAGCACGGACCTAATTCTCATCGACGATAAAATTGATGATATTCCCGCAAAAAAAATCGCCGCTGTATTCAACAAGCTTAATCCCAATATTCCTATAATAATTCTGTCTGCGAAAAAAAAGACATCTTCGACAAAAACGGTGCTGCCCGATGGAATAATAGGTTACATTAAGCGTCCCCTACGCACCGATCGGCTTCTCTCTTTAATTGCAAAAGGACTGCACTTAAATTAACCTCAATCAATTCGATACGTGATCACATCAATTAACCCGCACATTCTTTCAACTGCAGTTTAAAATAATACTCGCTCATGTAGTGCTTTTTACAATATCCCCTTGCCGCGTGCTTACCGTCACAGCCGGGCATCTGACAGGAAGCCATCCGACCAATATCCCGCTCACGCTCTGGCGTTAAACGTCCATACCTTCTGACCTGTTGATAGTGCCGACCGCAACGACCACGAGCAACCGGTAATTCTTCGCAACCTTCCGCAGCGCACTCCTTGCCTCTCGATTGATATTCCAATTCAGGTGTTAGTCGACCATACTTGCGTACCTGTTGGTAGTGCCGCGGACACATGCCCGTTGTCCTTGAATACTTATCACAGTTCGGAGCACTACAAATCTGGTGATACACAGGCTTTTTATCGACCCGAGTATCTACTTTTTCAATCGCCTTGAAAATCGAGCCTTGCTCCTGATCTGCCTTCGTAACACGCGTGAGATCTAGTTCTTCCTCACTTTTTTCGAAATTGTTATCTCCAATCTCTTTCGGCTTAAATTCCGTTAATATGGTCATTTTAACTTCTGTT
>NZPK01000018.1 GCA_002693325.1 Gemmatimonadota bacterium | reverse complement strand
CTTTGTAATCTGTATATAGTGAGTCTAAATTATTTTGATTTTGATTAACCATGAAATTTGCTTTTACGTCGTTAGTTTGTAGATAAAATTTTATTAGAGGTGTTGTAGCGATCTCTAAATTCGAACGTTCTAAGGAATTAAGATGATCTTTGATCTGTGAAATAGCTGTTGGAGACTGATGTTGGAAAACTAAATGTAAAGTGACTGCTGAATAACAAAACATAAAACCCAAGACTAAAGATCTATTCAGGATGTGCCCAGTTCCCCATCGTTTAGTCATAATTATACCTATAATAATACATATAAACGGCAACAATGGTAGTATGTGACGGCTTTTATGGATCACATTTTGAAAAAGAAAAATCCAAATTAAATAAATAGTTACTCCTACCAGGATTGATAAATTAAAATGCGACAGTTTAAATGTTTTATTTTCCGATATACATAATGGAAATAAAGAAATAGATAGTAGAAAAACAGTTGTTAAAAGGGTTAACCAATGGCGTCCGGGCCAATATAAACCCATGCCATCTGCCCACATTGAGCGGAATATTCTAACAACTCGGTCAAATAAATTTGGTTCTGTAGAAAGCGTTCCGCCAAACTCATTAAAATGACCGTCTGTTTGTCGTCGCGCTGCTTCAACTAGATCTTCGAATCCCGTTAATATAATCAACGGAATTAACCATAACAAAACACCACAGGAAAAAAATAAGATATTTCGATTCTTTTTATTANAATAAAAAAGTCTAGAAATTAGTAAGGGTAGTATTAATGGTAAATACGATAATCGCACACCAAGAAGAAGACCAGAGCATAAAAATCCAATCTGGTTGTGTCCCCTATTAGAAGTTAGAGTGTAGATTATTATTGTGATAAAAGAAATGCCCATTAGGTCAGGCATATAACGAACACTCATAATCCATAGAAGAGGATTAAAAAATAGAGTAAATGCAACGAAAAATCCTTCATATGATCGTATTTTAAATTCGAATANTTTAAAAACACAGTAGATGATTATAAAAGAACAAAATCCGCCGATAATAGAAAACGTTANTAAATTATTNTTCAAAACACTGTGTATAAAAATTGCNGACCAAGTGAAAATNGGATAAACNGGGAAATGGGGTTGAAGATTTACGACGTCAAATTTAATTAAGGAAAGGGCAAATCGCAGACTATCTATATCCTCTATATAGTTAATACCTGTTAAAATTCGGGTACCGAGAGTAAGTATTAGTAGTGCAAGCATGTTAAATTATACGATAAATACGGTATTGTAGAAATTAGAAAGGTCCGGAAGCAAAATGCTCCCGGACCTNTACACTANAAATATTTTNGGTCTAAATTACCAATTAGCCATATTAGCATCGCTAAACCCATAAGCACTTTGAAAGATAGCCTTTGCTGCATTTAATTTTGAAACTGCAGCATCATATTCAGCTGTACCTGGGGCAGCATAAGAAGGAGCCTTACCAAAGTTCATGTGGAGGTCTTCCAGTTGGCTTGTTGTTATTAGAGCGTATGGATTGAATTGAAGGGCCACGGTAAACCCGACCATTTCACCCCAATGTTTGTTATGATTTGTTTTGTCGTCTGAGTTTTCTGCCATATCGGCCAGCGTATCATTTATATAGTGAACCGCTGTAGCAGCAATGACTTTTTCCATTCCATTGGAAGCAGCCGTTCTTTCAGCGATAATCATAGCTTCAGATTCCTGATTAACGATATGGGTTCTACCACGGAGAAATGCATTAAAGATGTCAGAAGTAAAGTCTACACCTGATCCNCCTTTGTCTCTTTTACCGGCATTTCTTGAGATTCCGTGATTGTATTCTGATTTGAAGTCAATGTAACCGTCACCGTTAGAATCGAAAGAAAAGTCATCGGCGGTTTTACCAGCAAGCTGGACATCGGTGTAACGGCTGTAATCAGCTGCAGCACCGAAGTAACCCCATGCTTCGTCCCAATAATGTTCCATATCTGTATAGNTTTTTCCCTCTTTTGCAGCATCATTGCTTTTATCAAGAAGTTTCCAGAAATAATTTCCNGTTGCTTGGTAGTAAGGTACTGCACCAATCAGGACTTTGTTGACCATCTGAGCTAAATCTACACCGTCATCGGTGGTATAAACGGCAGGTGTTCCAAGTTTAGATGCATCGTTTGAATTATCTGCAATAATCTGGAACCATTCCATCATGAGTTCATCTGTTGTTTTTCCATAACCAATGACGATATCTGGANATGTTTTGCTCTTAAGATTTTTTCCAGTTGAAATAGATGAATATTTATTCTCCAGAGGCATTAAGCTACCAGTAGTTGTCAGGCTTGTTAGATTTAAAGCATCATCGTAATGGTATAAATTCATCATTTCTTGAACGGTTACAGATTGTGCGCCCTCTTTGCCTAAATTACCGATAAGAATTTTTAGGTCTTGTAGAAGGAGATTTCTAACAACCTGACCAGAGTAGGATACGCTGCTTTCTCCTTCAGAGAATCTACTATCAAATTGATAGGCTGATGGAACATCTATATGACCTTCGTGATCGTGATCATGGTCATGGCTAGCTGTAGGGCTTTTATCGTCGTCCCCACATGCTGAAAACAGCATCGCGGTGACTAGTAGACCGGTTAACTTATTCGTTAAATTCTTCACTACAATTCCTCCATAATAAAGTGATTAGAATATGAATATTTGATGTTTACTTAAATGCTATCATAACGACTGCCGNATTCCGACATTGATTTGGCGCCTTGGACCGATAAGNATGCCCGAACTTAAATGAGCCTGTGGTTGTCCGGGATTAGAATGTAGACGGGACCCGATATATATTTTGTCAGTAATGTTTTTAGCTGACAAAAATAGGTGCCATCTATCAATAACTGGATAATCAAGGCTTGCATTGATTATGGAGTAAGATGGAACGGGCCCCGTATCCCCTCTGTTTGAGGTGGATGTTACATTTTCGAAATCCGTATAAACCTGATCTACATAGTTAAAATCAGTTCGTAAACTCAATCCATTTTCAATCGATTTTTCAAATCCAAATGTTAAGGTGTGCTCGGGAGCATATGGCAATTCATTACCTGTCAAATCAACTGTGACCCCACCAGCTCTTTGCGTAGAGGAGACNAGCCCTCTCCTTATTTCCGTCTGTAAATAGGTATACGAAAGATGTAAATCGGGAAGAAGGTTATTGATTGATGAGAATGCATACTTACCTCCGAGTTCGATTCCCCTGGTATCTACACTACCTAGATTTTTAAATGCTGTTCCGCGACCTGCAGCGACTAGGTCTTCAATCTTTACTAAAAATGCTGTCAATTCTATCGCGACATTCTGTGATTTGGTTCTCGCACCTACTTCAATATTCCAGCTTTTCTCCGATTTAAGGTCTAGTCCCCCAGAGGCGATATCCGCTCCAAAATTGGTCACTTTCAAAGTGCCACTTGATGGTGGGGTGTAACCTCGGTGAATGCTTCCGAAGATATTGCTACTACCTATTGAATAATTTAAACCGAGGCCTGGTAAGAGTACCAAGGATACTTTGTCTNCTAAAATGGAGCCACGCAACCTATCTACTCTCGATTGCCTGAAGGTTTCAAGTCGTATGCCGGAATCAATGGCAAGTTTGCCAAAATCTATTTTATCCTGTGCATATAGGGAAAGTGCAGACGTTTCATAGTGATGACTTTGTCCAACGATAGCAACAGGATCGTTGGGATCGTCAATCATACCAGTGTAATAAATGCCATTACGAGCGTTTGGTGACAGACCAACTTTCTTGTCGTCTATGAATCTTTCCCAATGACCGCGCACTCCAATCTCAGCGTTAGCGGTTTTTCCCAAAAAGGTATGAGGCAACTGATAATCACGTGCTATACCTCCTACATAGAACGTTCGTAAAATACCAAAGCTACTTTGCCCACCACCGACTCTTACAATATCACCCGTTTGGTANTATGGAACAGCAGTTAAGTCGCCCTTTTCCCAAGTTGACGCTCGAGTGAAAATATCGTCTTCTCGCCACCAGCGACGGTCAAATACGTTAAAATATATGCTTGTATTCTCNATTATTTTATCACTTATACGTGCTGTATGGATAAGATCAATTGCAGCNCGCTTTACGTTGAAGTTATCGAAAGGTTTTGGATTGAAATTCGGCCGGGTGTTAAAGCTATATTCCGTGAGGCCGGTGTAAGTAGCATTAGAATCTTCGAAATTGCCATTAATTTTCAAATACAAAACTCTTCTATCACTTATCGTGTATTTAGTCTTAATAGTTGCGTTATACTGTTCAAACGAGTTATTTTCTCTGAATCCGTCGCCACGTTTATACAGCCCCTGTATATCAGTGGTTAAGTTACCCTTCGTTAACCCCAGTCGTTGTGTATTGAGACTGAAATACGAATTATTACCACCGGTAATTTGGGTGTTCCATCCCCTTTGATCGCCAGGCCTAATTGTTTTGTAGTTTATGACTCCGCCCATTGTTTGTGGTCCAAATCTCACTGAACCACTGCTCTTAATCACCTCTACTTCATCGATACGTTCGGATGGAGGGTTATAGTAGGCATTGGGATAAACGTAGACTGCAGGTTGAATTGGAATACCGTCTTCTAGGATTAAGACTCGTGAACTTCTACGCGGATTTATACCGCGAATACCAATACTAAGCCGTGAATTGCTGAATCCGTCATCTGCATATGCATTAACTCCTGGGACGAGAGATAGAAGTTCCTGTGTACCAATTGGCTTGATCAGTTTAACGGTTTTTGATGGAATTTTCGTAGCGGTTCCAACCCTTTTTCGGTTTGATATTTCCGATTGACCAATAATTTCGGTGGGTGCTAATTCAATTGGATTTGCTGTTAACCGAATTAAGGTAATTTGATCTGAGTAAATGGCAGCCTTATCAAGGCTTAAATCTTTTCGATGGTACCCGATTAAAGAGATTACCAATTTTGAAGAAAAAACGTTTTCTATCGGAATAAAAAATTCACCAAATTCATCGGAGGTAATTGTTTTAGTACGGACGCCNTCGACTATCACTTCAATCAACGCCCCATAAATTGGCTCGTCTGAAGATTCATCAATGATTCTTCCGGAAAAGTTATAAGATTCAGCGAAGGTATCAGAGGCATTTAAAATAAATATCGCTAGAAAGCATATCGCGTAACTTATGTTTTTNCTCACGTTAAAATAACTCCGGATTATTATCATTTTCGGATTGATTATTTTTATTGTCTGGTAAAGTACTTAGCCCATAGCTACCCTTCTCTGTTTCGTCTACAGCATTTGGGCTCAAGATGGGATCACTTTCGCANGCTTGAATGCAAAAAATGNNTAGAGTAAAAAAAGAAAATTTTCCTATCAGGCGTTTCATTTTAACGTTGCTCCAAGTTTGAATAAAGTTCTTCATTTAAACACTTAAACCTTTGGACTAATAGGCATACTTTATTCCCCTACGGTGAAATAATGTAGACCCTATCTATCATAAGTATCGAACAGCCTAATTATGATATGCTAGACTATCATTTGTTTGGCTTACCAAACATAACAAATATATGGAGAAATTTTTATCCGTCAATTAAAATTCTATTTGATTAAGGTTAAATATCAGAGATTTAAAGCGATTTATTTACCAAAAAAATCTACGTGCCAAAATAAAAAATGCTATATTGGTTCATTAATTTTTTTGGGATATAGAGGCTAATGTTTTTTCTTGAAACAAGTCTTTTACGATTAACAAACGATATTTACAATTCTTCCCGGTACAAGAATGAATCGTTTAATCTGATCNGGATTATTTATAAATTTGATAACNTTGTCCATNTTTAAGACTTTTTCTCTCAGTTCNTCTTCAGTAATATCNGGCGTTACAGATATTTTGCCNCNTACNTTACCATTTACTTGTATAGGTAGAGTGATTAGTTCGTCTACTAGATATTTTTCGTCTGACGTGGGCCAGCGAGCCGATGAAAGCCCTGTTTCTACGCCGTTTACCCATCTTGAGTTGATTTCTTCTGTTATATGCGGAGCAAACGGATTCAGTAGGCGTAAAAATACAGCGGCTACCGTTTCCGGAATCGTATCAACTCCGACTAATTCATTATTCCATTCTATTAGAGCTGCAATTGCGGTGTTAAATCTTAAGTTTTCAATATGATCGGAGACGCGGTCGATACTTTTGTGCAAAAAACGTAGCTGATCTTCTGTGGCGTCACCGCCGATTTTTATATTTCCCATATTATCAAAAAAGTTTCGCCATACCCGTTGTAGAAAACGTTGCATTCCTCGGATACCTTCCATACTCCAAGGAGTGCTGGCCTCTAATGGTCCCATATACATTTCATAAAGGCGTAATGTGTCGACGCCGTACTCGGCCCCTATTTCTTCCGGCGGTAGCCCATTTTTATATCTTTTCCCCATCTTACCCGAAGATCTGATCAGCTTTTCACCCGTGTTTGAGTAAGCTATACCATCACGTAGCTCTATGTCGCGAATGTCGACGTATACTCCGCGCTTGTCTTGAAAGGCATCAGCAGTAATCATTCCCTGATTAAATAATTTCTTAAATGGTTCCGGTGTAGAAACATAACCTAGATCATAGAGCACTTTGTGCCAAAAGCGTGCATAAAGTAGATGCAAAACTGCGTGTTCAGCTCCTCCAACATAAAGATCAACAGGCATGAAGTAAGCCTCGGAAATCTCATCACAGAACTTATTTTCGTTTAAGGGATCAATGAAACGTAAATAATACCAACAGGAGCCTGCCCATTGAGGCATGACGTTCAACTCACGGANACCTTCGACTCCGTCTTTTAATTCTGTTTTCCACCATTCAGGNCCAGCCCTATGAAGTGGTGGCTGAACAGGCTGGTTTGGATCATCTGATGTACTTGGTCGGAAATCCTCCATTGGTGGAAGGACTATNGGAGTATCAACAGATATACTATAGCCATCCGGATGAGTTACAAGTGGAAAAGGCTCTCCCCAGTAACGCTGGCGCGAAAAAATCCAGTCACGCAATTTGTAGTTTACCGCTCGTTTACCGATACCCTGTTTCTCTAAAGAAGTGATTATTTTTTCTTTGGCTGATTTCGTATGGAGACCAGTTATAGCATATGAATTAACTCCATCTGATGGAGAGTTAATTGAGATTCCCATTCCCGAAAAACATTCATCTTTCTGTTCATTATCTCCAAGCGGCGCGACTACATTAACTATTGGTAGGTCATATACTTTTGCAAATTCGTAATCTCTATCATCATGTGCGGGTACTGCCATAACAGCACCTTGACCATAATCCATACTTACGTAGTCGGAGATAAAGACGGGAATCCTATCGGAATTCACAGGATTTATTGCATACATTCCCGTGAATACACCCGTCTTAGCTCGACTTTCGATATCTAAAGAGGAATTTGCGGTTTCCTCTGCATAGATAGATAAAACCGCGCGGATATTATCATTTTTGATATCACATTTCCAGTTATCTGGTGTTCCATCAGGCCATGTTTCGGGGACATTATAGATATTACTATCTTTTTTAACTAATGGATGCTCTGGCGAAAGCACCATAAACGTTACACCAAATAGAGTGTCAGGTCTGGTAGTAAAAACACTAAGGTTGGAGTGAGGTTCGGAGGAATTTTGTTTTAAAACCGTAAATGAAACATTTGCACCTTCACTACGTCCGATCCAATTGTTTTGCATTGATTTTATAGCAGGTGGCCAATCTAATTTAAATGCTGGACGGCCCTGGCCTTGGGCAAGCTCTTGATCCAAATCGTCTAAAAGTCGGTCTCCATAGGCTGTAATTCGCATTATCCATTGTCTCAACGGTCTTTTGTAAACTGGGAAGTCTCCTCGCTCGCTTTTACCTTCGCTTGTTACTTCTTCGTTGGCTAGGACAGTTCCCAAACCGGGACACCAATTTACTATAATTTCANCNTGATANGCTNAGCGATAAGAATTTAGTAACTGTTCCTGTTGAGCAACCGTCAAATCGTCCCATTTGGATTGATTGGAGATATTTAGGCTTCGGCATTCTTCGTTTGATATACAGCGACTACCATTTGAAAATCTACTTATGAGTTGTTTGATGGGNAGAGCTTTACCNACGATTTTTTTGTNGTTCACATCATGCCATATGTGTTGAGCATCATAAAAAGAATCGTAAAGTTGAGAAAAAATCCATTGTGTCCAGGCGTAATAATCTGGACGAGATGTTGCTATTTCTCGGTCNCAGTCATAACCTAAGCCAAGATATTGTAATTGCGACCGGATNGCATCAATGTTTTTCTCGGTAATCGTGGCTGGATGGACATTATGCTCTATTGCGTATTGTTCAGCAGGTAGACCAAAACTNTCAAAACCCATGGGATGAAGNACATTGAATCCTTGCATTTTTTTAAACCGACTATAAATATCGGTNGCAATATAGCCCTTTGGATGTCCAATATGTAGNCCNCTNNCGCTAGGATATGGAAACATATCTAATACGTAGCATTTGGGTTGAGAGATATCAAATTCAGNTGATTTAGGATNTGGAGNGGAAAAAGTTTTGTCGTTGAGCCACTTTTCTCTCCATTTTTGTTCAATTGATTCGAAGTTGTAGTCGGTTTCCATAATGTATCTTTTCTGATTTATTTACTACGGATAAAGGCGCTGAAGCATTCGAGGAAATGGTATGGTTTCCCTTACGTGTTTAATTCCACAAATCCATGCTACAATTCTTTCAATTCCCATTCCAAATCCAGCGTGTTCAACCGATCCATAAGATCTTAGATCTAGGAACCAATCGAATGATTCTTTGGGTAGATTATGTTTGATTATTTTTTCTTCCAAAACGCAATAGTTGTCCTCACGTTGCCCACCTCCAATTATTTCACCGTATCCTTCAGGTGCGAGCATATCTACACATAAAGCGAGTCTACTATCTTCAGGATCGCCTTTCATATAAAAGGCTTTAACGTCTTTGGGATAACGGTGAACAAGTATTGGNGTTTCGTACTCTTTAGTTAATGTAGTCTCGTCATCACCGCCAAGATCACTCCCCCACTGTATGTCGNTTCCCAATTGTTGGAGCTTTTTTACCGCGTCTTCATAACTGAGTCTAGGAAATGGTAGGGCTATCTTTTCTAATCTCGATATATCTCGACCAAGTAGTTGCAATTCGTCTGAACGGTTTGTAATTATTTGTCTTACAACGTAATAAACCAACTGTTCTGCTACTATCATATCCTGCTGAAGGTCGCAGTAGGCCATCTCAGGTTCAATCATCCAGAATTCAGTAAGATGACGCCTGGTTTTCGATTTTTCAGCACGAAATGTTGGTCCAAAACAGTAGACATTACCGAAAGCCATAGCCGCAGCTTCCATATACAGTTGTCCGCTTTGAGTTAAAAACGCTTTTTGATCGAAGTATTCTGTTTCAAATAGAGTGCTTGTTCCTTCACAGGCTGCAGGTGTAAATATAGGGGCATCGATAAGTGTAAAATCGTTATTGTGCATAAAATCGCGGCAGGCTCGACAAACTTCGTCTCGAATTTTTAGGATCGCGTGTGGCCTAGACGAACGAAGCCATAAATGTCGTTTGTCGAGAAGAAATGAAACGCCATGGTCTTTAGGGGTAATCGGATAATCCGTACTTTCCTGAACTAATTTAATCGCTGAGACTCCAATTTCGAAACCGATGGTTGAGCGATCGTCCGGCTTAACTTCTCCGTATACAATTAAGGACGATTCCTGGCCGATTTTGCCACAGATGTCAAAGTCCGTTTCGGATACATCACCAGCATATACGACACATTGTACAGTTCCACTTCCGTCTCGGATCTGCAGAAAATGTAGCTTTCCACTAGACCTTTTGTTATATAACCAACCGCGAATTTCGACTCGATTGCCCGAATGCCTACCAATATCTTTTATGCGTATTAACAATTTTTTTCCCCAACTAAAAAAATTTGAGCTACCAATTTCTAACCGGTAGCCCAAACTATTCTCTAAGACATTTTATCTGCTATCGAATTAAGTCTATTTTTCGATTAAAGCCTTATGACTTAGCCTTATTTTACCACCGTTGTCAATTTCTAAAACCTTAACTTGGATATTGTCACCTTCATTTACGATATCCTCAACTTTCTCAACCCGTTTATGGGCCATCTCTGAGATATGGAGTAGCCCTTCTTTACCTGGAAGTATCTCGACAAAAGCACCAAAAGGCATTATTCGTTTNACGGTACCCNGGTATTCTCTCCCGATCTCTGCGTCTGCTGTTATCGATTCAATCATACGGCGGGCCTCTTCGGCCGGTGCGGCTTCAACAGATGAGAGGGTAATTGTTCCATCGTCATCAACGGTAACTGTTGCTCCAGTTTTTTCAATTTCTCGAATCATCTTACCACCTGGACCAATGACGGCACCAATCTTTGATACGGGTACTTTTAAAAATTCGATACGAGGCGCCCACTGGGATAATTCATCTCTGGATGTTCCAATACTTGAGTTCATAACATCGATTATGTGTTTACGACCGTCATGCGCCCTGTCCAGCGCTAACTTGAGTATATCGAATCTGATTCCCTGGATTTTTATATCCATTTGGATTGCGGTTATTCCATCCTCTGTACCAGCGACTTTAAGATCCATATCACCAAGAAAATCTTCGGCTCCCTGAATGTCTGTAAGCAATTCCCATTCATCACCCTCCATAACGAGACCGACTCCAGCTCCGCATACAGCAGATTTAACAGGAACCCCTGCATCCATCAAGGCCATTGAACAACCGCAGACGGTGGCCATGGAACTAGAACTATTAGATTCTGTTATATCTGAAACCAATCTTATGGTATAGGGAAAGGTATCAACCGTAGGTATTACTGGTTCTATCGCACGTTCAGCAAGATGCCCGTGTCCTATATCTCTTCGCCCGGGTCCTCTTTCAAATTTAACTTCTCCAACNCTGAATGCTGGAAAATTGTAATCTAAGTAATAGGACTTGAAGCGTTTACCATGNAGATCATCGACCATGCGTTCATCCATCTTTGTCCCAAGTGTTGCAGTACATAATGCTTGTGTCTGACCTCGTGTAAATAAGGCAGATCCATGTGTGCGAGGTAATAATTGGGTTTCACATGTAACTGAACGAACTTCGTCTAAAGCACGGCCATCTATGCGCCGCTTTTCCTTGATAATCATCGTTCGCATATCAGCTTTAACTAATTCATAAACTGCGTCACCAATTTCTTTTTCGTGTTCAGGAAAGGTTTCAGANAAAGTTTCNTGAGTCGAACTGGTGACTTCAGAAATTAACTTCTCGCGTTCTTCTTTTCCTTCTGTACGGTTGGCCTCTTTGACTTTTTCTGATGCAAACTCATTGACTGCTGCAATTAATTCTTCGTTAGGAACTTCTTCTTCTATCTCAAGTTTAGTTTTACCAACGGCTTCGACTAATTGTAGTTGAAATTCGACTAAGTTTTTTATAGCGTTATGTCCGAATTCCAATCCTTGAATAAGCTCTGCCTCAGAAACCTCGTGTGCTCCNCCTTCAACGCTGGCTATGGAATCTTCAGTGCCGGATACAATTAAATCCATGTCACTATTTTCTANTTGTTCATANGTAGGATTTATCACAAAATCACCATCAACACGGCCTACCCTAACTGCACCCATTGGACCAGCAAAAGGTATATCGGATATACAAAGAGATGCAGAGGCTCCTAACATTCCAAGAACGTCGGCATCGTTTTCGCCGTCATGTGATAGTATGGAAATATATACCTGAATTTCGTAAGGAAACTTTTTAGGGAACATCGGTCTAATCTGGTGATCGGTTAATCTAGCACTTAAAGTTTCTTTCTCACCCGTACGCCCTTCTCGTTTGAGTATGCTACCAGGAATTCTTCCACCAGCGTACATTTTCTCTCTATAGTCAACAATCAAGGGAAGAAAACCTCGATCCTCAGGTGTATTTGTGCGACAAGCGGTAACAAGAACAACAGTTTCTCCATACTGGATCCACACNGCTCCATTAGCTTGTTTAGCGATACGCCCGGTCTCTAATGTTAAAGTTTTATCACCTAAGGTCGTTTCAAACTTTTGAATCATTATGTGTCCTCAATTTAGATTATAATCAGCGACGCAGTCCGAGATCTTTTATAAGTTGGGAATATGCAGTTGGATGATTTTTTTGATAATAAACCTGAAGTCTTTTTCTACGGCCTATAAGCTTGAGAAGACCCCTACGAGTTGAAAAGTCTTTTCTTTTAGATCGTAGGTGTTCAGTCAGGTTATTTATCCGTTCAGTTAAAATAGCAATTTGGGCAGGTGTAGATCCTACACCACCATCTCGCCCGTACTTTGTAACTAATTCTACTGTTTTTTCACTGGTAATGGACACGCTTAGTCCTCCGTCAGAAAATGGTTTGATTCATTTAAAAAAAACTCGCGAACTAATTTGATATCTGATTCTATTTGTTCCGTTAAATATTGTATNCTTTCAAAGGAAATCTCCGATCGAACAAATTTTTGAAATTCGATAGACACAGTTCTTCCGTATATTTCGTCACTAAAGTCAAAAATGTGGACTTCTAATGAAGGAGCCTCACTATTAAATGTCGGTTTTACTCCAAAGTTCGCAATACCGTTGTACTTCTTACCAGATTCTATAGAAATCACAACGGCATATACACCGTAGCTAAGACTTTCTTCCAGATAAGCCTTTGAAATATTAATGTTAGCAGTTGGCACGCCAATTCGACTTCCAAGTTTTTCNCCATGAACGACTGTGCCGCTGATACGAACGTTGTCAACCAGGGAAGTCAAAACTGCGTCGCCATGACCGAATTCGGGTGCAGTTTACCACTGGAAATACGCCCAATTCCCAAAAGTTGCTTTTTTTGGTCGAATACAGCGTAATCTTCTTCATTGTCTTCGCTCAAACATTCTATTGGATTTCCATTTATAAAGCGCTTTACCAATGATGGTTGGTTCTCTATAAATAAATGTGGTAAATCGACTAATACATCAGATACGCAAGTGTAACAGGAATTTAGTTCTCCTTTTTTAATTCTTTCTTCGACTTCTGCCAACGTTATTGATCGATTTATGTATATTGAACCGACTTTGGTTCGTCGAAGTTTTCGGACATAACCTGCTGATCCACACGCTTTGCCTAAATCTCGCGCAATAGCTCGTATATAAGTACCTTTCGAGCACTTGATGTTGAAAGTAGCCTCAGGGTAAGAGTAATTAATTAAATCGAGTTTATCGATCACTACTGGCCTCGGTGCTAATTTAATATTTTTCCCACTACGGGCATTTTTATAGCTTCTTTGACCTCCAACTCTGATTGCAGAATATATTGGAGGTATTTGCATTATGGAGCCACGAAAATTATTTAATGTATCTTGGAGAAATTTTTTTTCTATTGGTGATATGTCGCTAAGCATTGTGATCGTACCATCCGCATCATCATTGTTACTGTGAGATCCGAATTCAAAGGTTGAAACATATTCTTTATCGGCACAAGTTAGCCATGGACTTAATCGCGTGTATCTTCCAACGCAGATAACTAACAATCCAGTAGCCAGAGGATCTAACGTTCCACAATGTCCAATTCTACGTATACCAGTGGCTTTTCTTATTCTATCAACGACATCGTGAGAAGTAATGCCTGCATGTTTGTCAATTAGCATTACTCCTGATTCAAGGCGATTAAACATTTTTAGCATCATCCTGAATTNAATCTAGCAATGATAAAACTCTCTAGCCGCTCTTTCTCCGGTTGAATCATACTCTATTTTTAACTCTGGGGTATAACGAAGGTGAATTCGTTTAGCGATTTCACTTCGTACATGCCCAAGCGCTTTACGTAGCGCATTTATTACTATCTCTTTTTCAAACTCATGACCGAGAATACTAATATAAATTGTAGCTACGCTTAAATCACGAGTTATGGTTACATCAGTTATNGCTAACATATCCAGCCGCGGATCACTCATTTTTTGAATGATGTCACTTAATTCGCGCTGAAGCTGAACTTTAATTTTGCTTATTCTTTGAGGAGATGCCAATGTTTATAGCCGTTCAAGTTCATAGTCTAAAAGTTCGATGCGAACGTCTTTCTCTATAAAATTTATTGCTTTAGAAATTACAGAATTAGCATGTCTTATATCGTTGCTTACTGTTACCATAGCCAATTCTGCATACTGCCATTCGTTCATAGTTCCCACTTCAGCCAAAGCCAAATTAAAATTTTTCTTTAATCTCTCTTTGATGCTGTTTATAACTCTTCTTTTATCTTTCAACGAACAACTTTGACCTAATTTTATTTCCATATTGCAACCCATTACGGCTATGCTCATTCTAGGTTATAGTGATCGCAATGTTTCAACGACTTCAATCGATTCGATTATGTCTCCTTCTTGGATATCGTTGAAACCTTCTAAGCCGATACCGCACTCGAATCCTTCGTTCACTTCCCTAACATCATCCTTGAAACGCCTCAAGGATGATAATGCTCCAGTAAAAATATTTTCTCCTTCACGAAGAACTCGAACATTGTTGGATCGAATAATATTGCCACTATTCACCATGCAACCTGCAATGTTTCCAGTGCGTGATGATCTAAAGGTCTGTCTAACTTCGGCGCTACCAACCACATGTTCCTCAGTCGATGGAGCGAGTAATCCAGCTAAGGCTGCTCGCATTTCTTCTACTACCTCATAAATTATTTTATAATTTCTAATTTCGACCCCTTCACTCTGTGACAATTCACGAGCTGAAGGTTCTGTTTGAACATGAAAACCTATGACTATAGCTTCAGAGGCAGACGCTAATAAGACATCAGATTCAGAAATTGCACCGACACTACTATGAATGACGCTAACACGAACCTCTTCATGAACGATGCCGCCTAACTCTTGAGCTATAGCCTCAACAGATCCATCTACATCGCCCTTAACGACAACTCTTAGTTCCTGCATCTTTCCTTCTTGGATTTTATATTGCAGGTCACTAAGTGTAACTGAGCGCAATTTACGTTGGTCTTGTTCGCGTTTTATTAATTGGCGTCGTTGGCTTAAATCTTTAGCTTCACGTTCCGAGTTAGTTACAGAAAAGATATCTCCAGCTTGAGGCACTCCCGGCAAACCCAAGACTTGAATTGGGATAGAAGGACCTGCCTCCTTCACCTGTTTACCATATTCATCCAGCAGAGCACGCACACGGCCATTATAAACTCCGGAAATTATGGGATCTCCTACGCGCAGAGTTCCTTGTTGAACCAGGACCGTCGCAACGGGACCTCGTCCTTTATCCAACTTTGCCTCTATAATGCTGCCCTTGGCTACGCATTCCTCCACAGCGCTTAGTTCAAGCATTTCTGATTCTAACATAAGAATTTCGAGAAGGTCATCTATGCCATCCCCGGTGATAGCTGATATGCTTACGCAGGGGACTTTGCCTCCCCAGTCTTCTACCAAAACGTCTCGTTCGGCGAGTTCCCGTTTTATTTTGTCAGGATCACTGGTAGGTAAATCTGACTTGTTTATTGCAATTACCATAGGGACCCTTGCAGCTCTTGAATGATCGATTGCTTCAATAGTTTGCGGCATTATACTATCATCGGCCGCTATTATGACGATTACTATATCAGTTACACGAGAGCCTCTCGCCCTCATTGCAGTAAAGGCTGCATGGCCTGGTGTATCGAGAAATGTAATTTTCTTACCCGAGGGTAACGGAACAGAATAGGCGCCGATATGCTGTGTGATACCGCCCGCTTCGCCTGCCGCAACACGACTGTTACGAATGCTATCGAGCAGAGAAGTCTTACCATGGTC
>NZPK01000017.1 GCA_002693325.1 Gemmatimonadota bacterium | reverse complement strand
TAATGTAAATTGCAGCGCAGCCCGAGGTTAGTTTTATTGGGTGTCGCCAAGCAGTCCAGTAAACTCTACGAGGGATAAAATGAGCGAAAGTAAGATTAGTCATTTACGTTGGATCATGCTGGTCGAGGGCATTTCTTGCATACTGCTCTTCTTCATTGCGATGCCGTTGAAATAGAAAAAGATATTTCGTATAATTATTGGAGAGATGAAGTGGTAATTTGCGGACGCTTGCAGCCACTTAAAACAACTGCTAAAGAGCCAGACTTTCGGTAACTGCCGGGTGCTCAATAGCGCTCGGATTTTTGGTTTATGTTGAAAGTACTTCTAACATACTAGCGTCGTATCGAACCCAACTAACAGGAAGAATGTAATGACACCGACGAAGAGCCAGGGAGATGGGGTCGCCGGCTCGGCCGAAGCTACGACCGGAACAGCTGCGATTCAGGGGTTTGAACAGGCGATCACCGATGAGGCGGCGGCGAAGAGTTGGAGGCCTGTTTCCGACCGGAAGATCCGGGTTGGGATCGCGGGGTATGGCGTGTGTGGCTTTGGCGCGGCGTTCCATTTTCAGGATCACCCGAATGTGACCGTCGCAGCAGTTGCGGACTTGGACCCCGATAAGTGCGCCGAATTGGCCAAGAAATGTCGTTGCGAGACTATGTATCCATCCTGCGAAGACCTAATCGCAGACGACTCGCTGGAAGCGATCTTCGTTGCCACTGACGCGCCGAGCCACGCGCGGCTCGCCATCGCGTCGCTCAATGCTGGCAAGCATGTCGCCTCGGCCGTCCCGGCCGTCTTCGGGTCACTAGAAGATGCCGACCTGCTCTTTGATGCCGTCAAAGCCAGCGACCGCAAGTACATGATGTTCGAGACGTCCTACTTTCATAATGAGCTCTATTGCATGCGGGAGATGTACCGAGCGGGCGATCTGGGTAAGGTCATCTATTCGGAAGGCGAATACTGGCACTACTTCGGTACGCCATTGGACGCTCACGAGGGATGGCGCACCGGCCTGCCCCCGCAGTGGTATCCCACTCACTCAAACGCCTACTATGTGGGCGTGACCGGTGGGAGCTTTACCGAGGTCTCCTGTATGGGCATGCGCAGCACTGCTGAGCACCTACAGGCAGAGAATAACCAATTCGGGAACCCGTTCGGCACCGAAATCGCACTATTCCGCACCAGCGAGGGCGGTATGGCCCGGATGGCGGTGAGTTGGGACACGCCGGGTGTGGGAGGGGAGAGAGGGCGGATCCGCACGGAAAAGGGCACGTTCTACGGCGAGTTCCAGAGCGGCAAGAAGGATGCCACGTCGCCGGCAATTGCCCGTCCCCCGCTTCCTCCGGGGGTCGCAGCCGGCGGCCACGGTGGCTCTCATGGTTATCTGATGAGCGAGTTCATCGAGGCCATTCTACTGAACCGCAAGCCGCTCGTGGATGTGGCCCAATCCCTCAACATGACAGTCAGTGGCATCGTCGCGCATCAGTCGGCTCTCAAGGACGGTGAACTGATGAANATTCCGCAATACNCCCTGTAGAATGGCAGGGAAGGAATCAGCCAACAGCGCCCTCAACCGGCGCCAAGGACAGAGCGGCTGAAGGCTGACGTTCGGCTCAANAGAGGAATCGGGAATCGGATCTCGCCAAGCAGTCNAGTAAANTCTACGAGGGATAAAATGAGCGAAAGTAAGATTAATCATTTACGTTGGATCATGTTGGTCGAGGGCATTTCTTGCATATTGCTCTTCTTCATTGCGATGCCGTTGAAATATATCTGGGGCATGAACGTAGCCGTAAGCATTGCAGGTAGTCTGCATGGATTCTTATTTTGTTGGGCATGTTTGGCCCTCTTAATAGTGCATCTGGATCGTAAATGGGATNTTGCACATAGTGTGAAATATTTCATCATGATCATCCCGCCTGGCGGCACGTTCCTAACGGAAAAATGGATCAAGCGTGATATGGAAGCTGCACCCACTGAATAGGCATTTCCTTATATTATTTTAGTCGAACATAAAAGAACAAATACCAGAGCGATAATAAACTATGAAAGATGTTTTAATTAAATACTCAAATCAACTAAATTGAGTACTATGAAGAAGATGTTATGGTTGAACCTCCAGAAGATAACGCCAAGATATTAATGGAAATATTTTGAATACTTTTTCAAACGATTTATTTAAAAGAGGGGTTAATTATCCCGATCTTTACAAGAAGGTATATGGTTGTTTTCCTTCTAATTGGCTAGTTGGTCATGTCATGAAAGTAAGAACGGGCCACGCAGCAAATAAAAAAATCAGGGCGAATGCAGCTTCCGGTGGAGTTATAACGCAAACCTTGATATATCTCTTNGAAAATAAATTAGTTGATGCTGTTGTTATAGCTAAACAGGGTATTCCATCACCAGAACTGGCTAGCCCAGTTATAGCAACNACNAGAGAAGAGATCTTATCCGGAGCAGGTTCGGTTTATGTTCCCGTTGCTATGCTAGAAATATTGGATGATTTAGATCCCAATAAAAAATATGCTATTACTTGTTTGCCTGAGGAATCTGCAATACTAAGGGTCATGCAACAAAATGGAATATCTTCCGCATTACAAATTAAATANGTTTTAGGACCATATACCGGAACAGCTTTGAACCCTGAGGCTATTCGTTGTTACTTGCAGTCGAAAAAAATCCGTGAAGATGATCCAATAACTAGTCTAAAATGGAGAGCAGGTGATTGGCCTGGTTATTTGGAAGTTAAAACTAAAAGTGGAAAAATTATTAGAACGCCTAAGGTCTATTACAATTTCCTTATACCTTTTTTCATAACTCAGAATAGCTTGACTAGTATGGATTTTGCAAATGAATTCGCTGATTTGTCCGTAGGAGATGCTTGGTCACCGATTTTCGAAACTCTTGGTGGCGGCCACTCTGTAGTTGTTACGAGAAATAAAGAAATGGAATCTATAATTGAGGATATGTGTAATAGAGGTTTGTTAGAGCTCAAAGTAGAAGATGTTTTGAAAGCAACAGATATGCATGGGCATATGCTTGACTTCAAAAAAAGAGGAGGATGGATACGGAATAATTGGCGGAGAGCTTTTGGTAAATCTTCACCTGATTATGGTTATCGGCCCAAGAAGATACCCGTTTCTAGGTATGTTGTGGAGATAATTATATCTTTAATTTTTATGGTGGGAAGATTAAAATTTTCAAGGTGGTTAGTTACAAAGATACCAGAATCTATAATTGGACCAATTTTTAATTTTTTAAGATTAAATTGGAAAAAATTGAGTAGACCCACAAAAAGAAAAGGGTTATCCAATTTTGAAATAAAAGTGAATCCGAAATAATATATAGTTATGCATGAAACTTGAAGGCCGTGAGTCTTTTTTATTGCTTAACGTCGATCCAATGAGTTGTTCCCCAATTTCTCGAAAGTATGCATTAGCTTATTTCAACATAAAGAAAGGTATTTTTTTTGAAAGTCCTCGTTACAGGATGTGCCGGGCGGGTTGGACAAGCAATCACGGCTCATTTAGTGAAAAGTGGCTATGATGTTCGTGGAGTCGACCGGGTAGAATCATTTGTTAGCGAAATAGACTACCAATCTTGTGATTTGCTTGACGCTGATGCCTTTGCCCCTAACGTGGAGGGAATGGACGCCGTATTGCATTTAGCAGCTATACCCTCTCCGGGTCGCGCGCCGAACGCTGAGATATTTCAGATAAATACTGCGAGTACTTTTAACGTTTTCGAGGCTTGTGCGCACTATGGAGTTCGCCGTGTAGTTTGTGCCAGTTCAATTAACGCGGTTGGCTATTTTTTCAGCGCCGTGCCCTTCGAGCTCGACTATCTACCCGCTGATGAAGACCACTCCAAGCTGCCGTCGGACGCCTATTCCTTTAGCAAACAGGTGACCGAGGAAATTGGTCAGTATTTTTGGCATCGGGATCAGATTTCCAATACGTGTCTGCGCTATGGCGCTGGGCTGCGCCCCATCGCACAGATGCGTGAGACGATGGCCGATGCCATGCGCTCCGCACGTGATTTAGTAGATGCGCTAGGCGCAATGCCCGCCGTACAACATACCGCAGAAGTCCAACGCATGCGTATGGCGTATGACGCCGAGCGACGCGAACGGCGCTGGGAAAAATGCTACGGCAAAAAATCTGCGCTGTCCCCGGCCGAGCAGCACTTGATTACACTGCGCCAGAACTATTTCTCTTTTGTTGCCTTGGAAGACGCTTGCCATGCGATGGAACAGTCATTGACGGCCTCGTATGAGGGCAGTCATCCGNTGTTGATCGTAGACCGCAACAACACTCTGATGGCCGACGCGGCGCTGCTCGCACAGTTGATGTATCCTGACGTGGCGGTGAAGAGCCCGCTCGAAGGTACGCAGTCANTGGTGGACTGGCGGCGGGCGGCAGATTTGATCGGCTTTGAAGCCCACGTTACGGCGGCAGAATTGTACGAATAGCGAGTGCTTGCCGCATTTTGTCCTGGTCTCTCGTTAAAAACTCCATTCCTCGCCGGACATATCGATCACTTTCCCGCTCTGATTCGCAGTGATGGACTTAAGCGTGGTCACGTTGCCGCGTCCACCCTCGTCTAGCGTGTAGGTTGCATTAGGTGTCCCGAGCCGAGTTTGGACCCACCCCGGAGACCATGCGACGACGGTCGGCCCGTTTTCACCAAACTCAAACGCCATCCCGCGGCTCAGCATGTTGATTGACACTTTGCTCATCATGTAGCCGTATCTAGTCATCATGATGGGATTGGACATAGAAGCCAGTCCGGAGGTAGTGTTGGCAATCAAGCCTCGCGTGGGTTCTGTGCTCTTGCGTATCAGCGGGAGCAAGGCCTTGCATACTCGCACCGTGCCCAGCGTATTCACGGAAAACACGTGCTCGAGGAGATCAATGCCGACTTCTTCTATGCGTGGATTGGCCTGCTCGATATCGATCCCGGCGTTGTTGACCAGAATNTCAATCGCGGGGACGATCCCCTCGGCAAAAGTCTTAAAGCCTTCCACATCGGCGTCCACGGTGATATCGCCCTGTACGATATGACATNGATCCTCGTGCTCCTTTTGGAGGGCAAACAACTCGGCTGCTTCGGNTTCGTTGCGATAGGTGGCAATGACGGTGTNGCCATCGGCGAGGAAATACTTGGTCTGATAGAGACCTATGCCTCTGTTGGCACCGGTGATGAATACAATCATGGGTTGGATTATCCTTTCGTTATAATAGGATTAGGCTTGTCAAACGAGCCAGGTACCCACGGGAATTTCTTTTNGATATCATCGATTACTTCCACGCCAAACCCCGGTTTATCCGGCAGTTCCATGTAGCCATTTTTTACNACTAATGGNTCTTTAAATACGNCCTCTTTGAGTGGGTTNTAGGTCTGGTTCAATTCCAGCATATGGCGATTGGGGATGCCGGCGGCAAAGTGCGCATTGGACATAGTGGTCAATCCGCCGTGCCAATTATGCGGACAATGTAACAGTCCTTTGAGGTGGGCAATACGGGCAATATACCAGTTTTCGGTAATACCGATCACATTACAATCGCTCTGCACGACATCTATTGCGCCACTGTCCATCCATTGCTTTGCTTCAAATCTCGTTTTAAAAATTTCACCGCTGGCGACNATGACGTTCGAAAGCGCGTTATTGACTCGTACATTGCTTTCGATGGTGTCAAAACGTTCAAACCAGTGAAAACCCAACTCGTCGAGCACCGGACAGAATTCATTGAGAATCTCGTCCATAGGCACTCCGGTTTCGCGCATCGTTTCGTGCATCAATTTAAAATCGGGGCCTACGGCATCGCGCAGTCTCCTGAGGATGGGAATGTATTTTTCTAGGGTCATATTACTGAATTGCCAATCCGTGCCACAGCGGAATTTAAAGGCATCATAACCCTGTTCCTTATAACTAAGCGCTTCCGCGATGAGCACTTCTTCCCCGTTGTTGTACCACTCGTGATAATCCCCACCGCTAGCATACACTTTGAGACTAGTTGCCGGCTCATGATCCGTGGCGAGCAGTTTATACACCGGTATATTCTTNGCTTTGCCAATAATATCCCATAAGGCACAATCGACACCGGCCCAGGGGCTTCTGCCGTTCCAATTATCTGCATCGCCACAGGTCAGGAATTCAATGTCAAAGGGGTTTTTACCAATAAGTGATGGTGTGATGACTTCATCTGTGTATTTTTTTATTCTGTCGCAGCCGGCGTATGGGCTTCCCTCACCGATGCCTATAATTCCCTGGTCGGTGAACACCTCCGTGAGGCAACCATCTGTCTTCCAGACACATATTTTGCCGCTGCGCCAGAGATTTCTCTTCGGGTCTACATAGGAGANCGGAGTAACTTTGATGTCGGTAATCTTGATGTTTTCTCGTTCGATTCCTTCCAACGGGTATGTACGTCTTGCANTGTCTTCCATTAGCGATCCACCNTTTGTTTAGAANTATGTTTTCAGAGCTGGGCCGTGCTATATCAAGTTGCTGTGTTTATAAGTTCCTGTCCATTGGCATTGTAATCGGTTGACCAATTTCGTTTTATATGTACTGTTACAGAAAAGGTCTTTTACAGAAAACATGAATCATACGAAAATCTCATACATNACAACGGGTTAATTTATTACAAATATGTTTTTANTGTATTTCTTTTTCGTCTCGTCTTTCTTGCTATGTTTTGTAGTCACGAATTCCTTTGCCGATGAAAATCATCGGAATATCGTATGGGAAGATTTGGACCACGGGCTTCTGAAGGGCAGAGAAAAACTCAAAACTTCTCTCGTCTACGCTCAAACAAAAGGGTGTGGACCGTGTAGTTTGATTGAAATGAAGATTTTTCCTCAGCTGCAGTCTATAATGGANCAACTCGTATTAATTAAGATAGACTTCAACGATCGCTCAACGCGAATCAGAATTGGTGACACTGTNAGTTCACCATTTGAATGGGCNCGANATTACAATTTATATGCTACACCCGGCTTCGCGCTTATTGATTCCAAAGGAAAAAATATTTTGAGTCATGTTGGACTGCTCAATACAAAGANATTAGGATTCTTCCTNGCATACGGTAGTACTGGTGCTTATCGACATGGAAGTTTTAACGAGTATTTACGCTCAAATGCTAATTCGAATTTTGCTAAATTCAACGAGATNGATTCTCAGAAATTTGAACCTATTTCGGAATCGGCGATTATAAAGGAAGTGATTCGCCGATGAAAAAACGTAAGCTATCAATTTTAATGCTCTTATTCTTTCAACTTTTAGATGATCCTGCGTTATTATCGGCAGATACTCTCGTTCAGGGGCAAGTGAAATCGAATGGTAATTCTTTACCTTTTGCTATTGTAGGTGTTAAGGGTACTACTTACGGTGCACAGGCCGACGCAGATGGTAATTTTATTCTCAAAAATATACNGCCCGGAGATTACATATTTAAAGCTTCATCTATGGGATTCCAAAGTCTTGAAGTAACAAAATCAATAATTCCTGATAAGACATTAATAATCGATTTTGAGTTGCAACAGAGTGCTATCGAAATAGATGGTGTNGCTATCACCGGTAGTTTAATGCGCAGCTTCGTAAAAGAATCACCAACTAAGGTTAACGTCGTTTCTTCAGCATACATNGAAAAGATACCGACTGTTAATGTGATGGATGTCATAGAGAATGTAAATGGTTTGTATCAACAAATAGATTGTGGGGTATGCGGGACTAATAATATCCGAATTAATGGGATAGATGGCCCATATACTGCTGTGCTCATAGATGGCATGCCTATTATGAGCAGTTTAGCGTCGGTTTATGGACTAAATGGTATTAGTCCAGCTATGATCCAACAGATCGAAATAATTAAAGGTCCAATGTCAACATTATATGGTAGTGAGGCGATGGGAGGCGTTATCAATGTGATTACTAAAACTCCACAGACTGCGCCACCTCTCACAGCCAATGTGTTTCGTACGTCTTTGGGTGAAAATGCTATTGACATTGGTGGTGCTCGCCGCTGGGNCCGATGGTCTGCATTAGCTTCTGCTACACTGCTCCATAATGATGAATACCACGATGATAATGCCGATAATTTTGCTGATCTGACATTAAGTACTCGTGGATCATTATTCATTCGCGCTGCTCGGCGTGATTTGTTGGGACGTCCGGAACTAGAATTTTCGAGTCGCTATTATTACGAAGATAGGCTCGGCGGTACTTCTGATTTTGTTCGAAATTATTCTGATGCCTACCGAGGGTCTAANACTGTGTATGGAGAGACAATTCTGACTCATCGCTTCGAAACAATGGCCACATTTAATATAAAACCTGAGACGGGTGCTCGATTCGATATGGCACTTAATTTTCATGATCAAGATAGTTTTTATGGCGTTGATAGTTATTCAGCTCGTCAGTCCTCACTTTTTATGCAGGGTTTATGGCCAATGCTTCTTAATGGTCGACAGACATTGATGTTCGGAGCATCATTGCGTGGCCAACGCTATGACGATAATACAAGTGCAACGGGTCTCTTCAATGAAACACAAGAATTAATTCAAAATTTGCCGGATAATCGATGGATACCAGGTTGGTTTGCCCAACATGAATGGTTAGTCTTCGATGCTGTGCGGCTTCAATCTGGTATTCGTATTGACTTTCAAGAAGATTACGGCTGGATCTCGTCTCCTAGTGCGAACCTAAAAATTAACGCGAGCGATGTTACGACTTTNCGTCTCAATGCGGGGACGGGTTTTCGTNTCGTTAATCTATTCACTGAAGATCATGCAGCATACTCGGGTGCTCGGACGACAGTTCTGCTGGAGGATCTAAATCCCGAGCGGTCGCTCAATGGTACTGCCAGTTTACAACATATTTTTGATATAAACAGAAATCCATTAACNATAGATTTGGANGGTTTTTATACTTACTTTACGAATAAAATTGAGCCGGATTATAGCCGTACGAATAAGATAGTTTATGCTAATTTAAAAGGTTCGTCTACCACAAGAGGTTTGTCTCTAACACTGAGCCAATCAATGACATCTATTCCTCTCACTTATACCGCAGGAGCTACAGTAANGGATGTCTTTGTCAAGGANAATGGTATAGTACGCCCTTTGGAATTTGCAGCTGATTATCAGGGAGTAGTTAATGCTACCTATCGATTATCTACTGGATTACGTCTGGACTATACGTTTAATCTAACCGGACCAATGAAACTTCCGGAGTACNATCCACCGTTTGTTCGCGATCCTATATCTGAGAGTTTTTCCGTGCATAATCTTCAGTTGACGAAAGACTTAGAATTAAGTTCTGGATCTCTACTGCAACCTTANNTTGCAATAGAAAATTTTACAAATTTCACTCAAGGTTCACCATTAGTTGATCCTGAAAATCCTTTTGGTGAAAATTTTGATACTTCATACGTCTATGGACCGATTCATGGACGAAACTTAGGATTTGGTTTCCGCTGGTTTCAGCGATAGTTTTAAAAGGTCGANAAAAATGTNNATTGAAATAAGTAAAAATATCATTAAAACATACCAGAGGGATTATTTCGAAAGTATGAAATTTTGGATTAGAAATAAATGGATATACCCAATATTAATTTTATTTGCGTCGACGGTGGATTCTCAGAATTTAGGTAGTATTTCTGGTTCGATTACAGATGATTCTTCAGGTGAGAGTCTTCCAGGTGTTAGTATACTTTTAGAAGACACTAGGTTGGGCACTACAACGGACATCAAAGGACGATTCCACATTCCTAATGTTGAACCAGGTACATATTTTTTACAGGCTAGTATTATCGGTTATAGAAGTTATAAGGCAAAAGTCAAAATTTCCCAGGGTCAGGAAACGCAATTGGATTTCCATCTACACCCCAGTCCCATACACCTCAGTGAGGTATTGGTGCAGTCCGAACGTGTTTATTCAGCGGCTTCTTCGCGCTCTATGCGTACTTTTGACTTAGAAATCCGACCCAATCGTACAACCCAACAGATGTTACAGATGGCTCCTGGACTGATTGTTGCACAGCATGCCGGTGGTGGTAAGGCAGAACAGATTTTTTTGCGAGGTTTTGACGCTGATCACGGCACTGATGTAGCAATAGATGTTGACGGCCTTCCGGTCAATATGGTTTCCCATGGTCACGGACAAGGTTATGCNGATCTACACTTCATGATTCCAGATGTGATTGAGCGAGTTGACGTTTTTAAGGGGCCCTATTTCGCCCAATACGGTAATCTAGCCACGGCTGGAGCAGTTAGCTTTCAGTCACGTGATCATTTGGAACATAATGAGATTCGTTTTACCGGAGGAAGCTTTGGCACTGCTAACTATACGATGTTATATCAATTGCCGATGGCAGATATTGGTGAAACGGTCTATTTCGCTGGGAATTACTATCGGAGTAATGGGCCTTTCGATAGTCCACAAAATTTACAACGTTTCAATGTTTTTTCAAAAGTACATACACATTTATCGGAGCGGTCTACATTGACANTAGATCTGGGNGCTTTTTCCTCGGCTTGGGATGCCTCTGGACAACTACCGGTTCGTGGCATAGCTACAGGTCTAATTGGGCGCTGGGGGGCTATTGACGATCTTGAGGGTGGCACTACAGGTCGAAATAATGTCAATTTGACATTTCGCTCTAAGGGGCTCAACAATAGTGATTTTACTACGCAGGCCTATTTTAGTCGCTATAATTTTAAACTATTTTCAAATTTCACCTTTTTTCTTACCGATCCAATCAATGGCGATATGATTGAGCAGATTGACGATCGTCACCTCTTCGGATTCAAAAGCGATTATTCGTTCTATCATAATTTGGGTCCGTACTTAGTTAGAGCGACGGTAGGCGGTGGTATGCGGGGTGATAACACTGACGTGGGTTTATGGAAGAATATTTCTCGTGAAAGAAATCAATCGCTGGTCGATTCACGAGTTTTGGAACGCAATTTCTCTCTGTGGGGTCGTGAGGAAATTTTCCTTAGCTCGCAGTGGCAACTTATGCTCGGGCTACGAGCTGATTATTTTACTTTCCAAGTTGAGGATCGGCTNGTGGGTTTACCCGCGGACCTACCACATGCTTCAGGTTATGCCCAAGATCAAATCGTAAGTCCAAAGGCTACGTTAGTTTATAGTCCTGGACGATCTCTTGACTTCTTTTTCAATGCTGGTAAGGGGTTTCATTCCAACGATGCACGAAACGTAGTTATTGATCAGCGGGTGGGTGAATTAGAGCGNANGTTTACGGCACAGGGTCGTAGTCGAGATGAATTGCTCGATGCCCTTGCTGAACGCCACTTTGATTTCGGTCATATAGAAGCAGGAACGTTGCCGAGTGCGATTGGTGCAGAGATAGGCCTGCGCTCGCGCCGCTTTTCGAAACTCAATTTTGCTGCTGCGCTTTGGTGGCTGGATTTGGATAGTGAGTATGTTTATGTGGGTGACGCCGGAACTACTGAAGAAAGTGGAAGTAGTCGCCGAATTGGTTTGGATTTGGAAGCGCGATTCGAGGTTTTGAAATGGCTATGGGCTGATGCTGATGTGAATTTTTCTCGTGGCACTGTTCGTGATGCGCCGATGAGCCTTAACGAGATTCCGCTTGCACCACGTTTGACCTCTACAGGCGGTTTAACAGCTCGACACCAAACGGGATTTGAGGGTGCGTTACGATATATCCACATTGGAGATCGGTCAGCTAACGAAAGTGGAAGCGTAATAGCCGAAGGGTATACTCTATTTAACATCAACGCTTCCTACTTGTTCGGAAGATGCAGGACTCAGATCATTGTTGAAAATGTTTTTGATGTCAAGTGGAATGAGGCACAATTTGATACGGAATCGAAGCTCCGTGGGGAAGTTGAAAGTGTTTCGGAACTGCATTTTACACCGGGCAACCCGTTGAGTCTTCGAATTGGCTTAGGCTACCTTTTTTAAAGGTAGTTCTTCTGAGAAAATAAAATAAGCCAGAAACTGCAGATCAGGAGGTTTGGGGTTCGAACCCCTATGAGTACGCCATTTTTATTTAACTTGTCGATTATTTAAATGTTTACAGAAATATAAGAGTGATTAATTTCGCCCGAACATACCCCCGATTGAGCACATAATCAGCTGGTCACTTGGGGGTTTTTCGTATGGACNTTTATCGTTGTTATGAGCTTTTTCTCACCGATAGAAAAGTTAGTGGGTGTAGTGAAGCTACTCTTCGGTTTTACGACTGTGTGATCGGAAAACTTCTTCAGTATATCTAAGAAAATAAACCTTGGCGGTCGAAAACTATCACCCTATCTTTTACGGNACAGCTTTGCATNGGCTTATATNGATGTTGGTGGAGATCCGTTTGGCTTACAACGAATACTGGGTCATACGGATCAAACGACCTCTTCAAAGTATGCGAATATGGCTC
Source organism: Gemmatimonadota bacterium (assembly GCA_002693325.1). Lineage (GTDB taxonomy): Bacteria > Latescibacterota > UBA2968 > UBA8231 > UBA8231. The sequence continues at coordinate 38,154 of NZPK01000017.1, read as the reverse complement.
TTAGCAATGTGAAAGCTCAGCATAGCAAGTTTTCGCTGGGCGCTGGTATGTTTTTTGCCTTCTAAAGAGGAAGTAGATAGGGTAGCCGCTGGAGGTTTAATCGAGACTCTGAACGCAATCGCAGACAAATGAGATATGGATAGAAAAAAGGTTCATAAGCCTTTGCCGGTGGTGCTAGGTTTGCATATAGGTCATGATGCTACGGCTTGTTTGGCTGTGGAGGGGACGGTTTTAGCAGCGGTTGGCGAAGAGCGATTAAGTCGTACTAAACAGCATTATGGGTTTCCGTTCAAAGCCATTGCCGCTGTGTTGGAACAAGCCGGGGTAGCTCCTAGTGAGGTGGATTGTATTGCGNTAGGAGGAGGCGATGNACTCGATTTCAATCCATGGCAAGTTCGACATATATACAACTCGTCTGAAAATGGCGAGATCGATTTTTCGAATCAAGTGCCCGCCAGTGTGGGGCGACAAGCATGTTTGGGAGCTTTGCGGATCGCCGCGACGAAGGTATTGAGGTTGAACGACCACCGGCCAGCGATTGCCCGAGAAGGTCTTGAGGACAGTTTGCGTGCATGCGGACTGGATCCAACAAGAGCAAAAGTTGTTGACCACCATCTAGCACATGCAGTAAGTGCTTATGCAACATCGATGTTTGACCAATCTTTGGGAATCACAATCGATGGTTATGGAGACGGGGTCAATACCGCGATTTGGGCTTGCCAGCCAACGGCGATCGAATGCTTGGCATATGGCCCTAAAGCCGATGATGCGGGAGCGTTTTCTCCGGGCGATTTTTATTCTTATGTAACACGTTACCTCGGTTTTAAGAGAAATCGCCACGAAGGCAAGATTACGGGCCTTGCAGCCTATGCTCCTCCTATGGATTATTACGATTCTATTCAAGATCTGCTCACGGTGGACCCGGAGAGTGCTTGTTTTACCTCNAGTCTAAGTGCTTTTCGCTATACACGGGAAAGGCGGCCCTATGTTATTTTTCGGCGCTTGATTCGCTGGGCTATTTCAGGCGAGATGTGGGATCCATTATTGATAGACGAATTGGGCCGCCGTTTCACAGGTGCCTCACCGGCACAAGTAGCCGCTGCAGCCCAGCAATTGGTGGAAGATCGAGTAGTCGCCTTGGCGACATTCTGGGTGCAAAAGACTGGGATGAGCCGAGTCTGCTTGGCGGGAGGAGTTTTTGCAAATGTAAAATTGAATCAGCGAATCGCCGAAATCGATGGGGTCAATGAGGTGTTTATTCATCCCAATATGGGAGACGGTGGACTTTCTTTGGGGGCTGCGATCTGGAAGAGTCAAGAACCAGTGCCTGGCAAAGTAGAACTGAAGCGCCATGTCTTAAATGACGTTTATCTCGGACCCGAGTTCGAACGTGAACATATGCGGCAGACCCTAGAGGTTGCCGGTGCTTCCTTCACCGAAGAATCCGCGATCGAAGAACGCATCGCCGAAGCCGTGCACCAGGGCAAAGTGGTAGCTCGTTTCGATGGTCGAATGGAGTATGGGCCGCGGGCACTTGGCAATCGATCGATATTAGCAGCGCCTACTGATCCAGACATCAACGATTGGCTGAATGAACGTTTGCAGCGAACGGAGTTTATGCCTTTTGCGCCGGCCGTTCTGGCCGACTGTGCCGCTGATATTTTTGACAATTTCCACATGGATCAGGCTCTGAAGTTTATGACCATTACGCTGGACGTAAAACCGGAATGGCGCCAGCGGATCCCAGCCGTATGCCACATTGATGGTACAGCACGGCCACAGCTTCTCGATCCCATAAACACTCCATCTTTCCACAAGATCGTGTCTTGCTACAAAAAACTATCTGGTTTGCCTGTACTAATTAATACCAGTTTCAACATGCATGAAGAACCTATCGTATGCACGCCCGAAGATGCCTTGAGAGCCTTTGAAATGGGTCATCTCGATTTCCTGGCGATGGGACCATTTTGGGTTGCTAACCAATAAGTGAAGTGAGGGCCTATGCGCGAGCGTCAAGATGGTTTATTTCGTCTATTGAAAAAAATTTATAGCGGTCTCCAAGGCTATTTAGATAGTGATGTAGATGTTGAAATTCAACCAATTAAACTAGGTTTTTCGATTTGTTTCAGACACGATATGGACCGCTTTGACGAACGTGGTTTTGATGAATTTATGCAGTTCGAAGAGCAGTTCAATGCGCCCGCCACACTTTTTTTTCTCGAATCGCAGGTCTCGCGTTTCGGTCAGCGTATCCGCAAAGTAACTGGCGGAAAATTTGAGATGGCACTACACAGCGAAGCCAAACCTACGCCGTTTTGCTGGTCTCTTTTCCAACTCTCGAGGTTTTTGGAGCGNGCTTATGCCCGTGGGTTACGCAAACAAGCAAATCGGTTCGACCGCAGTGGTTTGCCCACTTCGGGACATTCTGCCCACGCGGTGAATAACTATTTGCCCTTCCAAGGGNGGATCAATTGGAATATCATTGAAAATGCCAGTTTGCGAGCCGGATTCGATTATATTTCCGACTGGCGCCTACCATCACGAATTGCAGAAGGAGAAGATTTTTTACCCCCTTGGCCGGCCTATATACGCCAACGCGGAAAGCGGCATATCCTCGTGCTTCCCACATCTTGGGATGACAAGATCTTTTTTTATTCCTACGAAGACGTGAAGATACGGCTGCTCGCCGATGCAGAAGTAGCATATAGACCGAGGAGTGCACAAGATGTCTGGCCGTCTTTTCTGAACCAAGCCGAACGATGTCGTGACTTGCAAACGCCTTGTATAATCAATATTCATCCCTGGCACGCGGTGTGCAATGGACAGAGCCAATTCTACGAATTGAAACGAATGATCATCGAGTGGTGTCAGAGCAACGACATTCCGCTCCTGCGTTGTCGAGACTATCTTTCTTCTATTAAAAATTCGAATGTATGAGCCGGTGACTACGGATCAGATTGTTTTTACGGTAAAAGGAAATGATTCTGAGAGCAAGTTAAAGGGACCTCTTACAACGGGGGTTTCTTTACCTCAGAATGCTGTAAAAAAAGTAACGAACCTTTATTTGAATCATGAAGGAAACGACCTTATTGCTCAATTCAAGCCTCTTTCTTTCTGGCCAGATGGCTCCATACAATGGGTTCTGATAGACTTTGAGGGGCGAACCGGTGATCGATTGATAGTTGGTTGGGGAGATGAAAAAAGCCAAACAAAACATGACCAGGAAATTTCTTTAATTAAAACAGACGAGCATTACGAAATTTGTACGGGTGTAATGCGGGCAAAGATAAATAGGCGAAAGTTCTCTTTAATTCAGGCTGTTGAATTAGGAACGCGTTCCAAGAATGGAGGTTTTGTATCTGAGATTAACATATTTCAGAAGGATTTATGTGATACCTGGGTTCGAATTGAAGAATCGTATCAGGATGGCTCGACGACTCGTAGACTCTACGGTATGGGTGGTTGCTGTTATGCTTCGTTGGCTAGGGATGAATATGCAGTAGAAGTAGAAGAGGAAGGACCGCTCCGAACGGTATTATGCCTTCGAGGCGCATATGAAGCCGATATTGGTATGCACCATTATTCCGGTTATCGTCCCCTAAAGTGGATCATAAGGCTCCATTTTTTTGCGGGTCACAGCCAAGTGCGTGTGCTGCATACAGTTATTTTTTCTGCAAATCCCCGTGAAGTGAAGATTAGTGAAATAGGATTACGGATTCCAGTCGCCTCAGAAAGTCTGACTAATTATTCTTTGGGAACGGAATCGATCAAAACCGAGAATATCAAAAATGGGCTCTATTTTTTGGCACATCAGCGATCGAAATGTGAATATATACTTGATTCATTTACGACCAACGGCGAAAAAAATAAAGTCTGTCAGGGACAACAACTTGATGGATGGGTAGAGTGGAGTGACAATAAGCGGAGAGTTGGGGTTGCTATAAAAAATATGGCAGAGGAATATCCAAAAGCTTTTGGTGTAAGTAATGAAGGACTCGATGTTTTTCTTTGGCGCAGCAATAACTTCGATTCACATCTCGATTATAGTCGATATTCGGAAGAGGTTGCTTGGCACGAAGGCGAAGGAGTTTATGCTGACGGATTGGGTAGTGCAAAGACGACGGAATATAGCCTATGTTTTTCGTCAGGAAAGGAGACAACAAAAGAAGTTCTTTCGAGGTCTTTGCGATGCCCTGTCGTTGTTTCAGAACTTGAAAATGGCAGATGTGCGCCCTTACTTGGGAATAGTGTGCAATTTCCTGATAGGTACCCAGAAAGTGAACGAATGCTTGCGGGGTATGTCGATTGGATGGCCCGTCAGATTTCTAGTGAGGAATGGTATGGCTATTTAGATTATGGTGATGTCCTAAGCACTTGGGATGATGATAATAATACTTGGGAATTTCGTGGACGTTGGGGATGGTCGAATAGCGAATGGGACCCCAGGCATGCGGTCTGGTTATATTTTTTGCGAACTGGACACGTCGATTCAGCTCGTCTTGCAGAGGCTATGTCGCGTCACTCTGAAGATGTTGACACGTGTCATTTCCATCCTCTTCGCCCCTATTGGGTAGGAGGATCCTTTCGACATAGTACGGATCACTTTGGTGATGAGCCGTGTTCATCTCATACCTTCGTGGATAACTGGGTTGACCATTATTATCTCACAGGCGACGGTCGTGCTAGAGAGGTTATCGAGCAGGCGGGAAACTTTTTTTTAAAGTATCGATGGGTAGAAGATTCACGCTTTAGTTTTAGTTTGCGTTCGATTGCTAACGCGTTTCGGGGACTGATTTATGCATATGAAGTGACGAGTAACAGAAAATATTTCGATCGAGCGAATGAAATATTTACCGTTGTAGCTCGCGCTCAGAATGCTGATGGTAGTTGGCATAAGCGATTTCAAATAACAAGTGATGAAAGATTGCCTGATCAACTTCCATATGGTATGGCTACAGAAGGGGCAACATTAGCCACGGAATTGGGAACGACACCGCCGTTTACTGATGATGAGTTCTGTGCATTAGGGCCTCCGTATACAAATCTTATAAGGGAATTACCTCATGAAGAATTAAAGGGTTACCAAACTCACTATTTACTTATTGGTTTAGAGCGTTTCCACAAACTAACGTCTCGTACGGACGCAGCTGAGTGTTATCTCAGAGCTGTTGACTGGTTTTGCGGTGGTCGGGATGTTTTTGATAATGAACATGCATTACGACATAGTTATTACGGCGCCTTATGCGGTCCTTTGGCCTATGCTTATTACTTGACAGGAGATATAAGATACTTGGAGACTGGTAGAGTTTTATTGAGAGATCTACGCGATCAACAAGATTGGAGTGAAGATCTGTCTCGTTCTGGATCTATTGCAATGAATTCTATGGGATTGAGTTTAGTCTTCTTTGGTGTCCCACCTCTTTTAGACGCAATGTGTAAGGCTGGTTTAGAAGAATGAGATCAGTNTGAAATCGGATTCCTGCTACAGGATCCACTTGCCTAAAATACTAGCTACTCNGTCATAATTAAACGGGAGAAACACGGACAAACCTGTGGTTGACCATCTTCTTGAGAACAAAAGCTCAATCCAACGGGGTGTTACTGTTCGTGCAGTGTCTTTAGGCCTTTTATGCTGCCTCGTAATCGCGTGTGGCGAGGCATACGGCGTATTGGTAGTGAGAGGCTCACCCATGGCAGCGGACTATTCTGCTGGAGCTGCCGTCTTTCTTTTTTTCCTAATAACCCTTTTGATTAATCCCTTAGCCCGGCTGTTTACTGGTACTTGTCTGCACGGTGGGGAAATGGCGACGGTCTACATTATGATGATTGTTTCCTCGGCGATACCATCCTGGGGATTTGTAATGAATTTAATTCCTTTTCTTGGGGGGCTATTCTATTATGCTACCCCTGAAAACGACTGGGCAAACCTCATTCATCCCCATTTGTCGACTTGGATGATCATACAGGATCAGCAGGCGATTTGGAAACTTTTTGAAGGGGCTGAGCGTCACGAATCTGTGCCTTGGTCCATCTGGCATAAACCAATGCTTCTCTGGGGCCTCTTCGTAATGAACATCTACTTCGTCACGTTATGCATCTTGGTAATCTTGCGAAAGCCTTGGATGGAACACGAACGTTTGATTTTTCCTCTCTCGATCCTACCCTTGGAATTAAGCGCTAAGAAAGATGGTAAATGGCTCCCACCGCTTTTGCGCAATTATCTGACCTGGATTGGTTTTTCGATCCCACTTTTGATTAATTCAGTCAATGGCCTGCACGCTTATTTTAATTTTGTCCCGGCGATCAACATAAATTCTTACATAAGTATTATCCGTAATTCGATGACTCTCCAACTCGAGCCTCATTTCGAAGTGATTGGCCTTTCTTACCTATTGAGTTTGGACGTATCTTTAAGTGTGTGGTTTTTCGCTTTGCTGGCTAATGTTCACACAGGTATCGAACGGGGCATGGGTTGGAGTATCGGTCCCAGTCAACCCTATTCTATGCCAGCGTCAGCCAGCGTAGCACATTTAGCACAAGGAGCGATGTTCTTTCTGGTTTTCTCGAGTCTTTGGTCTGCACGCCGCCATCTCAAGGATGTTATTCTTAAGGCGATTGGCTACCGGACAGAGATTGATGATAGTAACGAAATGATGTCATATCGCACAGCGCTTATTGGCATCGTTTTAGGATCTATGCTAGCTGTTTTCTGGTTGGCGCAGACCGGCCTTAACTTTGTAAGCGCACTTTTTTATTTTTCTCTCTGCATCATTACTTTTATCGGCCTAGCCAGGGTGATCTCACAGGCGGGTCTGGCTTACGGCGTATCGCCCGTGGCTCCGCCGGTCTTTACGGTTAACGCCTTAGGTTCTTCTTCCCTTGGTTCGGAAGGCCTTACGGCTCTAGGGTTAAATTTTCCTTGGTCGGCTGATTTGCGAACCTTTGTTATGGCGTCTGCGGCTACTGGTCTTAAAATCGCCGAGGTTGCCCGTCTGGAATTACGACGACTATTTTGGGCTATACTGGCGGCGATAGTGGTAACTTTAGTCGCGGCATTCTGGGCGGTTACCAGCTTGGCCTATAAGTATGGCGGCATTAACCTGGGTGGATGGGGTTTTGGGGGACTAACACAATTGACAGGTAACTGGATCGCTCACAATATCGGTAGCCCCGAGCAATTGCATGGTTGGCACCTGTTATATACTGGTTTCGGCGGATTTTTCATGGCCCTACTAACCTATGTCAAGGCGCGTTTCGTTGGTTTTCCTGTGCATCCTGTAGGTTTGGCGTTGGGACTTACATATCCGATCAGTAGGATCTGGTTTTCAGTTTTCATTGCTTGGCTGCTCAAGGCTGTAATCCTCAAGTATGGTGGGGCTAGAGCATATCAAATCTTGCGACCTTTTTTTCTCGGCCTGGTACTTGGGGCATTTGTTTCTGCCGGGGTTTGGCTAATCATCGACGCTTTTGGTGGCATGTCGAATTGGTTCACTCTGTGAAAGTGTTACAGGGAAAAAAGTTTGACTGTAAGCCTCAATAAAGTAGTTTTACTGAATTGCATTAAATGATAGTAAGCAATCTTCTAAAATAATTACATAGAGGGACCGTAATATGCCGACTGTATCACATTTGAGTAGGGAGCAACTTGAAATAGGACTGGAAAAAATTAGCCAGTCTCCTAAGGACCAAGGAACTTTAGATATGATAGTTCGGAGACCGAAGATTGGAGTGCGTGACATTGTGGAAAATGGTGTATTAAATAAAGACGTCGGCTTAGAAGGCGACAATTGGAAGACGCGCGGTGGTTCCGAAAGGCCCGCCAAACTAGAAACGCAAATCACGCTGACTAATTCCCGAGCCATCCAGCATATNGCTCAATCCAAGGGACGCTGGGCGTTAGCTGGTGACCAGCTTTATGTAGACTTTGACTTAGGAGAGGAAAATCTACCTGCTGAGACACACCTGTCCATTGGTAGCGCTGTCTTAGAGATCACTGAGGAACCGCACAACGGCTGTAAGAAATTTGTAGAGCGCTTCGGTATGGATGCTATGTTGTTTGTTAATTCAGAGATAGGAAAGAAGATGCATTTACGGGGCGTCAACGCGCGTGTTATACAGGCGGGTAACATCACTGTTGGAGATATTGTTAGTAAGGTATAGGTTGCCTCGTTAGGAACTATAGAAAGGAATACTAAGCGTGTATTATAGATCACTCGGTGCCACTGGAGTAGAGGTTTCTACAGTAGCATATGGTTGCAATCGGCTTGGTGAAGATGCATCGGCTACTCGCTGGGATGCGTTGGTGGGTAATGCAATTGATTTAGGCATGTTTTTTTCCTACCGGAAGTGACCTNGAATCATTCAGGATAGTTATATCGTAAGTAAAAAGTCGCCGAGAATTGTTGAGATTTCATCCAAATCGTCTTCTGAGATAATCCACTCGCTTGCTGCCGCGTTGTATACAGCTTGTTCAGGAGTTTTTGCTCCGACGATGCAACTGGTTACTGTAGGTTGAGCGAGTAACCATGCGATTGCCAACTGCGCACCCTCCTTGCCGTGATCCCCAGCCCATTCCAATAATTTCTCAACTACTGGCATTGCGAAATTGAGTACATCATCCTGAAATTCGCGTTTCTCACCCCGTTCGTCGTCATCTGGGAACATGTATCCGGGACGGTAGTTTCCGGTAAGTATACCCTTGGCCAACGAAGAATGTGGAATTATACCAATTCCCAGATCAAGACATGCGGGCAACACATCGATTTCTGGCTGACGATGAAGCATATTGTAGCGTGGCTGAGAACTGTGGATGACGCCGTGCTGAGCCGCCTCTCGATGCTGCTTACCCGAAAAATTCGACACGCCAATGTAACGAATCTTTCCGGCATCCCTCAGTTTCTCGAGGTTTGTTATTGTATCTTCGATTGGCGTTTCGGGACGTGGCCGGTGGAGCTGATACAGGTCTATATAGTCTGTATCGAGAGCTCGCAAACTGTTTTCTATGGCTGAATTCATGTGCTCTAGTGAATGATCACCGCTAAGTTTGGTGGCCAGAATCACGTCGTTACGTCGCCCTTGAAGTGCCTTACCGAGTATACTCTCACTTGTGCGATAGCCCTCAGCGGTATCGATAAAATTTGCTCCGGCATCGATCGAAGCGTGGATAGTCTCAATCGCCTGCTTGTCGGAAATGAGACCCATCCCACCACCGAGTGGCCATGCTCCAAGGCAAATTACTGACACTTCAGGGCCATCTTTACCTAATTTTCTTGTCTGCATGTCTCCTCCTCCTATCCAACTCGGATTCCATAATTATTGGAGCGTCAATTTGCTAATATATTTTTTATTATAAGCTATAAGCTATAAGCTTTGCTTGGCCGTGTGGTGAGTATCGCGCTCTATTTCTGACTTGGGGGTTAGCGATCGCTTCACGGGATAGAGCTTCGCCCTTTGTCTTATCCTGTTCGTGCTATTCATGGCAGCCTTTGCTTCCGGCCCAGTCTATTTGTCCGTTAAAGGTAAGTCCTTTCCATCAAAAGGTTCATTCCCATCTTCCCATTTTTCGCCGATAGGTCGTAACTGGCCATAGCCCGTCGCATTGTATTTAAGACCATCCATATCTGGAATTACATATTCACTGAACCATGATTCTAACATCGCTCTAAGCTCTTTCACACGTTTGGTTTGATCCGGATCGGCAATTAAGTTGTCGCGGTCATCCGGGTCATTAACGACATTATAAAGCTCATTTGGTCCATCCCGATAACGGTGAATGTATTTCCATTCGGAAGTTCGAATCATTCTGCAAAAACCGTATTCGTCAAAAATAATTACACTTTCGCGACCGTCGGTTTGCTCGTTCTTCAATACTGGAAGTAGCGATTGGCCTGGAAGGTTTTTGTCGGGAACTGGAAGCCCAGTATAGTCTAATAGCGTGGGTAAAATGTCGTAGGCACAAGACATAGCAGACTGCACTGTCCCTTTTGGAATCACTCCCGGATGACTGGCAAGAAATGGCACTTTGATAGAATTTTCGTACATATTCACAGGGTCCGTTCCATTACCTTTGCCCCAAAAACCATGTTGTCCGCAGGAATGCCCATTGTCAGAGGTAAAGACCACTAGAGTATTTTCGCGCATACCCCTTTCTTCCAATCTATCCAATATTCGCCCTACATCTAGATCCATCGCCGTTACCGCAGCATAATAGCCCTTCAAACTCTCACGTTGTCCTAGATTATTGCTCAATCCTTTTGCTGAGCGGGCCGGAAGATCAGCATTATCCTCGGGTACTTTTGCCCATGGATGCAGCGGTTCCTGTGGACATGTCTGGAAAGCGCACTCGTCATAAGAGTCCACAATCTCTTGAGGATGGCCTATCCACGGCGCGTGTGGCGCTGTATAGTGAACGCTCAGATAAAATGGGTCTTTGTCTTCTCTATGGGCCTCCATAAAAGCAAGGGCATCATCTGTAATTACGTTCGTTAGATAACCGGAAACGGCCTGCGTCACGCCATCGCGAATCATATTTTGATCGTTATAATCACTCGCACCGCCGGGTAGCGCGAACCAGTGAGAAAAGCCACATTGCGGAAGAGAAGTGCTACCCAGATGCCATTTGCCAGATAGACCGCATGTCCACCCATTGTCTGCGAGGACATTCGTATAAGACACTTCATTCTCAAGAAAACTCGGTTCTGTCCCAAAATTGGCGTATCCTCCAATAAAATCGTGTACACCGTGTTGAGATGGAATGCGACCTGTTAAAAAAGAAGCACGGCTAGCCGAACATACAGGAATCGTCACAAAAAAATTTTCAAAACGTACGCCCGTTTCTGCAATGCGGTCGAGATTGGGCGTACGGATTTCTTCATTTCCATAACAACCTGCCGCCCAAACGGCTAGGTCGTCTGCGAGAATAAAAATGATATTGGTTTTTTCTACACTGGACAAAAAATCCCCCTATTTTTTCAAGTAGGTTTATGGCCACGCAGTTCGATTTGATCGAGAATGATTTCTGAATGACGGTCTAGAAAGATAAAGGAAAAACGCACATTGTGGACCGAAGGTATAGAATGTTGATATTTTATTTCGTATTTATTTAGCGTACTGTCCACCCTAATTTCTTCTGAGGTCCAGATGATGGGCTCATTGTCGGGCGCCTGGCCAAGTTGAAGTTGAAACCGAGCGCTTCCAACTTCGCATCGGGCATGAAATGAGATGTCGTATACTCGATTTTCGCGGAGTTGGATAGTGTATTTGTTAGCCTGTTCCTTTCCCATAACGCGGAATTTCCAATCTGGCTCGTATTGCTGGTAGAGCGAAGGTATAATTTTGCGACCAATGTCAGGTTCGTAGGTAAAGGGCACGTGCACTCTGATGGCTCTCGTGCCATCTACGCCCTGCTCATCGGCTGTGCCCATTATAGCATATTCGGATGTGTTCCAGTCCGTCAAATCGAGCATGAAATCAGAATTAACGATTTGATTAGTGGGAGGAACTTCTTTGGGGGGCTCTTTGCCGGTTAGGTTTCTTACTATTTCTTCCACACCTGCAAAGCCCCATTCCGAATTGAACAGCCCATAGGGCCAGGCATTATTAAATACCCCGCAATAGTAAGACCACTCGATATTTCTTTTAGCCAGTTCAGTTACAACAAAGGCCGTATATTCTTCCACATATTTTTTTTTGTGATTGAGACGCGTGCCCCATTCGCTGAGGTAGATTCTTTTGTTGTGTTTTTTCGACCACGCATTTGCTTCTTCCAAATCGGCGATGATGAGTTGTTTCCAGTTGGGGTGATCTTTATTGATATCCTGATCTATGGCGCCGTGGGTAAAGGACTTGGGATGATAACAATGAAAGACGCCCCAGATATTAGGATCGTCAGCAAAACCGGTTCCGTCCTCGAGTGTGTAAGAAAGATACTCAGGGGTTACGTATTCGGTGAGAAATTCCACACCATTAAAATGAGGACCACCGACCGCTAATAATCTTGTTGGATTGGATTTGCGGATTTCCTGGATACACTCCCCATACCACTGCATAGTTTCCGACTCTTCTCCGTCGGAATGGCCTGCCATTTTCGGTTCGTTCATGATTTCAAAAACCAGTTCCGCGGGATAATCTTTATAATACTCCGCTACTTCGTCCCACCACTGAACAAGATGACCTTTACCCCAGCAATACATTGAAAAGGGGACGAGGACGACCTTTAATCCAAGTTGAAGTGCGTCGTCTACCGCAGGTTTATAGAATTCTGGGCACCATCCTTGTTTGATAAAAAAACGGACAGAATCGAATCCGGCATCTTTGAATGCAATATAAAATCCTTTGTCGTATGCGACTTTGTTTACTTCGGTTGTAGTGAAGTCTGTATTGACGCCGCTACCCAACGTCAATGCCTTGTTTGTTTCGGTGAAGTTCTGAGCCATCTGCAGATCTCCTGTAATGTTTTATTGAACTACGGTAATGTTTTCTACATTGAATCTTCCGAGATGTTCATCTATCAGTTTTTTCATCTGCTCACATATCGTTTGATATGCACAATGTTCGCCGAGGTTGTTGTTTTCTGTCGGATCCTCAATCATATCGTATAGTTCGTGTTGGCCAAAAGATTTACTTAGGTATTTCCACCTATCGGTCTTTACCATTCTCACATGATTTTCAAAGCCGTATTGCGCAATGTCTGCTCCGAACGAACTGACTATTTCACTGAACACCGGTCTATCATAAGTGTACGTATCATCCCTGAGGTCTTTACCGGGAAGGTCGTCTTCTACTGCCACCTCGAATTGTCCAGCAATAGTAGGTACTAAATCTAATAGCATCACCGGTCTGTTCTCGCATTCGCCTTGATCCCATTCGCCGGGAATATGGATTAGTAGGGGTACTTTAATGGCCGCATCATAAAAACACATTTTTAAGTTTAGGCCGTGCTCGCCGATCATGTCGCCGTGGTCTGAAGTAAAAACAATCATGGTATCTTCTCTGCGGCCTAATTTTTCTAGTTTGTTGATTAGTTTGCCTACATAGCGGTCGATGTAACTTATCGAACGAAAGTAATCGAGGCGGAATTTGTCGTAAGAATTAATTCCCCTGCTACGTCTCGGTTCTTTTGACAATTCTGGTTTTTCGGCATAGGTCCTCGCTGTGTCGAGCCCTGTATTATAGGCATTGTCCTGATTGTTGTTCATAAAGGCGATTCGCTGTCGCAATGAAGGCGTTGAAATCAGGTCTTGTTCATTCCATTCTAAAGGGGGGAGGTCTTTGATTGAAGGCTTCGGTATGTCCGCGGGTACGGCGAGTGGAGCGTGTGGTCGGTACAGCGAATAAAATAGGAAGAATGGATTTGTGTGGTTGTTATCGAGCCAGTCTGAAGCCCGTTCAAATGCGCAGTGTTCGACTGAATATTCGTCGGACAGATGGCCGCCATTTTCTTGGGCAAAGACGTTGTAACATCGGTTAGCTGCTCCTTCGATTTCCCGCATCTCTCGCGGATCGCCCTGGTAACAGCCTCTTTTTACTTTGCTTTTGTCGATTATGTCGAAGAAATTTTTGTTTCGGAGATAGTGAAGGTAATCGTCCCAGTCGGCATAGCGTTCAAAACCGCGTTCCATGTCATGGTCTGCAAATCGGAGGTTGTCGGCAATGAAATGCGATTTACCGGAGAAGCAAGATTTAAATCCTGCTCGATGAAATTTATGACCGAGGGTATCGGCAGTACTTGCGTGGTTGTGTTTGTTGTGCAGGATTCCCAGATCTGACGGATACCGCCCAGTAATAAAACTTTCTCGCGAGGGCACGCAAATGGGAGACTGGCAGTGGGCATTGGTAAAGATTTTGGAATTTTCCGCGAGCTTGTCGAGGTTAGGTGTATGCACGGCTTTGTTCCCCATATAGCCGACGGCTTCGGCATGTTGACTATCCGTCAAAATCCATACAATGTTTTTTATGTTTTTCATAAGCCGTTACTTTTAAGCAAACAATGGTTTAACGATTTTTGAGGCTAAATAAAGAATGTGTTAGTAAAATAAAAGTAGTAATATTAGTCAAAATATAGATGTTGTTTTGTGCGTGTTTTTTTAAAAGCAATTAAGGTTAGGGGCGTCGTTAGATAAGAAAAATTAGTCATGAAATATTTTATTTTAAGGTTTTCTGTAAACGAAAATGCCGTTAGGAGAGGTCATGGGTGTTGGTAATCTGAATTTTTTAATTGTATGGATAGTTTTAGCTGTGGTTTCAAAAGCTAGTATTCACGAGAGCAGTGCATCAACTACTGAAAAAAGAACTCATCCGTTCCTATATTTAACTGAGGATCGGCGTGCGACGGTCTTGGAGAACATACAAAAAGATCCTATGGCTAGTATTTATGAGGATCTTATAGCGAAAGCGCACTCGGATTTTTTTGAAATTGATCTTAGTGATTGGGATGCTAAAAATCATGGTAAGAATGGAGAAATCGCGGTTGCTAACGCATTTCTTGCTTGGTTAAATAACGATAAACAAGCTGCGGAACGATCGATAAAAGCAATGGAAATACTGGAAAGTAATTGGGATGATCACACTTCGTGGGGGATTAATATTCGTATGCCTGGACCGTTGATCCACTATACCGCAGCCTGGGATTTTCTGAAGGCTACTTCATTTTTTACCGACCAACAGGCGAGTATCATCGAAGAAAAACTTGTCACCATTACCCAGCAGTTCTATACAAAATATATTTTAGACGATTCAATTCGACAACTGTCGCTTACTGTTGCGCAAAACAATCATCCAATTCGAACGGCAGCTGCTATCGGGTTTGTGGCCTTGGCCTTTCAGGATCACCCAAGCGCTAAGGATTGGCTGGACTGGTCCGTAAGCGAATTAGACTACTTACTCGGGCCAGACGGGAAGTATATTCAAGCCGACGGGGCGATATCCGAAGGTCCATTTTACTTCAACTACGGTTTTGCACCTGCGATAGCTTTTTTTGTTGCCTTAGAGAATAGGCAATCGGAAAGTCATATTTACCATCGTAATTGTATTAACAGATCAGATGCTGATCCATGGACGGGGCATGGTTGTATCAATGGGGAAGAGTTTACTTTTACTAATCCCATGCGCACGGAACTCTTTAGAAAAATCATGGACTGGTCCCTTTCGCTCAGACTTCCAAGCGGTAACCGCGCGCCAATAGCGGATTCACCTCTTCGAAACCAAAATGGTTCCGCGGTGTTCACATATTTTGGAGGTGCGGATTATCTGTATTGGGATTGGGAATCAAATCCATCTGATCCGTATAAAGTGAAAGGAGGATTTGAATTACCGATTACGCATCTGGCCTATGTAAAACCAGTTTCGGGTGCTAGCCCACCAAGTTGGAAGAATCGGTTCTTTAAAGACGGAGGCATGGCGGTTTTCCGTTCGGGCTGGGAGAGCGATGATCGTGTATTAATACTCATGGGAGAGAGTGGTTCCGCACGTAAGACAATTCACGATCATTCTGATGGCACCTCTTTTGTTATGGCTGCCTATGGTGATCTTCTGATCACGGATACGGGTTATTATAAACCAAACTCTTTTGATAATGCAGTTACTTCATCAGCTAGTTCCCATAATCTAATCTTAGTAGATGGTGAAGGCGTTCCGAAAAAGGGGTTGTTAAATGATTGGGGGGATTCCGACGCGTTTATTGAAAATATACTCGAGACAGAAGAGGTAGCTTATGCCGAATCAAGACAGACCTATCAGGAGACTGATTTTATTCGTGGAATAGCTTTTGTTCGAGGTCGTTATTTTGTCGTAGCCGATCACTTAGAAGCAGAACAGGATACTACGCGTGAATATCGTTTTCGACTCCATGCGTTCGCAGGAAAAGATCTTGATGGTACTGTTACCTTGTCTGAATACGGACCGCATATTCAGCGCGAAAATGGATCTGTAATCATATACACCAAGTCAAGTCAAGGAGATTGTATCCATAAAGAGCCTAATTACGTGGAAAACAGTTCTCCGCATGTCCACAAGCTCGAGAAAGATGCTGAACATCATATGGTTACTGATTCTGTTATCAAAGGAAAAGCGCCAGATTTTTTGACAATACTCGCTCCATATAGAAGTGAAAATTCGGATGGATTTGATCGACCTTTGAATGTAACACCTATAGATACAGAAAATGGTGTAGCCTGGGAAATAATCGGGGATGATGGAGTTGATATAGCTTGGATTCGCGAAGAGAGTGCTCCAAATTCGCTTGTGGTTCCGACAGGAGAGACTATCACAACTGATGGTACATTCGTATGGGTATCTTTAGATAGTTCTTTGGGGTTACTTGTTCGAGGGACAGAATTGTCTGTTAATAACGTTATTGTTGTTTCACAGTCTCTGGGGAGTGGAATCGGAAGGGGTAATGAAGTGATCACAGATACGAAAGTTGAGGAGTCGATAGATCTGCAAAAATTTTCGTATGCCTTAAAGCAGAATTACCCAAATCCCTTTAATGCTAATACAAATATTAATTACAGTCTCTCCAAATCAGGCCTAGTAAGCTTGAAAGTTTACAACATAGCGGGTCAGTTGGTGCGAGATTTGATAGATCAATACCAGTCATTGGGTAGTTATCGCGTTGTATGGGATGGTCTTGATGAATCAGGATTGATTGTGGGTAATGGAATATATTTTTGCGAAATGAAAGTTGGTGAATACCGAGCTTTGCGGAAAATGCTCGTGACAAAATAGAATATTCGCCCATTTTGTTGATCTCCAGAAGTCTATTGATTATCTGAAAGGATGTAATCTGCACTTAAATAATTTTTTGTTGAATCTGCTAATAATTTGCATTACTGCGTGGGGGTGCTCGGTCGGTGGAAATAGTGATTCAGATGATGTTGTTAATTCTGGGCATTCTGACTTTAACAAATATCCTAAAGGATTCAAGGTGATAGGCTATCTCCCGACATGGGGAGATTTTGATCGAAATCTAAGCGTAGCGGACTTCTCTAAACTTACGCATGTGAATATTGCATTCGGCAATCCTGATAGCGATGGCAATTTGGAAGATAATTTAAACGATGATCAAGTCGCTGCTGTTGTATTAAAAGCAAAAGAAAATAACGTCAAGGTAAGTATCTCATTAGGCGGGGCTATTGCACCACCATACGAAGACTTTCTCAATATCGATAATCGTACAGATTTTGTCGCGGATCTTGTTGCATATGTTGAACAGCACGATTTGGATGGTATAGATATAGATATAGAAGGGGATAATATCCCTGCCAACTATGAAGAATTTGTAACTGATTTAGCTTTAAAATTGAAATCTGAAAAGTTGCTGACCGCAGCTTTGGGGCTGTGGTATAGCGATCAAATTTCCGATGTGGCACTGGCACAATTCGATTGGATTAATGTTATGTCCTATGATGCTACGGGTCCGTGGGCGCCAGATGTTATTGGTCAACATTCATCTTATGCTAAAGCTGAAGAGGATCTGAATCATTTCATGATGAGAGGTGTTCCTTCGGTGAAATTGATCCTTGGAGTTCCGTTTTATGGATATGATTTTAAATATAATACTTCCGAACGTATGGGGATTTCGTATAAGGAGATAGTTAATGAATATCCTGGGGCAGAAAATTCTGATCGATTGGATAAAATATATTACAACGGTATCAATACTATAACTGAAAAAGTTCGGTTGGTAAAAAAACGAGACGCTGGTGGTATAATGATCTGGGAAATCACCCAAGATGTTGAAAGTAGCGATAATCGTTCCTTGCTAAGAGCGATTTATCAAGAAGTTTTTCATTCTGTTTTGAAATAAAAATTGATTTTTTTAAGCTGTCGTAAAATCACGTAAAAAAATTACTTGTTTGCCATTATTGTTACGTAACTTTCTTTTCCGCACACGCCTGCTTGATTGCGAACTTTTACCCGTAGGTGATTAAGACCTTCACTCAGTGACCAATCGAATGTAAATTTTTTGTATTCTTTCCATTCTCTGTCGGAAATTTTAACTAAGAACGTATCAAAATAAGGTGTCTCAGTGTCAATTTCGACGCGCAATACGCCGACTTGTTTTGTTTCGTAAAGAAACAGTTCTGCTTGATTAAGAGTTGGATTAAAATCCTGCCAGCGTTTTGTATGGTGCTGGTATTCCTGTTTCCGTGGAAACATTTCGCTATAATAGCAGAAGAATTGATCGCTACCCCAGTTGCTTGATAGTCGCCATGGTAATGGATGAGGATTACTAGCAAAATTATTCCTCAGAGGCATTTGCAAATGGCCTTTATACATTAGCAGGTTTTCTCCTTCAATCTCGTCATCGGAAAGGACCGATTTTTCATGGTCGCCCTCTCGATAAGCGATATATACTTTATCAAGCATAGATTTTTTGGGTAAATGCCATTGTACGGGAAACTCCCAAGTTGCTTGTCCTGGCATGATTTTGCCTAATCGCTGACTGATTTCGACGAGGCTTAGGGGTATTCCTGTATCGGGGTTGTAGATGTAGTAATCACGAGTAGAATCCATAAAGACCCATTTATTAAAATCATTGGACCAAATCTCTGCTACTTCGTGGCCATAGGTGTGTTTACTGGAAATATTCACCCAACGCGCAGGATAGCCCATTGCGATACATGCTGCAACTAAAGCTAGGTTACAGTAAAGGCAATGTCCGTCTCGTCGTCGTTTGTCATACGGTTTGTGTAAAACAATCGCTCCTTTTTCGTTGCGTTGTGGTTTGAGCAGATCGTAGTAATTCCAGGCATAAGGATTTAATGGACTCAAGGGCACTTTATATGCCCATGCCATTAATCGTAATTGTGCATCGAACTCACTAGAAGCCTCAGCTATGACCTTGTCCAATTCGAAATCTTTACGTAAATCCTTTAGGTTAGCAAAATCCTCGTAAATGTATTTTTTTGAAGAGCGTATTACCTTCCCATTATTAAAGTTTTTTATTGCGTAAAATAATCCATCTGAATCTTGTTTTTTTATTAGAGAGCTTTTTATAGTCAAGGATGAAAATTTTGGTGTTACTAATGGATTTTGAGTACGCAGGACTATTTCAAATTGCAGATACCGATTACGAGGATTATCCAATACAACTTCATAATTATTTACGTCGAAATATTCTGACCATTCCAACGTGCTGACAACCAGACTATCTCCTAGTCGAATTCGAACCTCTGCGCTACACTCTGCCGGAACCTCCATTACCCATTTAATACGGCTCTCAGTGATTTTTAAGAATTGTTTGACTTTTTTTGTGTCACCCGCAATATCAATCACCGGTGATGTATATGTTCCTTCGGAAACGTGGCGATCGAGGCTTAGGCGAATACAATATTCTCCATCAATTTCATTTTTCCAGCCTAAATGTTCAAAGTCCCATGACTTACCACCGTCTTGACTTTTTGCGCTGCGGTTGGGATGTATAGATCTTGTAAGCGAACCTCGGAAGTATTCCTCTTCCGCCGCCACCATAACTTCCCAGCCAGTCTGTTCAGATTCTGTCCACAGCAAAATTTCGTTGTTCCCAACTTGAAGAGCTTTTACAGGTATTTNTATCACAAACCAATTGTCAAAATGAGACNCGCCCCAATCGTTTGTGTAATATTGTCGAGCAGAAGGGTGCGCAACCTTGCTGGGTGGCCGCACAATTTCTACTCCATTGATACTGATGTGTAGGGGAATTTCATTGTCATCGGCTTCTACGCCAACAAAAACGAGATGGGCTGCAGAACATCGCGCATCTTCTAATACCAAGTCTTTTCGGATTATTATGTTTCGGTTAAGTTTTTCAAACCACGATCGATCTTTGGTGCCTTCAGGCTGGCCGATAGCGGGCGCGTCGTCTTCTACCAAATAAATGTCATTGAGGCCAATAGAATTAATATCGTCATAAACCACATTATTAAGTTGACCATGCTCTTCAAAGTAAGAGCCACTCAGAACGAAGGAATTTAATTCTTCTTTGCTCATTTTCTGTTCCGTATCTAAAGANGNATTAGNNTGCATNAATGTTTTGGAGGGATACCTGCGTAGAGTAATCTAAAATTAATAGTGACTTTTGTCATTTTTCCATGAGAAAATATATCTGTCGCAACTGCTATGGCGACTAGGATTGATTAAAGCATTGATTGCACATCTTCTATACGTCTGATCCTCCAGTGAGCGAATAAAGAATGATGTTTCTCAGCTTACGGATTATNGTTAGNTCNGTTTGACTGTAGTNAAGTGAAAATCTACTTTAAATNACTTGNCGATTAATTAATGTTNAATCTTCAATTTTGAGGTTGTCGATGATNGAAAATAAAAAGCCGAATCTCCTTTATATACACTCTGATCAACACAATCCGTATGTAACCGGATGCTATGGAGATACGCTGGTATAGACACCGAATTTAGACGCTCTTGCTCAACGTGGTGTGGTATTAGAAAATACCTATTGTCCTTCCCCTATTTGTGTTCCTTCACGAATGTCTATGCTTTCTGGAAAGTATCCATACGAAAATGAAGTATGGACCAATATGCACACGCTCGATTCGCGAATACCGACGTTTGCACACGCGATGGGTGCCGGAGGCTTTCGCCCGACACTTATTGGTCGTATGCATTCTGTTGGTGGAGACCAATTACAGGGATATGTGGAGCGTCTTATAGGTGATCATGGTNCCAATCGACCTGGAGGGAAGGGAAATGGNGGACATGGAATAGGTGGACCTGGNCCTACACGAAGTTCTTTAAANGAATCTGGACATGGACAGAGTGCGTATCAGGTTCATGATGAAGATGTTACTGCCGCAACTGTTCATTATTTAGATTCTCTTGGAGTACAAAGGAGAGCCGGTCAATCTATAGAACCATTTTCACTTTCGGTTGGTTTTATGTTACCCCATCAACCCTTTATTGCACGAAAAGAAGACTACGAACGATATTATGATCGAGTTAAACCTCCTCAATATTCCGAAGCTTTCAGTGAACATTTGCATCCACATATTAAGTGGTGNAGGGAAGCTTGTGATATTAAAGAGGTTAGTGCCGAGGAAATTCATCGTTGTCGGGCTGCTTATTGGGCGTTGGTTTATCGAATGGACGTGATGATTGGACAGATTATGACAGCACTTCGTGAAAATGGATTTGAGGAAAATACTCTCGTTGTATACATGTCCGATCACGGAGAACAGGTCGGTGAACATNGTCTATGGTGGAAACAGACATTTTATGAACATTCAGTTAAAGTACCTGCGATATTATCCTGGCCGGGGCATCTTCCCGAAGGGATTCGTTGTAACAAGGTTACCTCATCTTTAGATCTTAATGCGACCATGCTTGATGCGTTGGAGTGTCCGGCTCTCCCACATTCACGTGGTCGGAGTTTATTGCCCTTGTTAACAGAGTCGGAAGAAGTTCTATGGGATAACGTAGCATTTTCCGAGTTTTGTCAAAATGCGGTTGGGGCGGGAGGCCCTTTCCCTGAGGAAGGTATTTATCAGCGGATGNTCCGCCGAGATAATTTTAAACTGAATTACTACCATGGCCAACCCTGTCAACTTTTTGATCTTGAAGCGGATCCTCAAGAAACAACNGATTTATCCAGTGANCCGTCATATAAAGAAATAGTAGATCAACTTACTGCCGAAGTTCTTAATGGTTGGGATCCTGAATTGATTCGTACAAAAATCATTGAACTCGGACAGGATATGGCAATACAAACCGGTTGGACAAAGAACATTCAGCCACCTGATTCTATACGCTGGACTATGAAACCTGAAATGTCATATCTCGATAATGACCAAATGAGTTAGTATGTTTCAATCATTGGTGCGTGGATATGGTCTTANCTTCTTGAGATATTTTTAGTCAAAACTTGGTCTGTTATAGGTCGGTCTATGCGCCAACCTTTTAAGTCCAATTTTTAATTTAGTCTGGCTACCCGGCCCAATACGTACTCGCATGTGGCGGTCGTCAATCGCAACTGGTGAAGAGCCCTCCTCATCGCTTTGAGCATTGGTGAATTCGTGTTCGGCACATCCTCCGGCTTGTAACAGTACCTCGTGTGACTCAAGTATGTCGGTGTTTACAAGGTGTAGATGGATGTGATTTGTTTCTATTTTTTCTACAAGGGCAGCCATGCCAGGAGGAAGTCCCGGCCTCTTTACGATTGGATCGAAATATCGTAGTGCAGAGTGTACCATTCCACCGTGGTATACAGCGGTTGGTGTACCCATTGCCATTTGCATTATACCTTCGGGAATAACAGGATTAATGTTTTGCCAGTGATGAACGTCCTGCCATTCAGGTCCATCATCCCAGGTTTTCCAGTCAACAGTTTCAGAGTCGATACGGTCAAGCCTTCGGTTCATCTCAGCGTATGTAATTGCTAGGGCTCTCTCAGGGAATTTTGGATTGCGACCGACGGTATATTCAAACCATTCGTGGATAGTAAAACTTCCCGCTTTGCCACAACCAGGAAGCGGTTTGGTTTCAGGCAATGGACGGTCGCCGTATTGTTCTTCAATCCGATCCAAATCTTCTTGCTTACGTCCTACAGCATAAGCGTGCATTAGCAGTCGAAGCGTTTGGCTAGAGGCATGGGGGATAAATTCGAACCAACCCTTTGCTCCGTGCTTATTTGGAATCATAATTTGGCCGTTTTCTTCTCGTCGCATTTCCCAGAGTCGATCGGCTTGAGACCGAAATAGGTCGAGCCATGAAGCATCACCAGTGAGCAAAGTCGCATTACATCCAGCATTACACATTGCTTCCAACATGACCCAGCCACCGTGAGGCCAACGCCAACCATAATAACCGCCCCACCAATTTCCATCCATNANTTCGCCGATTTTACCGGAAGGACCAACGTTGTCAGGAATAATTCCTCCATTGGCCTCTGTGCGATCCATCCATGCTTGAATGTAATCAATTACCCACTGTTTGTATTTATCGTCCCCTGTATAGAGATAAGCGTTTGTAATTAAGCTGGTTGCATTAAGGTTTAAGGGTACGTCACCAGGAACCATTCGTTCGTTCATTGTCTTAAGAATCTTTGCATATACTTCATCATTTGACCAGTCCAGTTTAACAAATGGATCGTCACTTTCATGCCCAGGAATGTCTTCATANGGTGCCAGATANGGAGAAAGGTTGTCTCTATGTGTGACCCAGTCGTCCCATTTCATTTCCATACACGGTCCAGCACTGCCGTTGATTGGAGATCGAATTATTTTATGCTTTGCATCCCAGTTTGGTGCCTCTGGATCTTCCCCCATATACATGGCAGCGAATTTAATGGCTCGCTGACGATCGACGTAGTTGTCTGGGTCGGACATCCCTAAATAATGCAAATACGTGTAGGCCTCGCCGTGGTGCATCCAGTCATAATATTTATCAAACTCGCGGGATACTGTACCAAACTGTGTGAACTGCCAAGTTACGGCAGACCAAAGACGTCTAGACATAGAATGAATTTCTTCGCTACCGCCCAGTATATAGAACAGAGGGAAGGACAGATAGCTCTCGTAGCCGTCGTCTGAACCATCCATACCAGGCCATTCATCACGCCAGATAAAAGTACCATCTGGCCTGGTATATTTATTTACAAATTTTGGTGCTGCNCGATTCATCATTTCAAAAAGGTGTCGTTGGTGAACAGCCCATTCCGGAGGGGTATTTCGACCGTTGAATTCAATGGTTCGCATGATAGTTTTTCTCCTATTAGTGCAGATTTTTTCTTCTTTTAGTTTTCGTTGAGCGAAAGAGCCTCATTTTTGGTCTCGTTAATTAAATCCCCTATGGAGTCACCGGTGTCGAAAAGGAAATGTTGGGTAGCCTGTTTTATTGCAGAGTTATTGAATTCGAGATCATCGCAATAAGATTGAATTTCATTTTCTCCGTGAGTTTGTTTGAAGATATCTAGTTCCCGATCTCTTTCGTCATTCATCATCATCGCTCCCATACTNGCAATTCTCAGTAGCCATGTCTGGGCATCAAGCCTTTTATCTTTTTCTGTATTATCGATACAAGTTTGGTAGTCGCCCGAAGTATATAAGCCCCATATAATACATTGGTATATTTCTGGATCAGTTGGATCGAGTTTATACGCTTTTTGTAGTAGCTCTATTCCTATCTTGAACTCGCCATTAAAGATCAAAGACTCNCCATAGTGCACTAAAACTACAGGGTTGTTAGGATTTAGCTCATATGCCTTCTGACCATGATATAGTGCCTGTTCATAATTCTCGAAATGTGTAGATACGGCACATAGTAGTCTGTGGCAATCCCAATCATGCTCTGTCAAGTTGGAAGCTTCTTTCAATGTCGAAACTATTTTCTCGGCTAATTCTTCGTTTGATTCAGAAAACCACCCTTTTCCTAGCCCACCTCCCCAGGTGCAGCAACGCTCTGCATAAGCTCTACCATTTTCAGGGTCAAGTTCGATGGCACGGTTGAACATGTTTACTGCCTCGTTAGCATCCTCTTTGGTTTTCATTCTTTTGTGATGTCGGCCTCGTAACAAGTACTCATACGAGTTCATATTGTCGGTTGGCTTTCTTTTAGCTCGTTTTAAACTGGTAACTTCAATTTCATTTAAAATTGTCTTCGCCATCTTAGATACAATTTCATCTTGAATCTCAAAAACGTCGTCGAGCGTTCTATCGTATCTTTCGCTCCAAATAGCATCACCAGTCTGCGCATCTCCTAATTCGGCAGATACACGTATCCGGTTTCCAGATGATCTTATACTTCCGGTGATGGTATAGTCCAACGAATATTTTGTAATTACTTCGTTGATTCCTATTGGATTTTCCATATAGTCAAAAGTCGTATTCCTCGACATGATCTCGATAGAATTGATCATCGAAAATTCAGTTATTATATCATCTGCAATACCCTCAACGAGAAATTCGTTGTCCTCGCTTTTGTTAACGTTTCGAAAAGGGATTAGCATTAATCGTGGTTTGGTCTTACCCGGCTCTTCGACTAAAGGAGCTTGAGCTATCTGAGAATAAGACTCGTTCGTTAAATTTGTTGAATTCTTTAACATGCTATCAGAAGCATTAGGTGGCTTGATTTGAAATAGTGGAAAATCTCCTTCAATATTTTTCAATTGAGCGTTTCCGATACTGTCAATGGCAACCTGAATACGTTTCACTATCTTTTCCTGTACGTTTCGTGAAATTAAGATGCAGCCTGCCTCGCACAAGGATTCAAGCCTGGCGGCTACATTTACACCATTTCCATAGACGTTGTCACCCTCCATTATTACGTCGTCTAAGTGAATTCCGACTCGAAAAAGCATCTTTGATTCTTCTTTGATTTTTTCATTTCTTTCGTGCAACATTTTTTGGAATTCAATTGCGGCATTGACTGCGTCAACAACGCTGTTGAACTCCGCGATCACAGAGTCTCCTGCCGTATGAAATATTCTACCACCATTTTCTTCAATGATTGGGTCGATTATTTGCCGACATAGTTTGATATTTTGCAATGTTAATTCTTCGTTTTTATCCATCATTTTGCTAAAGCCTACACAGTCTGTAGCGAGTATCACCGCGAGTTTCCTGATGAGTTTCTCCATTACCGACTCCGTTCACATATATATATGTATCTCATTAACAACATGATGCATTTTCCTCTGATGCTTGATATTAAAGGTATAATAGTTTTGATGTTTCTTCTTAAAATAGTTTATTCCTAAAATTCAACAAAACATGCAAACTACAAAAAAACATACTATTGAGACAATAATCAAACGAATTAATAGGTCGCAGGAAAAGGAGGTTTTTTGCGACTGCGTCTACTTTTTATAATTTTCTCATAATATTTTTGTTAAGTAAAATGCTATGTTGATTAATTAAAAGTCGAGTATTCAATTTGATCTGGATTTTTTGGTAAAAGAGGTTAAAATGACTAAACAGTGTTATGATTTTATTGTTGCAGGTAAACAAAACTCCTCAAATGAAACGAGTGGGCTATATTTGTGCCGTTTGGGAAATGATGGTGAAAGATTGCAGATTTTCGATTCATTGAGTTTTCCTGCAGAATCTCCCGGCTATATGCAGCTTGCTACTACAAGAAATGGTTTGACGATGCTATACGCATTGAGTAATTCAGAGGTCTCATGGTTCGTATTGACAGATGAGAAAGGGCTTGTTTTTTCTGGAAAAGTTCCCGTGGGAAGCGATAGTGCCGCCCATCTCTGTATAGATAAATCCACACGAATGTTGTTTACTGCAAATTACGGTGATGGTACGATATCATATTTGCCGATTTCGGATGAAGGGGCATTAGGCGAAGCCAAAGTCTTATTGAATGGCCAAGGTGTTCATCATGGCATTGAAGGGCAATGGGGAGATGGTCCAGAATTTAGACAAGAATCGGCTCATCCGCACGGAGTTATTGTCTGTGGGGATCAGCTTTACGTCGCAGATCTAGGATCCAATGAGGTCGTATGTTGGTCTATAGATTATGATGCATGTAGGCTTTACCGTAGTAGCTCAGTTTTACTACATGATCTTGCTGGGCCCCGGCATATTGATTTTTCAGATAATGGCCTATATGGATATGTTTTAAATGAGCTTGATAATACAGTATGTGTATTAAGTCGAAATGGGGAAGAAAATGGAGAATTATCAATTTTACAGACTGTTTCGTCATTGCCCGAGGGTTGGGCGGAAGAAAATCAGGATCCGTCGAAGTTCCCAAACCAGATATATTCCAAACCTTCGCATGCTTCTGAATTACTTCTCGCACCGGATGGAAGATACCTTTATGCGAGTAATCGTGGCCATGATTCTATAGCCGTTTTTGCAGTTAACCAAGCTGACGGAACCATAAATCCCGTACAGTTTGAACCAACGGGTGGNAGAATACCCTGGGTGTTTTGNATAAGCGATGACGGGCGTTTTATAATTGTTCANAATAATCACAGTCGTATTCAAGCCGAGGGACCGGATACCGTGGTAGTATTTGGGCGTGATTTCAAAACGGGATTGCTGAAACTGATGCCTGCTCGATTAGAATTTGATGAAATATCTTCTGTTTGGAGTTTACCAATGGCCTAAGCATCATCCACATTAAAACTACTATAAGGGATGATTTACCAATCAATGCAAGAGGATTTATAATGGCGAAAATATTCTGGAAATACGAAGATTTGCTTGCTGAGACACGCACACATGCTAAAGAAGTCGTTGTTTTAGGACACACGGTCGATGGTGCGCCGATTGTTGCTGCTCGAGGTGGTGGNGATAAGACACCGGCAATTTTTATTACTGCAGGGAGTCACGCCACTGAGCACGCTGGCGTGTCTGCAGCCGTACAGTTGATTAACGAACTGGATACTGAGCATCAAGTATATGTCATTCCCACTCGTGATCCAGTTGCTCATAACGGGTTTGCTCATGCCCTTAGTCTCGGCTTGGGAGAGACACCTGTCATAAATGATTTTGATCAACTCGAAGGTATTTTACGTAATGAGGGAGAGATTCTCTTTGAAGATGATGATTTTCTGTTGACGCTTGTAGGAGACTACGGTTACGCGAGTGCCCGTCCGGAAACAAAAGCAGATATCGTAGATGAGGGAGATATAAAGTTCCGTGCCGGTCCGAAACGTAAGAACCCACAGGGCTACGGGTATGGTCGGATGCAGCAGATTTCNCGCGACTCACCTGAAATTTTAGCNCCTTTGATTGGTCGGAGGGTGTATCAGCCTGCGGGCCAGGCTGGAGTAGAAGGAACTAANCTATTCGATCGGGCCTATACATTGGTAGTTTCGCTCGACGGCGAAATCTTACATATAAACCGATTCCACGATACAGCGTGGGCACCTGTAGAGCCGAGAGTAACCCGATCATTGCTACGCAAGATTAAACCGGGCATAAGTTTTGATCTTCATGAATCGGCAGGGATGGACGACCGCTATTGGCTTTCAGCCCGTAAACTGCCTGAGCCTGATGCACAAATTTGGGAAGAGAAAGCTGCTACAGCAATCATAAGCGCCATTGCTGCATCCGGAGCAACACTTGCCACTGAAGAAGATGCTCCTTCGAAATGGTTCGATATGTCTGAACAGGCAGTTTTCTGGCTTGATGCTACACGTCGGGGGGAGGGGTTCAATTTGATGGATTATTGTTCTCGCGAATACGGAATGGCGTTCGGGACTGAAATGGGAATGTTTGGAACATTTGACGGGCGCGTAGATATGGCTCTCATCACAGTGCGCAGCGCTGTGAGTGTTTTCGAAGAACGCTATCGATAATTGGGNAGGATTTGTAATTAGTGTTAATCCNACTATACAGGACATCTTTNTTTTGAGGCCTTTGAAATGAATGGACTAAAAGTTTTAGTTTCTGGCGACCTTCATATAGGTCGAAATGAAAAGGTTGCTGAAGCTGGTGAAAAAGGAGTCGCTGCGAGTGAGGCATGGGGTCGGATTGTTGATGTAGCTATCCAAGAAAAGGTTTTGGTCGTATGTCTGACGGGTGACGTTGCTGATGATCACAACAAATTTACCGAAGCCAGATCCGTATTGGAAAAAGGATTAAGACTTCTCGGTGACAATGGAATAAAAACTGTGGCGGTTTCCGGTAATCATGATTTCGGAGTGCTCTCTCGTCTGAACGATTCTTTTCCCGATGAGGTTTTCCAGCTACTTGGAAGTGAACACAAATGGGAACGTGTCAACATTNACAATCCCGATTCCGGAAGGATAGTGCTCAGCATTGATGGTTGGTCGTATTTAGAAAGGTTCGTATCTAATCAGCAGCCTATCGAATCATATGATTTTTTACGGGAAGGTGACTGGCCTGTGTTGGCAATGATACATGGTGAGTTGAATAACCGTGATACGAAATATGCATTCCTTCCTCGAGAGAGTATGTTGCAAAAACCTGTAGATGGTTGGTTGTTAGGGCATAAACACAGACGGGCTTTAGTGGAGACTCCCGGAAGTCCTTTTATAATTTATCCCGGTTCACCTCAAGCGTTACACGCAAATGAAAAAGGGATTCACGGCGTAGAAATTATTAATTTAGATCAGACTATAAAGTCACAATTTAGACAAGTTCCAATATCGACGGTGCGCTATGTGGGTCCAGATGAATTTCAAATAGATCTAACANCTTTTGATCAAAATATTGAAAGAACAGANCCCAATAACTATGTGCTGGATAAAATTAGGGATAAAGTTGAAAAAGTTAAGATCGAAAGTGGAGAATTTCTTAAGTATGTTGTTTTAAGGTTATTACTGAGTGGCCAAACCGATCTTGCAAATGACATTAAGGCTTTAAATGGACTTCTGAGTGAGCTGGTTGAAACGAGAGAAAGTTCCTTGGATTTCCAAGGTGTATATTGTTCAATTGATAAGGTGGATTGCACAGTCCTTCCGAAAATTGATCTCTATGAAGAGTCGAAAAGAAAGGGTCCAATTGGTTTAGTTGCATTAGCTCTTATTGAATTGGAAGAGAAACCTACGAGCGAATATAGCCCAAGTACGCGAAAACTTTTTGACAAAGCAAAAGGCGATATAGAGACATATCGGAAAAAATACAATCATACGATTCACGATGAGACTGATGATGATAACGCAAGTGATGAAATTTTGGACCATGAGCTAAAAACCAGTATTCGGACTCAACTTAGTGCAGTTTTACTTACTCATAGGTCGCGAGGCCAAATATGAATGCGCTTTATTTCAAAAAACTTACNGTTAANAGCTTGAGGGGAGTGGACTGGTTNGAAATATCCGAATTTGGTGAACAGTTAAACGTTATTTATGGTCCTAATGGTGAGGGTAAATCACTTACCGGTAAATCATTACAGACCTTGATTTGGCCCAAACTCAATTCCCTTATAGATCCAAAATTATCGACCGAATTTGTCATCGGTAAAGATCGGTGGGANGTAAGTTTAGTGGGCGATGAGCCGGATTGGAAACTGAACGGTCATAAAACTGATGAAGGGCCTAAAGTGCCCACGATCGACACGAGTGCCCAACATTGGCTCGGTGTCCAAGAGTTACTGAGTACGACCGGAACTCATCATGATGCAAATATGAAATTTGCACAACAAATTGATACGTTATACCATGGTGGAGTTGACCTGGGTTGGATAGCGAAAGAATTGAATTTCAGTTCCACTCCAACTCGGCCAAAAAAGCTTGAATCCGAGCTTAGAGATTCTCGAATAGAATTAGAGGCTGCACAAGCGACTGAGAAAGAATTAGATGCCAAGCGTGATAAACTTGGTGAGAAAGTAGAAGAAGAAAATGATGCTCTTCAGGCTGCCAGGAGAATAGAAAGTCTAAGGGATTTACTCAAGATTATTGATGTCAAAGAGAAAGTAGCAGCGCTTGAAGATGACCTAGGAAAGTTTGACTATCATCTGGGGAAAATGAAGGAAGATGATATAAAAGAGTTGGAAAGATATGAAGCTGAGATTCAGGAGATTGAAGATAGATTGTTGTCAAAAAGGAATCAGCTGAATCAACAGGAAAATCACAAAAAAAACACAGGCATCGTAAATTTAGATAGGATTCCTGAGCAGAGGGATCTTGATTGTGCGGAAAAATATTTAAAAAATATCAGAGACGAATTTAATAACATAAATAGATTTGGAGAAGATAAAGCAAGATGTGAAGGTGAGATGAAGTCTTACTCGAAGAGTATCGCAAATGTTGATGATTTAGATCATTTAGATTCGAAATTATTTCATGGTTATACCTTTAAGGAGTTTTTTTCATATTCCAAACTACGTAGGGAGCTGGAAAAAGATAAAAGTGATTTAAGTGATTTAGAAGATGAGTTGAATGGGAGTTCGGGAGAGGTAGACGAGATAGAATCTGATATTTCTTTATGGACAAATATGTTGAAAGGAGGCGAATTACCTAATTGGCTTTCTTTCTTTTGGGGGGCGATCATAACGGCGTCGTTTATCTTATCAATTTTTTTATTTTGGAAAGGTGATTTTGGTTGGGGGATTTTTACGTCTGTTGTCTCGATCGCTTGGTTAATGGGTTGGCGGATATCTCCCTTCTTGCTTAATAAACTGAATCAGGGCGACCGAAACGAAGCGAGGAAAAAAAATCTTATTCAACGCCGTAAGAAAATCAATTCTCTCGAGAAGGACTTGAAAGAAGAAAGGTCCAAAATTGAAGAAGCACTTCAGGGACTTAAACTTGAAGGAGATGAGAATGAATACTGGCTTGACGTACTTGGAGCCAGAGTGGATGAGTGGTGGAGAAGAAAGAGTGATCTTGAAGGTATAAGTGGTTCATTGGAATGTGCAAAAGAAATATTCAGAAGTCATTGCGACGCCTACAATAGATGTTTGGAGCCGTATTTTATTCGTTTTAAGGATTGCGATGATGCTGAAGTTCAATTAAAAAATTTGAGAGACTATCACGATGCGGAAGAAAAAATAGATAATTTTAGGTCAGATATCAAAAAAGAAGAGGAAGCTAAGGATAGAGCACGGAAGATCCATAACAGCTTTTTAAAAGACAGGGGATTTAAGCCGGAAGAAGGGTTGGTGCTTAAGAGATTATATAACGAGTTTTGGATGAAATTTGAAGAGGTAAAAGCACAACTCAGCGAACAAAATAAAGAAGAAGAGTTTCTGGAAAATAAGTATTCAAATGGATCATACGGGTCTAATCAGGAAAAAATTACCTGTCAGGAGGACTTAAAAAAGATCAGAGATGAAATAAATTTTGAAAAGATCAGAGATGAAATACATAATGAAATAAAAAATGAATCAAAAAAAGCAGACCAGTATAAAGAATTAGTTGAAACAAACAATATAACTAGACATAAGATAGCTGAGGCCGAAGAGGGGCGAACTATTGAAGTAGCATTTCAGAAGCTCTCAAAAATCAAGGCTGAATTAGATAGTATACTGCTTGAAAGAGAGAATGAACTGCTGGGAAATACGATTATAAAGTGGATTGAGGACGAATCTGCTGAGAGGTTTGAGCCAGAAATCTTGAAGAAGGCGAATGAAGAGTTGAGTGTTATCACTTACGACAGGTATCAACTGGATGTAAGGACNGTGGACGAAGTGCCGACGTTTTTTGTTAAAGATTCGCAAGATGAATTAGAAAAAGAATTAGACGTTTTGTCTGCTGGAGAGCGGGTTCAGGTGCTTCTTGCTGTACGACTTGGATTTCTTCGATGTTCTGAAAACGATTCAATGCAGCTTCCCCTGATCCTNGATGAAGTACTTGGTACGACAGATGATATTCGTGCAGAGACGATTATCGATACCATATTCGAATTAGTCAGTCATGGTCGGCAAGTTTTTTACCTTACGGCACGAAAAAACGAAGTTGGAAAATGGAAGAACCATTGGGAAGAAAAATGGAGAGAGAAGAAGATTGACTATAAAGAGATCAATCTTTCGGAGGTACGAAATAGATTAAATAAATCTGATAAGGTTTGGAATTTCGATCAGGATGTTACTCAAGATCTTCCTGATCCGAATTTGTCATATTCAGAATATGGTAAGCAATTAGACGACAGAGGATTGATGCGATCTTTGGAATCGGTCAGGAAGATTAGCAGTGTTGATCTTTTTTACTTGATANATAATACACTAAAATTACACGCAATTCGTAGCGAAGGATACGATAGGTGGGGACCATTTTCGCAATTGATTGTCGATAATAACGCTCCTATTGATAGGTTCGGTCTATCGGAANAAGATATTAAGCTNTACCAGGCACGGTCCGAGGCTATTGAATTTTTGTTAAAGAGTGCGAAGATTGGGAGACCTGATCCGGTGGATAGGGCGGTCCTCAAAGCTGCTTCCTTGAGTATCAATGAGGAGAAGTTTAAGCAACTAAGCGCGCTAATTGAAGAATTGGGTGGAGATGGTGCTAAGCTGATTGAGGCACTACAAAGCAAAAAAATCAAACGATGGAAATTTGATGATACTGATACCTTGGAAGAATATTTTACAGATAATGGATACATAGACCCTCGAAAGCCTCTAGGGGTAGAAGAGCTTGAAGATTCTGTACTTCGCCACGTGACGGAAAACCAATACATAGATCTGAAGTGGTTAAAACAAANTATAAGGGCTATAGTTGTTGATCAAAGCGGGGAATTAAATGAGCACTGAAAGAAAATCAATTAGTNTTTACTCAAATATGTTTTTTCTGTTAAATAATTTTGTCTGATTTAATTCTCACGTCCACAGAGCGTTTAGTTAGATTCACCAATTTTTCCATTGCTTATCAAAAAAGCCAGGAAGGCGTAGGTGCCTGGGTAGTTCCTACTGTGCTGAGTTTTTTTCAATGGGTAAATCGNTTGCGTGAAGAGTATTTGTTAACCGCATCCGAAGATCTTACGCCGATTAGTGACAGACTGTCTCTTCAAATATGGCGNGATGTGGTAGACGATGCGGATTTTAATCGTGGAACCTCCATAGCTAGAATNATTCAGCGTTCATCGAATCTTATCTNTGAATATCAAATTCCCCATCCGGAGAAATGGGATGAAGAGTATGCGAGTGTAGATCAAAGATATTTCTGTGAACTTGTGGCTAAATATGAAAAGAGTTGCAGAAGTCTCAATGTGATAGATCTCTGGAGATTNTCTTCGGAACTACCCGCTCATATTGAGAGCGATCGAATTCAAATTCCGTCGCATATTGAACTTAGAGGATTTACGTTTTCATTAAGTCCGCTACAGCAAAGAATNATTGATGCGTGTGCNTCGATGGGAAGTAACGTTGAAAAAATTTCAGTAGGATCAAAGAAACTTAATGATGTGGGAGTTAAAACCTATGAGGATTTAGATGATGAACTGTTGGCGGCGGCGGAATGGGCACGAGAGTCTTTGGAAAATAATGGGACTCAATCTCTTGCGGTAATTGTTCCGTCGCTTCGAGATAATGTAGATAGAGTTGAAAGGATATTTAGGCGTGTTTTTGATCCTCTGGCTTTTGGGCTTGAAAAAGCGACGGAGCCGGCATGGCATATTTCTCTAGGGAAACCTTTGGCAGACTGGTCTATCGTACAGGATGCGCTGACCTTTTTGGGCATGAGCACTGTCTCTGTCACGCAACCTCAGATCAATCATTTGTTGATGTCACCATATTTCAGAGGTTGGCAGGAATATTCGAGTATTTATGACGAATTTCTTGTTTTTCTAGCCCGTAGCGCTCCGTATGAATTGGGACTTGATGAGTTTCGGGAGAAATTAATGGGTCAAGGCGCAGAAATTCTTGCAAATAACATAATGTCTTGGGTAAGCGCTCGGCAGGCGTCACCGAGGAATGAGTGGCCTTCTGCTTGGGCAGGACAATTTCAGGGGGAGCTAAATCTTATTGGATTTGTAGAGGGTAGACCACTTGATAGTATTGAATATCAGGTTGTAGAACGCTGGCATCAACTGCTTGAAAATTTTGGAAGATGTGATGCTGTTCTTTCTGCACCAGTTAGTCGATCGAAAGCATTGTCAATGATTCGTGATCATGCACAAGATATATTTCGTGAGCAGAATAGAGGAGTCCCCGTAGAAATAATGGGTGTGGAAGAGGCGCTCGGGTCTGAATTCGATGGAATATGGATTTTATCTTTAGACAATAATACCTGGCCGGGTCCGGTAAAGAGAGATCCTCTCATTCCTGCACGTTATCAGGTTAAAATTCCTACAGCAACTGCTAAAGGATGTTTGGATAGAAGAAGTATTGAATTAAAGGGGTTGGTATCTTCTTCTTCAACTGTAGTCGGTAGCTATATTCGAGAAGCCGATGGGATTTCTAATGAATGTACAGGTCTTCTTAAAGTAAGTAGTATTTCGGATGTTGTCTCTGCCCCTTTGGCGGCTGCTCCGCTTGAGATTATCGAAAATGATATTCTGGCTCCCGCGTTAGAAATGGTTAAAGTACGGGGAGGCATTGGTGTTCTTCGAGATCAATCTGACTGTCCTTTTCGTGCTTTTGCACAGAGACGTCTTGGTGCATTGGATGTGCCCGTTCCTCGTCCGGGAATAGATAGAATGTTGCGGGGGATATATATACACAAGGCTCTAGAACTATTTTGGAGAGAGATGGATGGATATGAAGACCTGATCAAGCTCACCAAAAAATCCGCTGCTGAAAAAATTAATAAGGCGGTCGATAAGGTTCTTGATGATGCTGCTCTGGAATTCAAATACAGGTTGTTACCAAAAAGCAAAATAATAGAGCATTTTCGGATTACGCGCGTTTTAAATCGGTGGATAGAGATAGAAAAGCAACGCGCTCCCTTCGTAGTTTGGGCCAAAGAATGTAATGTTGAGGTAAATCTGGCAGAGATACAGTTTAAGGGTAAAATTGATCGAATAGATAAAATGCCGGATGGAAGTTTTGTTTTGATTGATTACAAGACAGGTAGAGCAAGTAAAAATTCGTGGTTGCCCCATTCCCGTATAAAAGAGCCTCAGGTTCCTGCTTATGCGGTAGCATCAAGTGAACCTATAAGCGGAGTGACATTTGCTTTACTGAGCCCAGATGACCTCAAGTTTGATGGTATTGCCAAAGATTCTCATGGAATAAAAGGAGTTAAAAGAGTTGAGGATTCAGGGTCTTTTAATGAAAATTCTTGGGATGAATTGATGACCAAATGGCGAAATGTGCTGGAACAATTAGCAGAAGGATTTAGATGCGGAGACGCCAAAGTGGATCCGCGAAAAAAAGAAGTGTGCCAGACTTGTCATCTCACAAGTTTTTGTAGAATTCATGAGCAAACAGAAATTTTAAGTATTGAAGATGATGATACCGATGAATGATACTGAAGCACGGAAGTTGGCAGTAAATACTGCACACTCTATTATTGTACAAGCTCCGGCCGGTTCAGGTAAGACGTCGTTGCTTGTAGAGCGTTACCTGGGACTTTTGGCCACAGTGGATGCACCTGAGGAGATTCTTGCGGTGACTTTTACCAAAAAGGCTGCGGCAGAAATGAGGGAAAGAATCCTTGAATATCTCAATCCAAGTTTTTCTTCTGATCAAGCCTATGACAGAGATCTTGTTAACAAAGCTAAACGGATACAAGACCGCGTTGAAGACTGGAAGTTGTTAGAATATCCTCAAAGACTGNAGATCAGGACTATAGATAGCCTGAATATGAAAATTTCTCAAACTATGCCTTTGACGGGTAGCGGAAGTGCAGTNAGTAGANCGANNCAGACGCAAAANGCATTTTATCGAGAAGCAGTTCGNTNTTTGCTTCGNAANGTAGATACTAANGAAGNTATTGCAAGNGANATAGAANAAGNNTTGAAATGGAGAGATCANCGGATTCAGGATGTTGAAGATATGNTGGTTTCGTTNTTGGGNACCAGAGATCAATGGCTNCGGATGTTNAANNCGACNTGGCTCACCNNNNCGTTCGCNACAGGAAAGNGTTTTGANAGANCTNGTNANACGNTGTTTGAAAGANGNATCTACANGCTTGANGAACACTCTGGATTCGNANGATATCAACCCGGANGACTTAGTGCTACTTTTGCACCACGCCGCAACAAACTTAAAGGGCGAAGGAACAATTGGGAGTTTTATTCATGAATGTAGAATGCCAGAATCGGACCCAACTGATTTAGTATTATGGAAAGGTCTTTCTGAGTCACTTTTAAATCAGGAAGGTCAATTTCGGAAAAGGATAGATAAGAGACAGGGCTTTAAGCCACAAACTGAAGAAAAAGAACGGTTTGAATCTATTTTACGTCGGTTGGAATTCAGCGATACTCTTCGTAGAAATCTTTCATATGTCAGTAGGTTACCTAAACCAGGTTATACTGATGGTGAATGGGATATTTTAGAATCGATTTCCCGTTTGCTAAAGCATTCTTCAATAGAGCTCGACAATATTTTTGTTGCTTCGGGACAGACAGATTTTTTAGGGATAGCTAAAAATGCTCTTCAGGTCATAGAAGGTACATCGACGATTGGTAAGGATGTGACCGTTCAATGGGAGTGGCCAGTTTCCCATCTTTTAGTCGACGAATTTCAGGATACGAGTTGGAGTCAGTTCAAACTGATTGAACAACTTACATCAAATTGGATTGATGGTCAGACTATATTTCTGGTTGGCGATCCAATGCAGTCTATTTATCGGTTTCGTGAAGCGGAAGTTGGTTTGTTTATTCATGCGCGTGAAAATGGTATTGGTCGCCATACATTAGAATCGGTAAAATTGAGTCGTAATTTCCGTTCGCAATCAACGATTGTAAAATGGGTAAATGATCGAATAGGACAACTTTTCCCTGAAAATGAAAATATAGCAGCCGGAGCGATCGCCTATACTGATTCTCATCCGGCCTCAACTGATGGTGGGAAAGTCCAGATATTAAGTTATGCGGATAAGCACAAGGAAGCGATCTCATTGTCAAATCTCTTGCATGAAGAATTACAGAAAAACTCCAAGGAACCTGCTTACCGTGCCGCAATTATTGTTCGTTCGAGAAAGGATGTTGAAGATATTTTACCGGAGCTCAAGCGGAAAAATATAGCTTATAGAGCCATTGATTTTGATTCGTTAGTTACCAAGCCTGTTATTCAGGATCTACTTGCACTAACAAAAATCGTCTTAAAGCCTGGAAATATTTCAGCAAAACTGTCTCTTTTTCGGGCTCCATTCTGCGGGCTGACCTTAAACGAACTATATACACTCTTCTCTACCGATAATTCGGAAGTTGGCGTAGATGTAAGAAAACGATTAACTGGATCGGCTCGAGACCGTTCTGAGCGAATATTTCAGATGCTGAACGATGTTCGCATACAATATTCCAGACGCCCAATACGTGATATCGTCGAGGGAGCCTGGTATAGATTGGGTGGACCATGGAGTTATTCTGATTCGGAATCAATTCTTACGGACGCTAAGATGTATTTTAACATCCTTGATCTTGCTGATAATGATGGGGTATTATCTGACTGGGACGAGTTTATAGATTTACTTGAATACAAGAAAATCACCAGTAGTTTCACAACCGATAATGTTCGGGTAGAAATCCTTACAATGCATGGGGCCAAAGGTCTTGAATATGATCTGGTTATATTACCTGGCCTGAATAGGCGAATGAAGCCGAATAAAGCTGGATTATTGAATTGGTATTCGTTT
This sequence comes from Gemmatimonadota bacterium, assembly GCA_002693325.1. Taxonomy (GTDB): domain Bacteria; phylum Latescibacterota; class UBA2968; order UBA8231; family UBA8231. Next base: position 59 of record NZPK01000017.1, on the reverse strand, counting down.
GCAGATGAAACGGGCAATGAAAATGTAGTGATGGCTCCAGTGCGTAACGCTGAAGAGAA
>NZPK01000016.1 GCA_002693325.1 Gemmatimonadota bacterium | reverse complement strand
CTGACAACCTTCACCTGGATAGCCATCTAAATGTCCCGTATCCGGCATAGACCAGGATTGATCGGTGTCCGTCCATCTAGTCAAGACGCCACATCCGCCACCACTGAAGTTTCCACCTCCAAATTGCTCTGCAATAGATGTTAATTCAGGCATGCTCCCAAAAAGTGGTGATGGCTGAAAGCCTTCGACCTTATCCGGCCACTTTTCGGGCTGATCGATTCGACAACTCAGATGATCCCAGAATTGGCTCTGCCAAGTGGANACAGTCNCTTCGTTGATAAAGCCTCGAAGAATTAGATGTCCATTTTTCTTAAAATTCTCTATTTGGTCTTGATCTAGCATTTACACATCCTTGGTAAAACCGAGATTAATATATTGCTAAGGGCCGCATCGTAAAGCCAGCGGTTGTACCCTTAATTTTGTTCGTTGTTGCAACATAAGTGAATTCATAAACTTTTTCTTTTGCTAAATCCTCTAAGTAATGGAATTCTGCAATNTGCACGCCCTGTTCGATCAGGAGATAGTTATGTACAGGCATAAAACTGTCACTATTTTCTGGTGGTGTAGCCATTTGCTCCAACCCACTGGTATCGGAACCTATCATTATAGCTCCTTTTTCTTCTACAAGCCATTTCGCAGCGGGTAATTGAATACCTGCGGAGTCATGTTCGCCAATTTTTTCTTGATTGGCGCCGACATCGTTCCAATATCGAAGCGTACCTGTTCGAATAAGCACAACGTCACCAAATCGCAAATCTGTTTTTTGTTTTCTGAGTGCGCCTTGTAAGTCCTCNGGAGTGATTATGTATTGCGATGGCAAAGCGTCTAAACTTTTGAATCCGGCAATGTCAATTAGAATACCTCTGGCAATTATGGGCGGTATAGTNTCTGCGCCNGCTTTGCGGATACCCCAATCGCCACCCCAATCTGATTCGGTAAATCCATTATACCAATGATTGTCTTTTCCAGTAACGGCGTGGCCTAAACCATCTATTTGGGTTGCAACGTTGTCGTTTATGAAAAGCGCACACGAATGCCAAGTGGTTTCGGAGCTGTTTCCGTTCTCTGGAAACGTGAAATCCAAATCCCTCTGTGTTTTTACTCCGGCCGGTGTGCGAAATGTCATGATTTCACCAGGCGAATGGCCGGGCCATTTGTAGGAACTACGATCATAATTAATGCCGAGGTCTTTAATCTCTCCTTTTTTAACGATGCTAAGTGCTTTGAGAACTGAATTATTATCCATTTCATTCAATGCACCAACTTCGTCTTCTGCTCCCCAAACCCAGCCCCAGCCTTTTCCCTGTTGCCACTTTTTTGGTTCGGCGTATGAGATTCCATTTGTGAATAACAGTACGAAAATAAGCATCAATAGTGAGCGCATAACATTATCCTCTTTAGACAGGTAAAATTGGTTTTGGCTATCATATTAGTTTGGGTTTACTAAATATCTAAAATAACTTTAATCAATTAGCGCTTGATAGGTAAGGTTCATAAAATCTTTATCCGGATTTTCGATAGCTGCCATTTTTTGTGTCATAAAGATACCAAACATTTCTTCTTTTGGATCTATAAAGTAAAAAGTCTTCGCAGCTCCACCCCAGCCGTACTCACCCGGTGAAGACATTACTTGGGCCGCTGGGGGATTAAGGCATACTCTTGAACCGAGCCCGTGTCCATATCCCTGAAGTTGCTCCTTATCCCATGTTGCACGTAGTATTGTTTGGGAAACGTGGTTTTCGTGCATGAACTCTATGGTTTTTCTTCCTAAAATACGGGCACCATCTAGCTCACCTTTGTTCAATAGCATTTGGGCGAATCGGGCATAGTCGTCAAGTGTCATAATCAAACCATGTCCCCCGCGAGCAAAGCCTTCTCGATTATACGGGCTAGATTTTTGTGCATCTACTATTTGCAAGTGTTTTTGTTTATTGTACTTTTTTTCAACGTTGGTGGAATTAAATTCAGAATTNGCTATATCCATTACTCCATACATCGTAGCAACACGTGATCTTTCACTATAAGGAACGGTAAAGTATGTGTCGTTCATTTCCAAGGGTTTTAGAAGGCGTGTGGTTAGTAACTCCTGGAACGGCACGCCGGCTACAACCTCTGCTATACATGCAGCTACGTCGATATTGAGTCCATAATGCCATTGAGTACCGGGATGAAAGGCTAATGGAACCACCGAAAGAGCTGAAATAAAAGAACGTAAATCATCTACCTCAAATGANGACATATCGTACATTTTTGCAACAGGTGTATCTTCTGCAAAATGATAGCTAAATCCAGCCGTGTGAGTGAGCAGGTTGTATATTGTTGGCNGAGTATGGGGTTTTACACACGTGTGATTGCCTTCACCGTCTACTTCCAATACTGTNATGTTTTTGAATTCGGGAAGGTAGTCAGAAATCGGATCTGTTAGGCGTAATTTACCTTCTTCAAATAATGTCATCACTAAGGTGGCAGTGATAGGTTTAGTCATAGAGTAAACTCGATAGAGAGTAGCTGAGTCTAACGTTTTTCTTGAAGCAATATCGGCATATCCAATGTAGCTCTTTTGTACTAAGGAGCCCTTACGACAGACCATTGTGCTGAGTCCCGCATACAGTTCCTTGTCTATATATTTTTGCATCGTAACTTCGATGCGTTTGAGTCGATCTTTGGATAAACCTACTTTTTTAGCGTCTATTATTTCTTCAAACATGGTTTGCATATCGTTACCGAACATTTTTGGCTAACGCGAAGAGCGATTATTGTAAACTAAAGTATCAAATATAATTTTATAATAAATAAATTTTTTTATGTCACGATTTGCATAAAATATTTTTGTATAGTAATTCTTTATCCTCAAGCTCAAGGAGAACGCTTATGATTTCGCAAGAAACCAATTTGAACCGAATAGTCTTAGTACGAATCGCACCTGGTGAAGATATTTTATTAGGCTTACGCCAAGCTGTAGAGAATCACAGTATAAAAAACGGGCTTATTCTAACGGGGTTTGGTTCCTGTAGTAGCTCTCATTTCCATGTTGTTATGACGAACGAGCTTCCTCCGGAAGAAAGTTATCCTCGCAGTGAACAGCCTCTTGATATATGTTCCTTTAATGGGTTTGTACTCGACGGTAACGTTCATTGTCATATTGAATTTTCAGACGAGCGTAATGGATTTGGTGGTCATCTTGAGGAAGGCACCAAGGCATTAACCTTTGCAAATATTGCAATAGGAGAATTGGAAGAAGGAGTAAAAATTGCAGGTTGGGATAAAATAGCAGACGAAAAGAATTTAGTTGGGTAGAAACGATTCATCTTCCATTGATTTTAGTATCAAAAGTCGTGAGATTTTTCAAAGAAGATAATTTTAATGTTCTTGTATTCTATCTTGACTGCTTGCAATTAATAGATCGACTATGGGCATTGCACGGCTAATAAAAGGCTTGTCCTCGGCAAGTGTCTCAATAATTGCATAATAATAGACTCCAGGTTGAGTTGTCCAAAGATGGATTCTTAGAAGTTTCAGTTTGTTTTTGTGTTCGATTTCGACGTCAAAGTTAGCTTTACTGATAGTTGAGCTATGTGAGTATACTGGTTCAGTTGAAGATGTTGCCATTGGCTTCAGTAGTTGTAGCAAGCGTTGGCAAAACTTTTTAAAATTATAGTCGTAGGAAGATACGTTTTCATAATGCAATGAGACATGACCGTATTCACTTTTTATCCATGCAAAACGCGGTAAAAAATAACCAATGACGGTTTCCCCCTTTGATGCAGTATCGGGACTATGTCGCCAATCATCAGGTAGATTGATAGAAATTCCATTTATGGGATTTGTCCAGATCGAAAGCTTGTCTGCTGTCTCTATATCCTGAGTTGAATCAGTATCTGAACATGCATATACCCCAAAGAGTAAAGAAAATGTTAAAGTGTAAATACAACTCAAGACTCTTTGGATTTTAAAGTACTGCATATACCCCTGCTAAACATAAAACTATGCCTAAGCCGATACGTTTAGTTATTCTTTCTTTCAAGAAAATTGCCGCAAACAACATACCAAATAGAGGAGAGCTTGAGGTTATGGTCACGACTTTTGCCGGGTCTATTTTGGTAATCGCATAGACAAAAAGAAAGCCTCCCAGTCCCATACCGAGAATACCTGTGGCTGAAACGATTAGTATATTCTTTAGTTTTATTCCGCGAAGATTTTCATTGCCACTAGGAAGGACGCGCAGGAAAAATAGCAAGAAAGCTATTACAGGCATCCGAATAGCATTTGCTTGAATGGAAGTCATGCTTACGGTGGCCGGTTTTAGTAATGTTGCGGAAAACCCCCAGCAGATCGAAGCGCATACAGCCAGCAGGATATTTCTGTATAAATTTGTCGGCTCTTCAATGTCTTCAACACTTTGCGATAAAACGATAATACCCAAAACTACAAGAAGACTTCCAGTAATCAATGTTGGATTAAGAGGTGCATTGAGAAGTAAAGTCTGCCAAATGAGTGTGGTAAGAGGGAAGGTACCAGTAAGAGTGAGGGTTCTAGACACTCCAATTTCTTTTAGGGCAATAATATACAATGTATCGCCTAGTGCGACTCCGAGGCTTAATGCGGCAAACATAAGAAACCATTGATTTTTAGTAACCTCGAGAAGGTCGGCAAGCGGTGCTGTGTCGAATGGTAAAGCGATAAAAAAAATGATAGATGCGACTATACAACGTATGGTATTCATAACTCCCGGTGTGACGTAGTCAGATTGGGTGCGGAGTATTATGCCATTGGCTGACCATATGAGAGCGCATGCAAGGGCGGACCATTCCGCCAGTGAAATACTCAACCAGGTTTTAGAAATGAGCGTGGTTTGACTGATCTGGCGCTTCGTAGACAACCTCTAAATGTGGTGTTTGCAGGGTAGAATGATCGGTGACCTTAGACGTTAAGCAACTTTCTAACGCACCACTAACGATGAGGGTTCTTTCGACAGGAAATGGAGCTTCCCCTGTGACTATCATCTCTTCAATTTTTGCAACTAAGCATGCCGAATAGGTCACATTGGGTGTTGGAGATAGGAAGAACTGAGTTGAAGCCACCTTGCCGTCCACTTTGCAGGCGAAACAGAAGTCTTTTATTGCTCCGTTGAGCATGAGCAATGTAGTTTTTAGACCGTCGTTATGTTCTAAAAAGTAAGCAGCGGGTTTTTCTACAATTTTTGGTAGTTCCCCATTTCCCAACAGGTCCTGAGTACGCCCATCCTCATCGGTTTTCCCACAAGGGGTATCACTTCGCGATAAGGCTGCTTCAAGTAAACGTTTAGAAATCCTTCCCTGATCCAAAGCCTCCCAAACGGCGTTGCCTTCGATCATTTGAACAGATTTGACACCGGTTTCTCCTCCTGCACGCCTTTCGATCATACATTGCATCGCCTCTAAGGCGTGGTAATCCATAGGGTCAGATCCTCCACAACCGATCATTAATGCTTCATCGACAGAGCAACCTTTTTCTAACTCTATGTCGGGCAAGCGCCAAGTAACAGGCAGTGATGAACCTGCTAATATTGGAAAATTTAGTCGTTGTCCATCATCTACCATCTCGCGCGCTTTTTCGAAACTGTATGAGAGATGTTTATCATTGTATACTGGGACTGCGTGACCGTCCTTTTCAAAAACCTCAACACATTGTTTAAAAAATTCATATCTCGGATACAGCTTCTGTCCTTTTTCGTTGTCTGGATAATCTCCATGTTCGGCAATGATGAGTATACCGTCTACGGCTAATTTATCCCCACCACAACGCAAAGCTTCAGCAATTGTCGGATAAACCTCGAATCCAAATTCGCGAGCTCGGTCTTCGCTTTGATCACCTTCAGGTTTCTGATCCACATAAAGCGAAACGATATCGACTTCTGGGTGGTGCCATTGCCCGCCATAGGGATAACCGACCAAGAACCGATCTGCAAAATGTTGAGCATGAGACAGATACCGATAAATTGTAGCAATGACGGCTATGCGTTTACGAGGCATTCTCAGGTCCTCCAAAAGGTAGATTCGGTCGTGGGTTGATATTCTATATTTTCAAGATATGGTGTATCTATTTTAGTTTGGTCTTGATGAAGGCTATCTACCCCGGCAATGACTAAACCGGAAGTTAGTAGCGTTCTTTCTACGGGATAAGTTGGTTTACCTGTGAGAAACATTTTCTCTATATTGTTAACGAGCGGGCTGAAGAAATTTGCAAGTGTTGAACGGGCAGGTGGCATAGGCAGATACATCTGTGTGGAAAAGAGAGCATCTGTATTTTTTAATTTCGTTGCGAAATTGAAATCTTCAACGAGACCACTCATTAGTAGCATCGTAGACTGTAGTCCATCTTTATGTTCATAGACGAAAGCTACAGGGTCGTTACATAAGCTTTTCATTTCATCTACTGTAGGAAAAACATTATTGAACCCTGGACGGGCTTGTTTAAGCGTGTGGCTACGACTGAGACAGGCATACATTAATTCACGAGACCAAACGCCATCATTTAAGGCTTGCCAGAAAGATTCTCCTCGATAAGCTTTCAGCCATTTCACCCCGCATTCTCCACCCTTGCGTCGTTCAACCATACACTGAATCGTTTCAAGTCCATGATAATCATAGCTGTCAACCCCACCGTAACAAACTCCAACAGCTTCTTCAATCTCTGAATCTAATGGCATCTCGACGGAAGGCGTTCGCCATGTTACTGGTAAAGAGGATCCTGCCATGAACGCGAAGTCCAATTCTTTCGATAGATCGTACATTTCTTGGCACCAATCCCAGTTCCAGGATAAATGCTTATCGTTAAAGACTGGTGCAGTTTTTCCGGTAGTACGATACACTGACACTATTTGTTTGAATAGCTCGTAGCGTGGATATTGGTGCTGACCTTTTTCGTTACGTTGATAATTTCCGTGTTCTGCTACTAACAGGACGCCATCAATTTTTAAATCATTGGTTCCCAAAGTCAATGCATCAGCAACGGTAGAATAGATCTTCATTTTTGGGAATCGCTCGGAGCGATCCTTACTCAGATCATATCTGGTCGAGGATTCGTCGGCACCCTCTGACGGTTTTGGCTCCACTTGGTCGACATATATAGATACGATATCCATTTCCGGCCGATGGTGTTTGCCGTTCCAACCATATCCTTCTAGAAATCGATCAACGATATGCTGTGTGTGCGAATACTTGTGATACACTGTAGTGATGGCGGCGATTTTGAGTCGATCGGCCATAGAACTTGTCCCGGTTTAAGTGTTGACTTGGTAAGATAAGAAAACTATTCAGAGATGAAAAATTTCCTAATTGCGAAGAAGAGAAAGTAACCATCATTTTGTTGCATTATCCCTTTTGTTAAGAAGTTTATTTGCCATTGCAAGAACCTTATGCCATTCAACACGCCAAGGACCATGGGGAGTCTCGCTTAATATGCTTTTGAGTATTATTTGAGAGCTATCGCTTTGAGGGTAGGCATGGTTCATCATCGCTGTTGCCTTGAGAAGTCGGTTACCTGGGTGATTGGGGTATAGAGCTAGTGCGTCATCGACAAGCGNNAGTGCTTTATNTTTATCAATAAATCCAGTTATAAAAGGAACTTTGGGAATTGTTCCGTGTAAAACTGATAGTAGTCGTTGGCTTCCTCCTCTATCTACAGTGGGATCTATAGCTAGGGCTTGCTCTGCATAATTAAATATGCGTTTGGTGGACTTTAATTTGGTTGCCAACCCCTCTTGTGATCTAGACCAAATTCCTATGCAAATAGCACTCCAAAAATAGGTGCTTGCTACGTCCGACGATAAACAATTCAAAGTATTAATCGTTTTCTTTTTTGAGGACCGAGGATTCTTAAAACAGACAGCTTCAATTTTCAACATCGCGCTATCTGCAGCACTCTTCGCGGAGTCAATCAGCTCAGTCTGGCTACTGTCGGTTAAATCAGCAAATTCTATTAGAAAATGAAAGGCCCGTAGTCTCTTCCAATGAAGAGAAATTGTATCGGGGTATATCGTTATTGCGTGATTATATGCTTTGAGAGAGTTATTGGCTGGATCGATTAAAGCACGTCGAGACGTAGATCCCTCTGCTCGCCTATCAAATAAGTTATCGGCAATTCTTATAAGATTTTCCTCTCCAGAAACCGTAGAGAACGAGACTATAAGTAAAATGAGTATTGTAGGTTTAGCAGTTCCTCTATTCAATCGAATGACTCATCAATTACACTGAGTAACGCGGAAATTTTCAAACCGAACCCAGTGTTCTTCGTTTTCAGGGCCATTATAGCATTGTAGGCTGATATGATCACGACCCATCGAAGGTAACTNGCCTTGATCGGCTATGATAAAGTCGTCTTCCTCTTTTGTTTTGTAAGCGGCTTCCCAAGACGTAGCTCCTACGGTGAGGCATAGATGAATTGTGGTGTCCGGGATAGGGCATCGGCCGGGTATGATATACAACTCGCCGTCAATGAGCTCTTTGACAAGTTTGAAAACAGGTTTTCCATCTGTATACCAAGTTATTCCAATCTGTTCATATTGTTGAATTGGTGGACTTAAATTGGAGACGGAAACTTCAATTGAATATTTTTCAGTTGTACGGTCAGGTGCCGAAATCATCAGAGCATTCACAACNGAATCTGCAAGGCCGGGCTCGACACGGATTTCCAAGCCAGCGTTATTTAGACGCCAATGGTTAGGTTTCTCACGAAGCCAGGTCCATGTTTCAGGCAACGNGCTATTATTAAAACGTTCTTCATGAATTATTTTTTTTGTAGTCATATAACTTCCTTATTTTTCGTTACTGAGATTCTGGAATTGAATATTAGGTACCACTTTTTCTGGTGTCAAAAAATGAAACTATTTTAAGATGCTGTCTATACCAAAATGGCCATAAATTGGTTTTGTTNATTTAGACTAGTCGGGGTGGTGTGGCGAACAANTTATCAGNTACTGGTGGATTCGAATTGGACAAATATAGGAAGTGATAGAAGGTCTTGATGCTCGTAACGACACTACTGTCAATAAGGAACATCTTTACATTCGTTATTGTTTAAACGGCGAATTTGCCCAAGTCGGCTTGAAGTATGCTTTTCATGATCAAGATAAATTGTTCGTCTCCGAGCAACTGATTGTCTACTGTAGAGCAAAAAGGCTGGGAAAAAATAAAAAATTCTCCTAAATACATATCTGGAACCTCTGCAATATTTTTCTTACATTCGTCAAGCTTTTTAACATACGCTATTTCGCAGACGGAGTTTATGTATGGACGATGGTATAAACCAACGACCGGCCCCCACTGGTATTTTAGGTAAGCTACGCAATATAGGCCCTGGTGTAGTTGTCTCTGGTTCAGTTGTCGGATCGGGTGAGTTGCTGGTAACGACTCGGATGGGTGCTGAAGTAGGTTTCATTTTTCTTTGGGGCGTAATTTTCGCCAGTGTAATTAAATATTTTATTCAGCTTGAACTAGGTCGTCAGTGTTTATTAAACGGCGAGACCACTGTCGCCTCCCTCAATCGTATTCCCGGTTTTCGTATTCGTGGAGTTTCCTGGTTAGCCTGGTTGTGCGTAATCGGTTATGCATCTGTTTTCATTTCGCTCATAGGTATTTTAGGATCAATCGGAGGATTACTTTCCTCTGTTTTCTCGAGTGTTCCATATCAGCTCTGGTGTGTCATTGTTTTCGTTCTTGTTGCGGCTTTATTATGGAGAGGTATCTATGAAGAGTTAGAGAAAATGGTGACGATTCTTGTGGCATTTTTTAGCTTGGTTGTAATAGGATCTTTAATTTTTTTGCAGGATACGAGTTATGCTTTTTCGTCGATAGATTTAGCGTCTGGATTCACGTTTGAGATGCCTAAACAGGGGGCCTTTGTGGCACTGGCTTTGATGGGTTCGGTAGGGGCAACTGCAGTTGAGTTGTTTATGTATCCGTATTGGCTTCGCGAAAAAGGGTATCCAGGCTTTATAGGTCCGAATGACGGAACGCCCGAATGGAAAGAGCGCTATAGGGGATGGATGCAAGTATTAGCGACAGATGCTGGTGTATGTACCGCGATTGCATTAATAATTACATGCGCCTATTACATTCTGGGAGCTTCCGTTCTATCAAGATTAGAAGTTATACCTTCGGGTGTTGGTGTGGTTGATCAGGTTTCTCTGATTTTTACAAAGACTTTGGGTCCGGCTGCTAAGGGGATTTTTATGGTGGGTGCGTTTTGCACACTCTTTTCGACATTGCTTGTATTTGCTGCCAGTTCAGGTAGAATAGGCGCAGATTTTTTACATATGATTGGCGTTGATTTTGCGAAAAAAGAAGAAGACTGCAAGAAGTTATCGCGAACTCTTCAAACAGCATTTCCGGCATTTTGGTTGTTGGTCATACTTATCTGGTCGCAAACACCATTTTTTTTCGTATTGCTTGGCCAAAATTCAAACAGTTTATTGCTTCTACCGATTGCCTATGGAGTTTTGTATTTGGCTATGAGAGAAACAAAAGATCGCCGAATGTCGCCATTAGTAGGCTTGGCGCTTGTTGTTACTGTTTTGGCTATTACTATTTTCACATTCGTCAATTTGTATCATTCTTGGACGAGTTAGTCTGGTAGATTATTTTGAGTGATCATGGCAATTTTTTTATTGTCCCAAGGATCTAAAACGGGACTTAATTTTTCTTCCACCTCGGGTAAAACGCAAGTATTAGAAGCCGTTACATACTCGGCGACAATCGACCACCGAGGTAATGAGCTTTGATTTGGATCGGACGCATGCAAGATATTTCCATGAAAGTAGAGAACCGATCCAGGAGATAGTTCGCAATGAACCTCTTCCAATTCGCGCGTTGCCCATTCGATTCGCTCTGGATCAGCCATTAGTTGAGAGCCACATTCTTGGTGCTCTAAGCGTCCAATGTGGTGTGATCCTCGAAGCACTCTTAAGCAGCCATTATCTTTTGTGCAGGGATCGAGAGCAAGCATTAGACTAACAAATTTAGGGTAGAAAAATTCCTTATAGTGGTATCCGTAATCTTGATGCCATTGCCAGCCTCCGGTATTAGGATCCTTTAGCATTTGTAGGTGGTAATAATGCCTCATTTTTTCACTGAAGAGATCTTCCATGGGTTCAATCAGTTGCCGACTTCTTACATATGCAGAATAAGTGTCATCTCCAAGCCGATCTCTGTAGACAAGTTTCGTGCCGATACCTTCTTCTTCATAATTGTTGTTGATCTGTACGTCTTCTCCAAGTTCAGCGTCTTTTTCTGCAGTTAGCCGGATTTTTTTAACCGCTGCTTTGTCTAAAACATTTTCTACAATCAAATAACCATTTTGCTCGAAATCATCACGTTGCTCTTTGCTTAACATTAGTTATCTCTCTTCGGTATCCTGTAGCCACATTGGTTGCAAGAAAATACGTCCTGTTTCTCCCTCGCCTTGAAAGCGTATATAGGCTTCATTATTTCCAATGTAGTCAAAGTTTGTTGTTTCTTGTGCTGAACTGAGAATTTGTCCACCAGGGCCTATGAATGTGCCTTTACACGGTGCATCGACGACCACATTAATCGTATTTTCATCAAGCGATACGGATTCCAATTGCAAGCCTGTTGAAGCGTAACATCTACCAGATTTAGCTGCTTGAATTACTCCAAACTGACTGACTTCATTTACAAGAACCATATTGTATGCATTATCAAAATCTTCCGGGTCATGAAAGTCATCGTTTGCGAAGCCCCATAATCTATGGCCTGCGGTTAACATTTCATCCCAAAATTCTGCATAAAGAGGTTGCCGTCCTCTTGCTACAGCCGTTGCTATTCCATAATGGCCATTATATACCTCAATACCATCCGGTAAAACACCTAATTCTTCGATCATGGGTTTTGTCCAATAATCTCTGCCGTCGGCGTGAGGGCGAGGATGAACGATAACAGTCAGCAAATCGCTACCTTTGGCTATGGCTTCCTCTAAAGGTAATTTGAACAGTGGTTCAACATGCTTTCCAACGAAGATCATGTTTTCCCGAGAGCTATATTCGAAGCCCTGCAAAAGTACGAGATTGGGATGGTTTTTTTCTGTTTCACTCAGATCTGTGATATGATCATGGTCTGTAATAGCAACAAAGCCGGCGCCTATATTCTCATAATTTGCAACGCTCTCCGCCAAGGGGATAGAAGCGCAGGCGCTATGCTCTACACAATGTCCATGAAAACTACCTCTCAACCATGTACCTTCGTTGTTACAATAAGGGTTATTTCGCATAAAAAGGCGCCTTACTTTTTTAGATAATGGAAATACGATATCCCGGATTTTTAGTGTCGAACAGATCGGGATTAACTTTCACGCCGAGCCCAGGCCCTCTGGGTACTTCAACGTAACCGTTTTTGATAAGAACTGGTGTATCTATCAATTCGTGGTAAAAAGTCTCAATCTGTGCGCGTACGGTCTCTTGATAAAAACAATTTGGAATAGCTGCACCGACCTGCAACCCGGCGAATAAAGTTAACGGACCAGTGCAGTCGTGCATTGAAACTGGTATGTTGTAGGTTTGTGCTAGATGGGCGATGCGAGCGGTCTCAGATATACCGCCAACCCATGTAGGATCGATCATGACGTAATCCATTGCCTGCTTAGATAGCGCATCGTTATAGTCCGGACGAGTAAGTAGCATCTCACTTGCTGAAATAGGCATTTGACTTTGCCGTCTAAAGTCGGCGAGGGTGTCAATGTTATCCATTTTTAGGATGTCCTCCAACCACATTGGCTGGATCTCTCTGAGCGCTTCTGCTATTCGTAACGCGGGTGGTAATTGAAAATGAGCGTGACCATCTACAAAAATATCTAAATCCATGCCTACTTTATCACGGATATCTAGCAGAGGTTGGACGGCTTTTTCCAATTCGGAATGCGGTATACGCGAAGGTCCGTATTGAATGGCGGTGTTATCAAATGGCCAAACTTTGAGGCCGCTATATCCAAGATCTACTAATTCCTGAGCAAGTGTGACAGGTTCATTGAAAAGTTTCCATGAATCTCCTAAAGGTCCGGGATCTCCAACAGTACCCATACCGGGCCATCCTAATTTTCCTTCATAATTTGGTCCATACTTTGGGTTGCCACAGCTGTTGTAAACGAGTATTCGGTCTCGTACGGGCCCCCCCATTAATCTATGGATGGGTTTATTACAGACTTGTCCAAGTATATCCCACAGTGCCAGATCTATAGCAGATATAGCCCTCAGTTCTGTACCTCGTACTCCTATGTTTGCTGCGCGCTCGTATAAAAATCGCCAGTGGGCTTCAATTGCCAAAGCATCATTCCCAAGAATGCGCCTTCCCATCCAGTCATGAATCATAGATTGAACTGCCTCAGCACAATAATAGGTTTCACCATGACCTATTATCCCATCTTCAGTATGGATACGAAGGAGTAGTAGTCCAGGAAAAAATGCTTTAGGGTGAACGGTTTCTATAGCAGTGACTTTTAGATAGTCGTCGTCTAACGGTATAGCTGGAAGATAAGGTTTCATTCCCATTTTTAATAATCTCGTTTAATTTCTGTTATCTGAAAAGACGGAAAAACTGCTGTTTTGATCTACTCAGGCAGTCTTCAATTGACATACCGGAAAAATAATTACCTGTTAGTATTAGATCTATTTCATTCAAGAGTTGATTGGTTCGGGCCAACCATTTGTCATGTCCTAATCTAAATGACGGTAATGTGTTTGTCGCTTCTTTGATATACTTTATTGAATGTTGCTGAATACCTAAGATATCTGCAATTCTATCAATTTTTTCATCATAATTGAGTAGGTTAGTAGCAAAATGAAATGTGAATCCTCGTAGTTGTTTGTGAGGAACGACATCACGCGAAACCATAGAATAGAACGCTTCATCACGTGCTATCGCACCGGATAGTCGCTTTATTTTTAAATCTTTAGCGTCAATTGCGACTCCTATTGACTCCACGTTGACACAGCGTAGTTCCTTTAAATGGCTCGTAAGGTTAGGTGAGATGCCTCTCAATAGTTCTGCAGCTACTGGCGGAGGAGTCGCCATCGCTAAATATTTACTGGAATATGTTTCTCCAAGATTTGTTTCTATTGTGTAACCTTCAGTTTTGTGCTTGATATTTTTTACTTCGCAAGTTGTTTTATACTCGATTTTCGAATGCGAAACGATCAGTGCGGCAATAGATTGTAAACCATCCGAAAGAGTAAAGCTTCGAGGCAGTTTTTTATCGCGAGGTCGTTTTTTAAAAAGTAAATCTGCGGGGAACTCGTCTGCCGACTGGGATGATACTGCACTAAAAATATTTGAAAGCGTGTGCGTGAAATTGTTCTTTCCAACAATGTTTCCATAAAAAGAACCGACGGTCTGGTCTTTCTTCTTCGTCCAGAATGAACGTGGAAGAGAATAAAGTAACTCTAATTTATTTAATTGCGAAAAAATTGAACGGAATTCACCGTCACACCATATTTTGAAGGGCTCTTGTTTGCGTAATTGCACAAACCTAAAGAGATCTAAATCATTAAGTATTTCTATCAATGTTTCATATGAATTGTAGCATGTATGGCCCCCCAATTCGAACCAGAAATCGTCTTTATTTTTTGTTTGAAGCGCACCGCCTAATTGTTTGTTTTGTTCGAATATTTGTACTGTACATCCAGCTTTAGCACCGAAATGTGCCACGCCTAATCCACTAATGCCTCCGCCGATAACGGCAATGTCGGATCTGTTCACGTTTTATCCAATGGGTAGTTATGATGTATAAAGATTTGTGGTAGATGGTAAGACTTTTGCTTAACTCAATCAATGTCTGTTAATAATTGGTTTCGATAGAGAAAATAAATAGAGAGTAAGCCAAAGAAAGCAAAGATGGAACTGCAAAACAGAAATGCAGTAGACAAACTATAATGTTCGCTGACTATCCCCACTAATGGTCCAACAATTGTGAACATTATACGACCTACAAGATTTTTTACTGATAATACAGTAGCGCGGATGTCTGAAGCTACGCACCGATTTATATAATCGTTAAGGACTGGACCGTTAACACCTCGAACAAAGTAAATGGCAAAGAAAAATAAACCTGCCCATGGATTGTTAAATAGTCCGATAAAAAAGTAAGCCATTGACGAAATGGCTATTAGCGATAGCAAAGAAAGTTTGCGACCTAGCCAGGCTTCAATCTTATGGGCGAGTAGTGCGAATAGTGCTATAGAAAATTGGAGAGTCGCCCATGTTGGCCCATATAAAGCTAATGGCCAGTTTATTGTTAATAAATATGGTTGAACCAGCCAGACGATAGTTAGTGTAGATGTGCCAACTAATGACGCGTATATAATCAACCATTTTACTTCTTTATTTTCATTCAATGCGTATTGAATGATATGAATAATAGCATGCCATTTGCTCTTAGTTTCATTACCTTGGCACCTTGGCGGTTCTCGTAATGATAGTACGATAGGGATGACAATTACCATGAGTGTTGCTTGACAGTATAAAGGAGTTCGCAGCGAAATAAGGGCTAAAGATCCACCTACTAGTCCAGCAAATCCCTCGGAAAAACTACTAACGGACGTCATTTTTCCAGCCATTTTTTTGTAGTGTTCTTGGGAATTTAGATGCAGTAGCGTGTCGTAAAGTAGTGCCGCATCTGAGCCAGAGATAAAACTGGTTCCTAATGCAATAAAGAATTGGGCAAATAGGAATTGTTCCAAGGAGTAAGCATTTGCATAGATAATAAAACCAATACTTCCCAATATAGCACCGATAAGCATTGAAGTTTTTCGACCTAATGTATCGGCAAAATATCCTGAAGGAACTTCTGAAATAATTATGCAAATCGAATAAAAGGCTTGCACGATAAAAACGTCGTCTAGAGAAAGGCCGTTTTCTTGGTAAAAAAGATTTAAGACTGGCATAAGGAGTAGAAACCAACGGCATGCCTGAATCAAGTATAATTTCCAGATATTGGCTTGAAGTTCTTTCCCGTTCATATTTTGATGTTTTGAATCACTAAAGATTACTGTAAGGATAAATTGCAAATGGAGATTATTTCACGACGCTTCATTTTTCCGAAGGAAATGTTGAGCAAGATAGTTTTGGGCGAAACAACATTGAGGTCGTCGGAAATATTGTAAAGCGTGAAGAGAGGTTCAATGTTTTTCCCTTTTAAGTTTTGCTGAATTACGTAATTGAGTAATACTTTTGGTTTTCAGACGAGCCGCTCCACGGGTGCTTTTTAAGCCCAAACGTTTTTGTTTTGGAAAGTGTTTTCTTGCACGTCTGATTTCTGCTTTGTATTGGGGTAACCATTTAGCTTGCGCTATTAACATTTCGTCCACCATCTCCCATATTTCTGGTGGATTGCAAACTGCACCAACGAGGGGATCCATCATAAAAGCTTGGCGCAACAATTCGATGTCACCGTGAACGGCAGCTTCTGTTGCTAAACCTTGTACCGATATGGACTGATTACATACAGCAGCACAACCTCTAGGTAAGGCTTCTAACTGTGGTATATTAATACCGTTTTTGTCTACGTAGCCAGGTACCTCTACTATCGCTTCGTTCGGTAAATTAGGTATGACTCCATCATTTCGTACGTTGAAGTGTCCTATATAGTTCCTACCTGTTTCCAATGCTTCGATGATCCAGGATCCGTGCTCTTCTGAGCGGGTTTCAGGAGTAAATTTAGGTGGTTCAGTTTTCATCCAGTTTGGGAAATCGGTTTTAAACCAGTTTCGTCCTTCCGTGCAAACTCTAAGATACCCACCGGTTTCTCCATGTATCCATGTATCTAAGGAAATCCATCGCCGTATTTCCTTTACTCGTTTTCTATACCATGGTACATATTCCGATAAGTGTCCGTTTGATTCCGTACTGTATAAACCAAATCTTCGAAGCATGTCTATACGGACTTTTTCTGTTTGATTAAAAGTGGGGTGCAATTCAAATCCTTCTAAGAGTCTATCTGTCCAATCTTTCCCATCATATTGAACGCGGCTATACCAAGTTTGATGATTAATGCCGGATGCTGTGATATCAACATCCTTTTTATACACTTTCTTGTAGCGCTTTGACTCAGGTTTGATTCCTTTGTTGATAAGTAACTCTATGACTTCACAAAGTTGTGCATGTCCGCCTTGTACTCCGTGACAAAGTCCGACGGTATTTACCTGGCCGTATTCGAGTGCAGCCCATGTATTCATTGCCATGGGATTAGCATAATTCATGAAAAGTACGTCAGAAGATGCTACGGCATGTATGTCGTCACAAAAAGAAAGAATCTGAGGTATATTTCTTTGTCCATACATGATTCCACCGGCACAAAGAGTGTCGCCGACGCATTGGTCTATTCCGTATTTTAGTGGGATGTCTATATCTGAAGAAAATGCATCTAAGCCGCCAATACGCGTCGTATTGATAACGTAATCAGCTCCTTCCAAAGCGCGGAGACGATTTGTCGTTGTTGAAAGAATAGCGGGAAGGTTATTTGCATGGATATCTCGAAGAGCCAGTTGAGCGATCATTTCTAAGTTTTCTCTGTTGATATCATGAAATGAAAATTCACTATCAACAAGCTCTGGCACAGAAAGAATATCTCGCATCAAGCGACGAGTAAAACCGATACTGCCTGCACCAATTATTGCAATCTTTACCGTCATTTTTTATTGGCTCCTAAAGATGCTAATTTAAGTTCGTTTTGATTTTGTTTGATATAATTGGAAGTTTTCTTGGTAAAAAGGTTGTTTTCTCTACATAGCTACCTGTGAGCAGTTGGCAATATAGTTATAGTTCCGACATACCTATAATGGCTTTCTCATTTACTTCAATACCTAGTCCGGGTCCGTTAGGGACAGCTATTGAACTTCCCTCCTGATTAAAAGGTTTGTTACATAATTTTTCGCGAATATCGCTAGGAGTTCGATCAAATTCCATTACGGGCTCGTTAACATAAGGTAGATTCACTCTTGATGTTGGGCAGGGAGGGATTGTTGAAGTTACATGCAATGAAGCGGCAATCATGATTGGCGAGCCCCAAACATGTGGATTAACTTGGATTCCATGCGCGTTGGCAATTGCGGCAATTCGCACCATTTCGGTGATGCCCCCACAATGCATGACGTCTGGTTGGACTATGTCATATGCGCGGCGAGAAATGTAGTCTCTGAATTCAAATCGCGAACGTAGGTTTTCTCCACCTGCAATTGGTATTGATAGAGCGTTTTTTACTTGTATGTATGCGTCAATATCTTTGGCATTTACAGGTTCCTCGAACCAGGAAATATCAAGATCTGATAGTTTTTCTCCTATTTGTATCGCACTAGCGGCATTGTAGCCCTCGTTCGCATCAATCATTAGACGGATGTTTGGACCGATCGCTTCTCTTATAGCTTTTACACGTTCAACGTCCTTATCTATATCTAAGCCACCTACTTTAGTTTTCATGCCTTTGAAACCCTGATCGACATATTCCTTGGCCTCTGTAAGAAGTCGCTTAGGCATTTCGTTCTCAGTGTAGTAAAGTCCTGTTGCATAAACGGGAATCCGATCTCGAATTTTTCCGCCCAAAAGAGTGTGGATCGGTAAATTGCTTTCCTTACCTGCAATGTCCCAAAGTGCTATATCGATGGCGCTCACTGCACTACCTGCAATACCAACAAAATTGTTGCCGTTATATAGTGACGAGAACATGAGTTCCCATAGTAGAGTTCTTTGCATGGGGTCTCTACCAATGAGTAGAGGACCAATCCAGTCGCGAATAATAGGGGAAGCGGCTCCTTCACCCCATCCTACTAAGCCAGAGTCAGTTGAGATTTTGACGATTGTTGTATTACGTTTGCTAATCCAACCTTGCGACCATCCAAAAGAGGGTTCAATATCGCAATTTAGGTCAAAAGTTTGGATATCTGTTATTCGCATAATTATGTTTTTTATTTAGAAGTGCAATAATATGAGGTTACGAGCGTAAAAAGTAACCTTGACACATGTTCCCAACAAGCCTATTACATTTGTTATTCGAATGGAGGTTGGTCTTATGAGGGTTATAGACGTTAAACTAAAAGTTTTAGAAAATGAGAGAATTGAAGCTTCAACTGGACATGAACTCATACCGGTTTCTGGTCTACATAGAATACAGTATACCCACCGCCAACGGCATGCTGTAGGTAAGTCACCATCAATATAAAAGTTCATAGAGGTGTATACTGATGAGGGGATAAGGGGTCGATGCACGACGACTATGACAGGTGATCAGGTTGATATTGTCCGGCACCATCTTGTTAATCGTTGTCCATGGGATCGGGAGGCATTGTTTCAGTTATTTTATAAGGGGACACGCTGGGTCTACCAACCTCCAGGGTGGTTTGGTGACGTTGATAACTGTCTTTGGGATATCTTAGGAAAAGTTGCTGATTTACCAGTGTATTCATTAATCGGTCGCGTTCGTAATAAGTTGCCTGTGTATTTAACGGGTGGAGATATGGATACAAGGGGATACTTAAAGCACATTGAATTAGGTCGTGAATGTGGCATAAATGCTTATAAATTTCATTCATACAAGGGTGGTAAGGCTGATATTCCAATATATCAAGAAGTGAGATCAGAGGTAGGATCTGAGTATGCGCTCATTACAGATCCGGTGTGTTCTTATGATTTGCGCGAGGCGATCGAAGTTGGACGCATCATCGAAGAATTAGATTTTGTTTGGCTAGAGGAGCCGATGCATGAGCAAAAAATGAATTCGTATAAAAAATTATGCTCAGAATTAACCATTCCGGTAATGGGAACGGAAATGCTTATGCATGATATGGGCCTCACGTCTCAATGGCTGATTCAAGGTGCTACAGATAGGCTTCGGGGAAATGCTCGACATGGGGCTACCCAAGTTTTGAAACTTGCTCATTTGGCTGAATTGCATAATACAAATATTGAGTTGAATGGCGAAGGCGGTTTATTTTGACATGTTCATGCAAACCTTGGCTGTTGTATTGACAACACAGATTATTTCGAATTTTTTCGAGGAACATTCGATGGTTTACGCTCGTTCGGACAAGAGTGGGGGATGATGAATGCTCCGCTTATCATAGATGGATGTATTGTGCCAGAGGATAAGCCAGGGTGGGGGGCTGAATGGGATGAAAAAAAGTTCGATAGCCTTGTTGTTGATATACTCTAAAAAAACAAGACTCGGATGTGAGAGTCAAAAAAAGTAGTCGCTTAATGCATAATACTATTTATAAAATTGGATTGGTAAGCGAGAACCCAACTCTCACTGCGGAGTTTTACAAAGATCAATTTTCCTACTCGGAGGTTATCACTCCTAATATATCGAAAGGATCTATTCTTTTAAGTGGGTTAGCTGGCCCTTTTTTGCATATTTATCCTTCTGAAATAACTGAATTAGAATGTGGTTTGCATCACATTTCTATAGCCGTAGAAGACGTTTGCTCGGTAATTTTAAATATGGAGAAATACGGCGCGCGTAGAGTTGAGGGTTTTCAAAAATTACTGGACGCACCGTCCTCAGTTTTTATGGAAGATCCGGAAGGAATTCTTTTACAGATTGTCTCCGAAAGAGATAAACTCACCGAAAATTAGGTGTACATGAATTGGCTAAAATACTGTGCAAAAAGAGAACAGCTTGATTTTTTTAATGAGAACGGATACCTAATTATAGACGATGCCTTGGATTTGCCTATGGTGGAGCGGTTGGTATCCGTAGTGGATCGGTTAGATCAAATCGAGCGAAAGGCTTTAGGTCTTACTATTGACGATGTTATGCAAAAATTTCGTGTAATGATCGAGGATGATATTTTTCTTGAACTATTAGATACTGAAAAGGTTTTTCCACTGGTTTGGGATATCCTCGGATGGAATGTCCAACATTATATTTCGCATCTGGTAGTTTCACCACCAGAAAAATTGGTGACGTCCGCCAATAGCGCTTCATATTCTGGGTGGCATCAGGACGGCGGACGACCTGTTCGTGAACTTGAACGCCCTGCCCCCCGTCTGTCATTTAAAGTAAGTTATTGGTTGAGCGATACCCGGGGAGATGACCGCGGAGTAATGCATTTTGTACCGGGAAGTCATAAGCTGGATAAGTGTCCACCTCCAGAAATCCTGGAAAGATCATTACAAGTTCAAGTGAAACCGGGAACAGCTGTATTGTTTGATAGAAGAATGTGGCACTGTCGTGGTAAGAACACCTCAGATGTTACTAGAAAAGTGATATTTATCGGATACAGTTATCGTTGGTTGAGGGGCTTAGATTATAATGTTATGCCCACTGAGTTACTGGAAAAATGTAACCCAATCAGGAGACAATTATTGGGTGATGGATGTGATATCAAGGGGTGGTGGCAACCAACAGACAATGACGTACCATTAAAATCATGGATTCAAGAAAATCGAGGTGAGAATTTTTTATTTGATGCGTCACCATTGTAGAATTGATTCGAAGGGTAATATATGACGGATAATATAAAGGTAGCATTTTATGGTTGTGGGAATTTTGCACAAAAAACGCGTATTCCAAATGTGCTTAAAACTGGTGCACAGATTGTTGGTTTGAGCGATACAAATGTTGAATCCTTAAAAACGGCTAAGGATCAATGTCCTAGTGCAAAGATTTATGAGGACGCACACCAGATGTTGAAAGATGAGAAAATAGACGTTTTATACTCGATTGTTCCCGCATTTGTAAGGACGGACATCGAAATTAAGGCTGCGCAGAAGGGCATTCATATATTTAGCGAGAAGCCACAGGTGATGGAGATGGCTTTAGGAAAGAAAATAGAAACGGCAATACTAGACTCTGACGTTTTATCGACTGTTGGTGTGCGGGAACGCTATAGGCCACTTTTTCAAGAAGCTCGCGAATGGCTGAAAGGGAAGAAAATTGTGCATGCTCGTTTTCAAAGTATTTCAGGCCTTCCTCCATTTGAGCCGGCAAGTTGGTGGGATGAAATTGATAAATCGGGAGGTTCGGCTTTGGATTGGGGTATTCACGCTACGGACTATATGCGTTACTTAACCACTATGAATATTAAGACAGCCCAGGCTTTTTATCATCATCCTCCGGAATATACACTGCCGTTATCTTCTTCAATACATTATTGTTTTTCCTCTGGAGCAACAGCGTCATTGCTTTTTGTTAAGACGGCCGGTGAGGTTGGTTCGCAGGGAATGCCCGCGGGTGAACCGTGGTTCAAATTTTTTTGCGAAGAGGGCGTTTTATCCATACATGGTTACGAGAGTTTGTTAGTTGATGGAGATCTTCTATACGAAGCGAAACCTTTTGACCAATGGGAGGAACAAGACCGGGTTTTTATCGAAGCTGTCCGCAACAGAGATACGCAAGGTCTACTCAGTGACTACAGCGACGGTCTTCATTCGTTGGGGCCGGTCTTGGCTGCATGGCATTCAGCAAAACGTGGAGGTGAAGCTATTGATGTAGAATCATTTATAGAACAATAGAATTTTGGCCTTTAAGTATGTTGATATTATTAAAAATTATTTTTATTGACCCAAAGGTTCCCATTGTTTCGTCTCAGCGGATTTATAAATCGCTAAAGCTGCTCGAAGCTCTCCCAAAGAATATTCGGCATTGGCTTCTAATGTTTTTCCCTTTAAGACTGCCTCGGCAAAGTCTTGTAGTTCATAGCCAAAACTCGCAGCCCTACCCAATTCTTTTTCTCGATACAATATTTTTCCTTCCGGACAAGTTGCGTCATAATATATGAGTCGCCCCTTTGAACCTTTTTCTATGACGATCTCCCCTTTTGTGCCAGTTATTCTAAACTCTTCTCCCGGCCCTAAAAATTCTCCTCCATGTTGTGCATCAAAAAGAGCGATGGTTCCCGTCTCAAATTTTAGCAATGCGCGAGCAAACGTTTCGCCCTCCATTTCGGGTATTAGTCGATCGGTTACTGCTACAACTTCTTTTATTTCACCTAGCCACATGCGTAATGGACGAATCCAATGGGCCCCGCCATCAATTACGATTCCTCCTCCTGCTTTAGCCAATTCATAGCGCCAGGGTTTGTGTATGGGCGTCGATTCGGCAGGACCACCAAAATATGCTCTGGCGGTAATTATTTGGCCAAGTTTACCTTTCTTTACTATTTGTTGGACAATTTGGATCTCTGGCCAATATTGCGATTGTTCCGCCACCATAAACACTTTATTGGAACTTTCCGCTGCTGCGAGAATTCGCTTGCATGCATCCAATGTTGGTGCCATGGGTTTTTCCAGGACTACGTGCTTTCCAGCCGCAAAGCAGGTAATTGCAGCATCTTCGTGTTGATCATGCGGTAACATAATATCAACGGCGTCGAAAGTTCCCTTTGCTAAAGCTTCCTCTATAGTAGAATACGATTCTGAAAAAGTGAGTTCAGCCATCTTTTGCGCTTGGTCCAATTCTGTATCTACAACAGCGGTAACCTCGACACTCGGGGCGTCGCTTTGGATTCCTCGCCAGTGAGCCTGAGCTATTCGACCACAACCTACCAGCGCAATGCGAACTTTATTCTTATCCATATGGATCCTATTCTAATTATTTTATCGTGAAGTTAGTTTACTATAAATGGTGGTCCGTCGGTATGTAAAGTTGCGAACTTTTACTTCACTATTATAATTACGGCGGGTCATACATTGAAAAATAAAGAATACAATTCAAGTAAGAAAAACAATTTTAGCTCAAAAATAGCTGATGCAAATTGAACATATAGGTGTAGTCAAGTGCCAACAGCGTTTTCGGTACGAAGCGCCGCGTCAAGGAAGTATAGCGCCGGCTAATGAAGCGTTGATAGTACTCAAAGATGATAAGTCTTTTACGGAAGCGTTAAATGGCTTGTCTGAATTTGAATATATCTGGGTGATATATGAATTTCATTTGAATCAAACTTGGCATCCGTTGGTTCGGCCTCCTTCTGATGATGTTGGAAAATTAGGAGTTTTTGCAACAAGGTCTCCTCACCGTCCGAACCGAATTGGAATGAGTTGCGTCCGCCTCGCTGAAATTACCAAAATAACATTGCGAATTGAAAAGCATGATCTATTAGATGGCACACCCGTTCTAGATATAAAGCCATACATACCATACGCTGATTCTTTTCCTAACGCGAGTGCTGGATGGGTAGACCGGCGAGAGGAAATAGAATACAAATTGAGTATTGATTGTTTAGCCGCTAGACAGATGGAATGGGTTAAGGAGAATGCGGGATGGGATTTGAAGAATTTTTTACTGATTCAGTTACGGACCGAGCCAGATAATGGAGTAAGGAAACGCATAAAACATATAAAAGAAAATAGTTATGTGATTTCTTACCGGACTTGGCGTATTGAGTATCAAATTGATTTTGAAGATTGTTTAGTAAATATTTTGTGTGTTTCAACAGGTTATGAATCATCGGCGTTCAATTTTGTAAGTGACGATGTTTTTAACGATAAAGAGATTCACAAATTATTTGTGAAGAAATACCCATTTAATTAGAAAGGAGTCGGGATATTGAATTGTAGTCTATTTCCAGTGTTAGGATGGTCGAAAGACAGGTAATTACTGTGTAGCATAAGGCGGTCGGCTAATTGCGGATTCCCGTATAAGCTGTCGCCGATTATTGGATGACCGATTCCTAATTCGTGTGCAGAGTGTACACGCAATTGATGTGTACGACCAGTGATTGGAGTGAAAACTACTCGTGTAGAATTGTTGTCTCTTTCTATGACTTCCCACTCTGTTATACCCAATTTACCTTTTTCTGGATCATATTTTCGTTTTGGTCTATTTGGCCAATCTAAACTAAATGCCAATTCAACATGGCCTCGGTTTTTTTGGATACAACCTTCTAATAAAGCCTCATATTTTTTTTCAACATTACGTTTTTCAAATTGCATGGAAAGATTTCTGTGGGCGCTTCTGCTTAAAGCTACTACCATCAAGCCCGATGTTTCCACGTCTAACCTGTGAACTGACATTGGACCATTTGAATGTGGGAAAAGCTGTGCTATACGTTTTATGACGCAGTCATCCATATCTGGGCCACGTCCAGGAACTGATAGAAAATTGGCGGGTTTGTCCACTATAACAAACTCTTTTTCAACCGAGAGAATTGATATTGGTTTATTTCTTAAATTTGGTAGTTCAAAGGGTTTCATGGTCGACTCTTCGCTGCTTTGATACCTCGGAGTAAAAAACCCAACATAGGATAACATTTTGGTTCACAGGCGCTATAAAAATGTCCTTGTATTCTTGGGTTTACTTTTGACGAAGCACCCCACCAGAATTCAATCATGCTGAGCGGCTCTAAATTATGTCGAATTGCATATTGGAGTAGTTTCGGTGCACAACAATCACCCATTCCAGTTGGGGGTAGGGAGGCTTCTCCAAAAATTTTACGCAGAGGGAGGACTTCTCCCAGAGTATTTTCAAATCGATAAGCATCGTGGATTTTATTTGTAAGTTCTCGCGAGAGATTGCCACGTGTCAATCTCTTTTTGTTTATTTCTTTTAGTAATGATACGCTTTCAGGCAGAGATTTTAGTTCCTTGATTTGTAAACTTAGTTCCTCGATTTGTTTTTCGGTAATTTTTTGCTCAGCGGCATATTCTTTTTTAAAACCACTTGAGGGGACCCAGCCTTCGGGGCATTGTCGTTTTTCCCAATCTCCTGAGAATGCTCGCAAAAAACCGATTTCGTTTTTTGTGGTTCTGCAAACTAGCACTCCAAACATTTTTCCGTTTGCTGGTTCGTACAACCAATCTACCCTAAAGGTCTGATGAAGGCCTCTTTGGGTAATCAAATATTTCATGAGTGATTTCGCGGCGTGTACACTTTTTTTATCGGGGAGTAGATATAAATAGCGTTTACTCTTCGGACAGATCCCTCCGTACGAAACGCTCGGTATTTCTACCGTGTAGAATTCGCTATGATCNAATCTATGTAACATCTATCTGTTTCGTTAGATATAAAACAAAATGACTAGATTTCATTTAAATGATAGGTACTTCATTTTGAGGCTTTTTGCCTTGCAAGACGTCAATTATTCCATCGGCTGCCTCGGTAGCTACTTGAACGATAGCTCGGTCTGAGAGACCGGCTATGTGAGGTGTGAGTAATGTATTATGCGCTTTAAAAATTGGTTGATACAAGTTGGGGGGCTCTTGAGGGAAAACGTCAATAGCCGCCCCTGCTAAGTGACCAGAGTTGAGGGATTGAGAGACTGCATTTAAATCTACCGTCTCACCGCGGGAAGTATTTATTAGGTGACATCCTGGTTTCATAATTGATATTCGTTCGGAATTGATAATATTATGTGTTTCGGCCGTGAGTGGAATGTGCAGAGATAAAAAGTCACATTGCTCTAACAATGTCTCCAGTCTAGGAAGCAGCTTGACGGAATTTATTGAGATTGCTTGGTCAATATATGGATCGTAAGCTAGAACATCCATCGCGAACCCATTAATTGCTTTTTTAGCAGTTAATCTCCCGATTCTCCCGAGTCCTAAAATCCCCAATGTTCGACCTTTTAATTCCATACTGCTCCACGACATACGGTGTTCGAAATGGCCATTTCTGATACCTTTATCAGATTGGATGAGCTTATTCGTTAAGCCTAACATGAGTGCGATGGCATGTTGAGAAACGGACTCTGCATTTGCATTAGGAGTCCAAACAACCGGAATTCCCTTAGTATATGCATGATGCACATCGATGTTGTCGAAGCCGACGCCATGTTTTGCAATTACGCGGAGATTCGTAGCTTCGGTTATACGTTTATGATCTAAGGGGAAAATACGTACCATAATGGCCTCGGCTTCGATTGGGATTTCACCTGGTGGTTTATTATCGCGCCANGGGGCAGACACGGANCAGAATGTCTCCAATCTTTTAATTCCTTCTTCAGCAATTGGTTCNGGTACGAAGACTAGGGGCTTATTCACGATTTTTACCTTTTTCCCCAGTTTTTTTTTCGCGACGAGCTTTTAAAACGACCCTGTCTGCATCCAGATGATCATCTCCGCAATAGTGAACGTACTCTTCGTATGACCCTTGATAATCAATGATTTCGTTAGGCCTAACTTCTACTACCCGTGTAGCTAGTTGACTTACAAACCATCTATCATGAGAGACAAAAATAAGAGTACCTTCGTACTGTTTTAGTCCAGTAACTAGACTNTCTATGGATTCGAGATCAAGGTGATTAGTTGGTTCATCTAACACAAGGACGTTAGGTGCAAAAAGAGCGAGTCGAGCGAAGACTAATCGAGCAGCTTCTCCCCCTGACAAAGCAGAGAGAGGTTTTTCAACATCGTCACCTGAGAAAAGAACCATTCCTAAACGCTTACGAACTGCCCCTATAGATTGATCTGGGAAATGTTGTCGAATCCACTGTTCGGCGGTGGCATTTTGGGGATGGAAATCTTCTTCTTGGTCTTGAGCAAAATATCCTGGATGAGTTTCATAGCCCCATTCGACATCGCCTTCGTCGGCCGAAATATTCCCNACAGCGATTTTTAATAAAGTTGACTTACCTATCCCATTGGGACCCATGATTGCTAAACGGTCTCCTCGTTGAACAAGTAAATCGACGCCATGTAACACCTCATTGTTGTCATAGGCTTTTTTGATCCCAGTCATTTTTAAAACGTCTCTTCCACTGTCACGGCGCTTTTCAAAACGAAAAATGGGGTATCTTCGCGAAGTTTTCGGAAGTTCCACAATATCTTCTGCCATTTTTTCGATCATACGTTGTTTACTACCGGCCTGACGTGCTTTTGATGCTTTGGCTTTAAATCGGTCTACAAATTGTTGGTGATGGGAGATTTCTTTTTCGCGATTAGAAATTTCTTTTTCTCGGCGATCTCTCTCTAAGCGTTTTGCAGACATAAATGCGCTATAGTGGCCCTTATACATAGTAACGGTTTGGTAGTCGACATCGAGTATATATGTGCTAACATTNTCTAAAAAACGATGGTCATGGGAGATAATAACGGCAGGGCCTTCGAAATCCTTTAAGAACGTCTCTAGCCATCGTATGGAAAGGATATCTAAGTGATTTGTTGGTTCATCTAATAAAAGGACATCAGGGGTAGATGCTAATACTTGAGCCAATAAAACCCTTAGTTTGAATCCACCTGACAAAGTGGAAAGAGGATTGTGATGTACTTCACTAGGCAGTCCAAGACCCTCCAATATCGCAGATGCGCGTGCTTCTGCAGAGTATCCATTAAGACGCTGGAATTCGTCCTCTAATTCTGAAAATTGATCAGAGTCAAAGNTAGTCTCTGCATTCTCCAGAAGTTTGTTGCGCTTGACCATTATGTCCCATAGTACGGTATTACCCATTAACGCAACGCTCAGAATCTTTTGATCTTCAAATAGAAATTGATCTTGGCGTAATACTCCCAGCTTCAGTCGTTGGGGGATAGATAGGCTACCCTCACTGGCTTCGTGGTCACCTGTTAAAATGTTTAGTAATGTTGTCTTCCCTGAACCGTTAGCTCCAACGAGTCCGTATCGTTCTCCGGAATTTAGTTGGAATGAAACCTCAGAGAATAGTGTCCGGTCAGCAAATCGTTTTCCTAAATTTGATAATGTAATCATTCTTATTTAATCATTAGACTTTCTTTTGCGTATTAGGTTTGAAATATCGTAATGGGGTTTACGTGTTTATTATCTTAAAGACGTGAGAAAATGGCTCAGTAAATCTCTACAGGCTGATATATCTCCAGTGTGAATAGTTTCAGTCACAGTATGAATATAACGCGTTGGACACGATAGAGTCATAGCACTACATCCGCCACCGGATCTTTGCAAACCACCCGTGTCAGTTCCACCTGCAGCTAAAATAGATCTTTGAGTTTTTATTTTGTGCTTTTTACTCAATCTGTCAAATGTCTCTATTAGGTCGTAATCACCTATGGCTGAACTATCCATGACAGTTATGGCGGCACCGTCGCCTAACCTAGAGCAGGCTTCTTGAGGCGCCACTCCAGGAGTATCAACAGCGAGGGTCGTGTCAATGCCAATGCCAATGTCTGGTCTAATATTTTGAGAAGAAGCGGTTGCTCCTCGCAGGCCCACTTCTTCTTGCACGGTAAAGACGCAGTAGATTTCACATGAATGGTATTTTAGTTTCTTGCAAGCTTCTATTCCGATCCAACAGGCTACACGATTATCCATAGCTTGTGAAACAATGAGATCTCCAATATAATGTACTCCCGAATTCAGTACGACCATGTCACCAATCGTTATTTTTTTGTCGACTATTTTTTTCTCCAAACCTAAATCAACTATAAACTCTCGAACTGTAGGGACTTTTTTCCGTTCTTCGGGTGAGGCGAGATGGATAGGTTTACCGCTTGGGTTCAAAACACCGATAAGATCCTTATTTGAATCGTTGGGATTTGGGCAGACAGTGACTATCCGAGAAAACAAGTTTCTTGGATCAAAGCCACCGACAGGATTTAGGTAGAGAAAACCTCTATCATCGATGTGAGATACCATGAAACCGATTTGATCCATGTGAGCGGCTAGCATTACTTTTGTTGGTTTTTTCCGCGGTTGGTTTTTCCTCGTAACAGGATTTTTTTTTGCAACAATAGAGCCGAGAGGGTCAATAGTTATTTCATCGAAAATCCCGTCTATCTCTTCAAGTACGAGTGACCGAATTCGGTGCTCTCTACCTGGAATTCCAGGGGTCGTGGTTAATCGTTCAAGTAATTCAAATGTAGACATTTTAGATCCTGTTTTTGATTGTATAAGATAGCCTTATTCTTTCAGGGCCATTCGACTATTTTTTCATGTTAGTAAACTGGAGGGGAATGTCAATTTTTTCGTCTTTTAAAAAGCTGATGATTTCTTGGAGGTCATCTATTTTTTTTCCGGTAACTCTAACTTGATCGTCCTGTATTGCAGGTTGTACCTTGAGTTTGGCCCCCTTTATTAACTTCACAATTTTTTGTGCAATCTCGCGAGCAATACCTTCTTGTAGGTTTACATCGCAGCGGCTTTGTCCTTTAGATGTTCCTTCGGCTTCACCAAATTCGAGACATTTAGGGTCAATTCCTCGTTTAATAATATGACCAATAAGCATCTCTTTAAGTGCTTCCAATTTCATTTCGTCAGCAGTGAAAAGGGATATGTTTTTTTCCTTTCGGTCAAAGTTGATTTGAGAGTTAGAACCTCGAAAATCGTATCGGGTGGCTACTTCTCGTTGTGTATTATTTACGGCGTTATCTACTTCTTGAATATCTATTTCGTTGACGATATCAAATGAGGGCATGGGCAGGTCTCCGTTTTTTTTTACCAATTTGTTTGGATTTCATAGTTAGTATGAATTGCGTGGTCTCTATGCTTTAGATTCCGTAGCTTATTTGTAAGTTTTGTAGAGATAGCTCACTATTTAGTATAAGGAGATATGGATGGCTTTGGAACCGTTGGAGTTAAATGGTAAGGTAGCATGGGTTACGGGTTCCTCCAGAGGTATAGGCCGAGTTATTGCTTCGTTTCTTGCCAGCCAAGGTGCTGATGTAGCCATTCATGGTACGACACCCTTTTCGACCCAGGCTTTTGGTGAAGGATCGTCCTTAGAATCTGTTGCAAAAGAAATAGCAAATACTACCGANAAAATTGTTTTTCCTACGTGTGGAGATTTAACCGAGGAAGCAACCGTTGGTAAAATTCATAGCCAAATTCAAGAGAAGTTAGGCTCTTTAGATATATTAGTGAATTGTGCGGGTGGCGATATAGGAACATCCGGAACTAGTGGACCTATGGCCGGTAAGCCGGCAAATAACGATCCGGTGAATATCGATATTAGGGATATTCGAAGTGTAATTGATCGAAATCTTATGACATGTATACTTTGTAGTCGAGTTGTGGCACCAGGTATGATGGAACGAAGATCCGGACATATTGTAAGTATTGGTAGCGTTGCCGGTCTACAAGGCGGTTCGAATTCGGCAATTTATGCTACGGCCAAAGCTGCCGTACATGAATATACAAGATGTTTAGCAGATATGCTGCGCCCATTTAATGTAACCGCAAATGTGATTGCTCCTGGAGATATTGAAACACCACGTTTCCTGGCTAGCCGAGTTGTGGACGAATCAATGCGAAAAACTGACGACACATTAAAGCGTTATGGTCAATCGATCGAAGTTGCTAGAGCAGTAGGGTTTTTAGTTTCGAATGAAAACACTTATATAACGGGACAAGTTTTGCGAGTGGATGGAGGAAAACAGATTTGGGCTGGATAGCTAATGTAGACATAGAGGTGATATATGCCATTTAAGTTTGAGCATTTGGATATTCCTGATTTGATGCTTATTACGGCGCAAACGTTTTCTGATGATAGAGGATATTTCTTAGAAACGTACAAGCACTCGGAGTTTGCCGATAACGGTATAGACGTTAATTTTTTGCAGGATAATTTTTCGCATTCAACTCATGGTGTTTTGAGGGGCTTGCATTTTCAAAAAGAGCCGAATGCCCAAGCAAAATTGGTTAAGGTGCTCCGAGGAGCGATATTTGATGTAGCAGTCGATATACGAACTAAATCGCCAACTTATGGCCAATGGGTGGGTTTAAATTTAACCGACCGGGAGCACCAGATGTTTTATATACCAGAAGGTTTTGCACATGGATTTTGTGTTCTAAGTGATGAGGTAGATTTTGTTTACAAAGTATCTTCTGAATTTGCGCCAGATTTTGACTTTGGGATAAGTTGGAATGATTCGGAGATTGGAATCAAGTGGCCTATTGAAGCCCCGCAACTTTCATTCAAAGATGCAAATTTGCCTAGTCTGTCTGATTTAGGAAATGATGTTCTAAGTTAAGGAGAGAATTAGATGACAGTTCTAAGTAAAAGTGATTGGAACTTTTGGCAAGAAAATGGTTACGTAATTATTCCAAACGCTGTTCCGCAAGAACAATTAGATAGAACGGTAGAGGCTATTTGGTGGTTCTTGGATATGGACCCGAATGATTCTAATACCTGGTACAGATACAAACCTTACACGCGCGAAGATAGATCTTCACCAATTTCTGGTGCTGGAATGGTCGAAATGTATCAACATCAAGCTTTGTGGGACAATCGACAGTATCCTCGAGTTTATCAGGCGTTTAGTGAAATCTGGGATGATGAAAAACTTTGGGTTTCGCTCGATCGAGCAAATATGAAGCCTCCGGCGAGACCTGATCAACCTGACTGGGGACATAAGGGTATGATCCATTGGGATCTTGATACTTCACGTCGACCGATTGAATTCGGAGTTCAGGGAGTGCTGTTCTTAACAGATACGGACGAAAATCAGGGAGGTTTTCAGTGTGTTCCGGGTTTCAATAATACGTTTGAGGAGTGGGTGAAGACGCAACCTGAGGATCGAAATCCTAATGCTCCGGATTTGACGGATTTGGAAGTAAAAGCTATTCCTGGTAAAGCTGGGGATTTGCTCATATGGCATA
This sequence comes from Gemmatimonadota bacterium, assembly GCA_002693325.1. Taxonomy (GTDB): domain Bacteria; phylum Latescibacterota; class UBA2968; order UBA8231; family UBA8231. The sequence continues at coordinate 352 of NZPK01000016.1, read as the reverse complement.
GGCTTCTTGCACATGGCAACGGGCATAATCTTTCGGACAAACCTCGTTTAGCCCAGTATATAACCATGAGTCCAGCACCCGAAGATGCTGACGAGTCGCGTAAAGCTCGTGTATCGGCTTGGCAGGAGAGAAGAGCAATGCATGGATGGCCGGGCGACAGTAGGGATTGGGAGCAGAGTCGCTTAAAAACAGCGGAGCTAACAACTTTGGGGAAGAAGTTACTTGGCGTAGAATTATGGGATTAAAATTAAAAGTTTTTACGGTATAAGGCTAGATATTGGAAACGTCAATTTACGGTATAGATTAGAAAGGCATAATTGTTCAATAATTAATATTAAATTTTGTAGGGGTA
>NZPK01000015.1 GCA_002693325.1 Gemmatimonadota bacterium | reverse complement strand
GACGATGCCGGTCCTCCGGCAATGGATCAAGTTGATGGACAACCGAATCGTGATCCACCTCTGCGTTATGTACACGCATTTGCTTAAAAGGTTCGGGTTGACTATCCAAGTCCTCCTGAGTCACCTCGTCAATAGGGAGTTTTTTCTCCATATAGGATTCTGCATAACGCGGGATAGGGTCGTATGGAGGATGAGGCCCCGGAAATCCTATTTGCATAAAAAGCGGTTTTCCCATCTTCGGCTTAGTGTCGAGCCACCATTTTGCCATATTGCCGACAAAATTATCTGAATGAGTATCCTCCGGCAATTCCCAATCGAAAGCACCTAAAGCCTGATCATAATCCGATCTTTTTCGGTAGGATTCACGTTGCTGTTTCTGGAGCCCTTGGGCCGCCAGCGCCTTGTCCCATTCATCAAAATAGTAACGCCCCTCCAAATATCGATCCTTGTTTTCCACCACGTATCTCTCATGAAAACCGGCTTCCGTCTCAAAAGGATACGTATGCATTTTACCAATATTTACACAGTGATAACCCGTATCGGCGAGCTGTGAAACCCAGGTCTTGGTCCAACGGTCAGCATTCTTATATATACCCGTCGTATGAGGGTAATATCCAGTAAACAAACTCGCACGGGCCGGTGCACATGAGGGAGCTGTAATATGACAGTTTTCAAAGGTGGTACCCTCGCGAACGAGACGATCAAGATTAGGAGTTTCCATATGCGGGAAACCAAGTTCCGCAATGGTATCATAACGCTGCTGATCTGTAATAATTAGAATTATATTGGGTGTTTCTTCCATGCGACCGCCATTCCTCCATTTATCTATCCTGCGGATGAACCACACCTATCTGTTCTCGCCACGCATCAAGCAATTGAATATTCCCCAGACTATCTGCCCATGTCATGGTAGGTGCCTGCCTTTGGCCAATATGTTCTGCAACCGTATCCGCTTCATACGTAAATAGGTCACGATCAGCAGCTACGACGACAATCTCTTTTTCACCTTTACGATATAACTCAATTTCGGCACTGGGAAACGCAGTATCCAAAGGTAAAGGCTCCTGTGCAGTACGACATGGAGAGGATGGAAGCCATGGATTTTCTATAATTAATTTCCCGTCTGTTCCATAGACTTCCAGATTGTTATGCAGAGCACACGCCACTCCCGTGCTAACTTCGGCCACAATATCATTCTCAAATTTCAAAATTGCTGCTGTATAATAATCTACTCCGGACTCACCGATAACACCCGTTGCTCTAACGTCTACTGGGTTTAAAAACTCCTGTCCTACTGCGGCACCGGCTACGCGCCGCGCGGCTGACGCTGGATAGCAACCCACATCCATAATACCACCTCCACCCAATTCCGTGCTGTAAGCCCTGGAGTCCGGATTATACGGTGAATTATAACCAAAAGCCGATCGAATCATCCGAACACTGCCTATTGCTCCATCCTGGATAAGCTCTGCCATCTTCGCTATCTGCGGATGACAACGATACATAAAAGCTTCCATAAGAAAGACATCGTTTGTACGCGCTGCATCTATCATCGACGAAACTTCTGATTGATTCATCCCCATCGGTTTTTCTACTAAAATATGTTTTCCGGCACGAGCTGCATTCGTCACCCATTCTAAGTGTGCAGGGTGTATATTTGCTATATAAACGGCATCAATTGACTGATCAGCCAGTAACGCTTCGTACCCGTCATGAACTATTTCGATGCCAAACATAGATGCAAAATCTGTAGCCTTTTCGAGGTCTCGACTTGCCACAGACTCTGCCGAACCAGTAGAAGAGAAACGCAACGCATTACAAAATACACGAGCGATATGCCCCGGACCTAATATTCCCCATTTTATCATTTTGTGATTCGCCTTTTCCAGTTTTTGCACTTTAAAAAAGTATTACTGAGCCGTTAACCCACCATCGACAGGAACTAACGATCCTGTCATAAATGATGATGATGACGTACTCAAAAAATAGACTACTTCGGCAATCTCGGATGGATCTGCTACGCGACCGATAGGCAATAATTTAGCCTCGGCTTCCCACGCAGCATCAACATTGCCATCAAAGTGTTTTTCCGCTATCCATTTAAACACACCATCTGTCAAAGGTGTCCGTACTGTTGCCGGACAAACGGCATTTACCCGAATATCATACGGACTTAGTGCCACAGAAAGACTTTTGGCCATTTGAGCTACCCCACCCTTGGTCGCACCATAAACTATCGATCCTTCTTTACCGACAAGAGCCTGGTCCGAAGCCATGAGTACAATGGTCCCGCCGTTGCCNGCATCCTTCATATAGCCGGCCGCTTCCGAAACAGTGTAGAGAGCTCCCTTCAGATTAACATCTATAATCAAATCTATGTCTTCATCTTCCATATCGAATATGCCCTGCAACTTTTGAATTCCTGCATTGACAAAAAGCGCCTCAGGCGGTCCGACCTTTTCCACAGCCTCACTCATTGATCGACGGACTTGATCCCGGTACCTAACATCTGTTTTAAAAAAATAAACATCACCGATGTCAGGCTCATTCATTAATTCATTCATCGCTGAAGTATTAATATCAAACACCACTACCTGATCACCAGCAGAAATAAATTTACGAACTGTGGCCGCACCAATCCCTGTTGCCCCACCCGTTATAAATACTGTTGCCATTTATCAGCGTTTCCCTCGATTAAAAGAATTCCAAGTCTCTGCCCTACTATCAACCAAACTGTCAAGTTAAGAAAACTATTTTTCATCATGCAAGGAATGTAATACTTCCTGAATCCTCNCGTCCTTGCCATACCGAGCCCGAAGGATAAGTATGTTCTACAATAAAATCTTCATGCATCTCTAAACCCCATCCTGGTTTTGTTGGGGTACAATACGCACCATCAGCCATTTTCACTGGATTTAGAAAAACATCGTCTTGTAAAAAGTTTAGATATTCAACAACTTGGCCATTACTGTGTCCGGCAACGGATATCTGATCCCACAATGCATAATGTTGTATCATATTACACAGTCCAATGCCACCACCATGCGGACAGACAAGAACAGATTGTTTCGCCGCCATAAGAATTACAGCTATTACGTCGTTGACCCCCGCCAATCTGGTAGCATCAATCTGACAAAATTGAATCGAATGGGTTTTCAGCAATTGTTTAAATATAACCGGAGACGGTACCTGCTCTCCGCAAGCCACGCCAATTCCATATGGTCGAAGTGCCTCCGAAATTTTTTTAAATCCCGACACATCATCCCGGGCTGTGGGCTCCTCAATCCAATGAGGTCGGAATTCAGCTAATGCCTTCATATGCTCTATAGCTTCATCGACACCCCAGATTTGATTAGCATCAGTCATTAATAACGAATTCTCTCCTATTGCACCTCGAATGAAGGCCAACCGTTCACGATCTTGCTCGAGACTGCCTCCTACCTTCATTTTAAAACAATCTAAACCCGCAGATTTCACCTCTTCAATCGTATTTATTATTTGTTCATCGGTAAGCCCCAACCATCCAGCTGTAGAATATGCTTTGGGTCCCTTGACTCTAAAATCGTCTTCTCGCTTAATATTCGAACCTCTTCCTTCTTCCAATATCTCTTTAGCTTCTTCAGGAGTAAGTACATCTCGGAGGTAACGCCAATCAACACATTGAACAATTTTTTCGGGAGGAAGATCAACTAATAATTTCCATAACGGTTTATCTTCCTTTTTTGCCCAGAGATCCCACAAAGAATTTAGAATAGACCCAATAGCCATCCGAGCCACCCCATCCCCGAGCCAACGCAGTTGATGGTGGTCGACAAGTAGTCGATAAAAAGCTCCGGGGTCATCAATAAATTCTTCTAAATTTCTTCCGNCAATAATTTTAGATAAATCNCGAACTCCATGTGCTATCCAATCATTACCTGCTCCAGCAGTAAAGTTTACTGAAATCCCAATNCCACCATCATGCGCGTGTATACGAGTTAAGACAACAGAGTAATTTGGCTTTTTATGAAACGGATCCGAACCTAATAAGGTATCAGAGGTAGGGACGCGAAGATCTACAACCTCTACTCGCTCTATGACAGACATAATAGATTATTTCCTTTTTCGTTACAAAAATATTAAGCATCAACGATTACTATAAGATCAAAACTTTTTCACTATTTGTAACAATTCATTCTGAAGTCAAAATACCTACACAATTAAACTGTTCGTGCGAACTAATAAGGTGAATCAACAGTTGTAATCTCACACCAACGCGTGTTATCTAATTCCNGCCAGAGTATTGCAGATGCTTCAGGACTTTCAATACGTCGTAAAGCCAAAAGAGTATTGTAGCGCACATACCTACTTTCATCTTCAGTAAGCCCAGCTAGTGTNTCAACTGCATTATGAGCAGGTGGACCTATCTTTGCAATAGTCAATGTAGCATTTCGACGAACTCTTTCGTCCTCATNGTTCAGCGCTTCAATCAAAGAATTCACAATAGCCTCATTTGAAACACCGATGTATCCTAAGGCTTCAGCAGCATTGCGCCTGACCCAAAAGTTGTCGTCGGCCAACAACCGGCTTAAATGATCCGCAGCAGAGACTGCTTTGCTACCCATATCGCCTAAAATATCAGCAACTACTGCTCTGACTCTCCAATCCTCGTGAGAAAACTCATGAATAAGTAGATCAACCGCAGCTTCACCTATTCTCGCCAAAGCATGGGCAGCACTAAGTTCTGCCGGATTACTGCCCTGCGGATCAGCAGGTGAGCCTCCGAGCTTGTGTTCGTTGAGACTGGTAGCCTGGTTTCGCAATTCATCAATTAATGGCTCTACAGCTTCAGTACCCATGTTTCCGAGTAAGTTAATTGCTTTGAGACGTTGCTTCTCATCATCAGATGCTAACAATTTTAACGTCGCACAAAGGTTTACATCACGAGCCGATCGTGGTGGCGTTTCACCCCGCAACCAATGCCAAATTTCAGTTGATCCGGACATCAATCCTTCTTGATCTCCAATCAACCAATGTTCTCCCTGACTGTTCCAACTTGGAGCTTTAGGTTCAGACATTCTTAAAAATTGGAATTTGAGCATTAAACGATTTTTATCGCTAATATTAGCAGTGGCCCTGTGCCAAACATCAAAATTAACTATTGCAACCGTTCCAGCCGGACCACACAGCTTATATTCGTCTTCGATCGATTGCCTAGGATCGCTACTAGAAATCGTATTAAAATTATGCCGCCCGGGTAGTATGCCTGTTGGCCCCATATCGGAAGTCACCTCTTGCGGATAGTAAAATAATATTACCCACCTGAAACGATGGTGACGAACATTTTGGTCGAAAATATAATCATCTTTGTGCCAATTTTGCCCTTTACTTCCCGGTCGATTTAAATGGCAATATCGATGCGGGTGCATAGTATAATCCTCTCCCAATATACTAGTAAGGGCACCACGAACAGAGTCATCAGAGAAAATTTTCGATATGTCAGGTATCCTCGGCAAAATATTATTTCCAGGATTTCCCTCCTCATCTAAAACGTGTATTAATTTATCTCTAATTTGTCGATGAAATTCAGGCTCGTGATTTGTTTTAACTAACACATACCCGTTGAGTAGAAACTCCTGTATTGTTCGATCATCTAATAGGTGGCTTTGTGAAATCTCATTATTTAGCATGTTTTACCCTTAGTAAAAAAATCAGACAGGATTTTTTAAATAGGTCATCTTACGAAACCTCGACCACTATGTCACCAACCATTGAATTAGCNTCATTTAGTTTAACAAGACAGTGATCATCATTTTTCCCCATTAACAAAGAAAAAATTTGACNTAATTTGGTGTGAGTAGAATCGACTATGGTACTTTGTATCTTGCACAACGAAATTTTTCGATTTAAGAATGCTTTTTCCAATCGAACAAAGTCAAAGTCTTTATTGAAATTTTCGAATATAATTACAACATTAAAATCTGCAGGAAGGACTTCAGCAATTCCAAATAGAACAACTTCTTCAAAACCTTCTACATCAATTTTGATCACACCTTTTTTGAGGTCTTGTCCACTTAAATTTGAAAATATCTTTATGAAAGTATCCCTAGTCGATTTTACTTGAATTTCGCTGTGCACATAATTATCTGAATCGAAATCGTCAAAGCTGTCTTTAGAGGCTAAAATATCTTCTGAATAAGCATTGTCCTCAGAGCGAATAAAGGCTCCACCCCAATTGTGTTTTGGGATACACAGTTCAAAACTTCCTTCAACATCACCTAAAGCAAATTGATTGATTATAAATTTTTTGCTTGGCAACGATATTGCTAAATTAGTTCTAAGAATATTTGCACATAAAGGATTAGGCTCAAAACAAATTACTTTCTTAAAAGAATTTCCATTTTGGCATGAAGAAAGACCGATATTAGCTCCGATGTCTATAAGGTAATCCGAGAAATCTTTCTCTGAAAAAAAATGTATCAGATTAGTTAGAGGTTTTTCGTGCACACCTTCAAATAAGGGGGCAAAAGAAAAAATATCTCCTTTACGCAAAAAGATTTTCAAACCCCTTGAAGTCATTTTATTGAATATGATCTTTTTAAGCCGACGACTCAAAAAACCGAACATATTTCTCGATGCTAACACCTTCATAGAACGCCCAATCTCTTTTAAAATAAGATCGGTTCACAAACCTTGATAACAGTAACCGATCAATCATACCTGAACTATTTTTAGGCTTATTCGCATTCACGGATCCATTGAAGTTCCACAGGCAACCTCCCATAGAAAATCATCCGGGTCTGANAAATATCCCGAATAACCGCCCCAACTAGCACTTTGTCCAGGCTTAATGATCTTTGCCCCCGCTTTATTTGCAAAACGGAGAACTTCCTCTACTTGCGATCTATTCGAAACATTATANGACAGCGTAAAACCTCGGAAACTGGAACGGTTTTCCTGAATTTTTGCATCCGCAGCNAATTCATCATGAGGATACAAAGACAAGAAAAATCCATTCATTTTGATAAAAATAATATAATCGGAGCTATCCGAGGTTGCTTTCCAACCAAGCCCATCAAGATAAAANCNGGCAGACTTTTTTAAGTCCGAAACACCTAAGGTAATTAGAGTAAGCCTCTGTTCCATCACTCTTGCCTCTGCATCAGACCTATTACTCCCACTCGATAAAACGTGTCATCGAATACATTGTTTTTACTGTGTAAAAATTTTGTAGGTCTTTTCTCATTTTCAGCACATCTTTAAATATTCAAANCGTCAACAACCACAATACTTGAAAAAGTAGTTACAAAGTTTGTGCAAAAAAAAGACTTTCAACAATCATACATGCAAAGTGGCCAGAATTTCAACTAAGAGCTAATAAAAACCTCAGGCCAACTCTGGCCATGTTGTAGGACCCTAAAACGAGTTTTTGAAATTCCCTCATCTCTCATTGCCTGGTCTAATCTATTAGGTGGTTCATCCATTTTCTCTAAGGTCAATCTGAAAGTCCCCCAATGTATCGCAATGGCATATTTGGCACCCAAATCTTTATAAACCTTCACAGCATCTTCAGGATTAATNTGTGAAGATTTCATAAATTCCCTAGGTTCATAAGCGCCAATAGGGATCGCCGCTAGGCTCGGCCTACCGAGCCTCTCAGTTACCTCTTTGAAGTCGTTGGAATAACCAGTATCCCCAGCAAAATAAAATGAGAAATCTTGCCATTGTACAAACCAACCGGCCCATAGCGTTTTATTCCGATCAAAAGCAGAACGTTTAGACCAATGTTGTACTGGAGTCGGCTGGAACATGACGCCATTAACCTCAACAGGTTGCCACCAATCTAATTCTGTAACGTCTATTGCCCCCCACTCTATCAAAAGCTTTTTCACCCCTAAAGGGACTACAAATTTAACACTTGGTTGATNTTTGCAAATTTCTTTGATGCTATACTCATCGAGGTGGTCAAAATGATTATGGCTAATTATAACGACGTCAATCGGTGGCAATTCAGCGGGTGTAAAGGGTGNGGGTGTNGCACGTCTNGGTCCTATAAATGAAANGGGTGACGCATAATCCGAAAACTGTGGATCAGTAAGAACAGTCANGTTTGAGTGATTTATCATTACAGTGGAATGACCAACCCACATAACATTTTCTGAAAAATCCTGCAGTTCAACGTTTGACTTCCTAACAATTGGAAACCCTNTGTTTTCCCAATCATCATCTTCACGTTTAAGGTATTCTATAAAAAAATCAAATAATTCACTAAAGCTTTTGTCATTTAAGTCGCCATCAGGGTGCTGAAAGCGTTTTGTTAAATTATTAAAATTCGGTGAGTCAGGTAGTTTATAATTTCCGTTTTCATTTTGTGCTATTGACTGATTACCAGCTTTCGCAGAACTTGGGTTAGTAAAATACAAAAGTGATGCAATAGATTTGATAAAAAAATTCCGTCGGTTCAAAATTAATTCTCTCTAAAAGATCGATACTGCGCTTTAGACTTTGCGNATACTTTGTTACTNAAAAACGTATTAAAAACAGCGAGATCAGTAGTTTATATTATTCCCACTCNACAGTACCAGGCGGTTTGTGCGTAACATCGTACAACACTGCTTCAATACCATTTAACTCCATTAACTGATCACATACTTCATCCAAAAATGCTGGCGGTAAACGACTAAAACGAGCCGTCATAAAATCATCCGTCGAAATAGGTCGTAGNACTATATNTTCTGATGAATTATCCGAAGACAAAGGTACTAGGACCGTAGGCATCTGCGTGACATCCCCCATTAGTTTATACTTCCGAAGCGCTTCCATAACCACACTGTCAGCTTCCCTTAACAAATCGAGTCGATCCCTTGTAAGGTACGCTTTTTTCAGCTTAAGACTAGTTGTTGTGAGTGACCTCAAGGTATAGATGACGCGGTTTATCTCATTAAAAGTGTTAGTTAATGAAGTGGACAAGGCTTCCAGTTTATCCCAGTTAAGGTCGCCCGAAACCAACGCCGGGTGCGCATAAGTCCTGGAATCACCCTGCACTCCTACACTTCGCAAAGGGAGGATGTCCAGTTCATAACCAGATAGAGAAGCAATTTCTCTTGCTTTTTCTTCTACCTCTTTTGGTTGAATAGAAGACTCACTACCATTGCTACACAATACTCGCACACCTAAACCGGGACCAGGAAAAGGATGCCGCCAAACAAGTTGTTTTGACAGCCCAAGCGTTTCACCTAACGTTCTTACTTCATCTTTGTAAAGTTGATCCAATGGCTCAACTACTTTTCCCTGAGCAATCAAGTCCTCGATTACACCAACACGATTGTGATGTGTTTTAATGACTGCGGCATTATCCGTGCCACCTGACTCGATCGTATCAGTATAGAGTGTACCTTGTCCCAATAACCATTCATCAGGATTTAATTTTAGATCAGCCAAAGCACGGTCGCGTACTTGTATGAACTCCTCACCGATAATTCGTCGTTTTTCCTCGGGATCAACTACTTTTTCAGTCTGTCGCAAAAATTCGGAACTGGCATCGACTACATGCAAATTGTGAAAACCGGATTTTTTCATGAACTGTTCAACCATTGTCGTCTCATTTTTTCGCATAAATCCATTGTCAATATGCAAACCCAAGACTCTATCTTCACCTAAAATCTGGTTAAGCAACATAAATGCGACCGATGAATCCACTCCGCCACTTACAAGGAGGAACACATTAAGATCTCCAACTTGCAAGCTAATCTTCTTAGAAGTTTCTTCAATATAACGCTTCATAGTCCAATTTCTATTTGACCCACAAATAGAGATAAAATTATCCAACATATCTGTCCCATGTTCCGAATGAGTTACTTCCGGATGAAATTGAAATCCATAAATATTCCGGTTTGGATCACCCATAGCTGCAACCGGACAATCATCTGTTGAACCATAAACTTCAAAGCCGGCAGGTAATGAAGAAACACTATCACGATGACTCATCCATACCAACTCGCGTTTCTGCATGCCAGAAAAAACATCTTTTTGAAGGTGAATATCCAAATATGCTGCACCGAATTCACTCTTGTCTCCCGGTTCAACAGAACCGCCAAATTTCTTACAAATTAGCTGATGACCATAACACAATCCAAGAAGGGGGACATCGATATTTAATAATTCATCATTGAAAGGTGGGGCATCTTTGTCATACACACTAGAAGGACCACCAGAGAAGATAACGCCATCTACATTTTCAAGCTCTCCCACTTTGACCATAGGAGACCTTATTTCAGTATATACGTTTAATCGGCGAATACGATTAGCAATTAAGTGGGCATATTGCCCACCAAAATCAACGACAACAATGCCCACGAAAGATCCCTTGCAAGTAAATGAAAAGAATGAAAAACTCTTTCGAGGAATATAAAAAGTGCATCCCGTCGTGACAACGGAATGAAAAAAGGGAGGAAGTTTATACTAAAGGCCTCTACGAAAGATCATTTCCCCGTCTATTTGGTCAATCAATGTGAGTGTGTTATCAATAATTCTTAAGTTGACAGTTTTACTCCTTAATGTCGGCAGTTGCGCATCTGGATCGTTTGAATAGACAGCAGCAAAATCCATGTGCAATAAGTTACCATCTAACTGATAGATACCAGAAAAACTGTACACTAACGTAATTGGGAATATCGCATTACGATCAATTTCCTCTCCAACAGCACCTGAATAGTCCCGCAGAACAACGCTTCCGTCAGCCTTAAATGTATACACTTGATTACCATCTGTATCATCTCGACTCCAAGTCCCGACAAGAGAATTTGCCAGACCCGCTATATTTGAGTTATACGGGTCGTTCGGATTTTTTCTATCTACTGATCCACAAGAAATAATCTGGAAAAATAAAAGAATAACTGATATAGCAGGTCTCATAGCACCTCAAAAATGACGCTTTAATTTAAGCATTGCAATATCATCGGATGAACTACCTACATCAATAGACAAAGGAAATCGATTGTCTTGCATCCACAAAACATCAAAGAGATTATAGGCATATAAAGCTCCCGCTATAAAAAAAGCTCTGTTACTAACAGTACGCCTACGGTCCGCTTCTTTATGGTAAAAATCAAAATCCGCCCTGGAAGCACCAGGACCTAAATTACGATATTGATCATTCCAATCGTTACTACTCATCCGATAACCTATTCCTACTACCATAGCCATAACCTCAGCACCTAACAATCCAAAGCCTTTTCTTTTGTCACCATATTGATACTGGTACAAACCAGGTATTANCAAAGTTTTACTGGATTGTCCATTAGCAACTGCCATTTTTTCAAAATGTTCAACCTCCATTATACGCAAGGCGTCCTNTATAGGAGCTATGTGTTTGAGCATGGGGTCCTTAGGAGATTCGATATGAGTCACTTCTGCTAGAGCCATTTTCGGAAAAACCTGAATAACTCGAAGAGCACCAATATTTTTAGGACTAACGCTCAAAGTGTCCCCATCTAAAGGATGAGTAAATACTTCGGGTTCGATAATATTAAAAAGGTCACCTTTTTTAATATTATCCTGAAGTCCTAAATCTACATACACCATACGGTCCATAACACGAATGATAAGACCTTCACCAATTGCAGCAGCTTCTATATCAGAGTCATTTGCAATAACTAGTAAACATGTAACAAGAATTGTATACAGCCTTTTTGATTCAGTCATATTACGACGTCTCCTCGACTACAATGTCATCATCTTCAATTTCCATATCCTCAATATCCAAGCCGTCGCCGGTCGCTTCGACTTGTTCCGGATTTTCATCTTGAACTACTAATTCTTCATCTTCTTTTTCGCCTAACACATACAAATAGACGTAGGCCGCGATTGCACCTATCCCAAGTAGTAAAAACAACCCAATAAACCACCAAGAGGTATAAAAAGGCCCGCTCTCCTCTTCTGCTTCAATTTGATCTAACGATTCTAACAACGGATCATCTAATACAGCCTCATCAAGCATTCCAGAATCCATGGGATCAAGGTCAACCCGATTCGCTTTTTCTTCCTCCAAAAGTTCTATAAATATTTCCCTTATCTTACCCGCATTCTCTTCGCTTTGGAAATCAATATCATTTCCTGTCTCTTCATCTAAACCCGCTATTGGGATCGCGCCCATTAAGGATACAGATTCTTTTAAATCCGAAATGTCATCTTTCATAGTATTGACATCTGTATTTATGCTTCGCAATTGAACACGAAACCCCTCTTCAACGCGTTCGACTCTTTTCATCATTGTTTCTAAACCACCAATTCGCTTCTGCACGCTTTTAATGCTTTTCGTCAGACGCGAAACTTCTCCGCGAATAACCTTATGATCCTGATCATTTCTTTCTTCCGTCGCGATTGATCGTTCCTGGTCAATTAACATCCCTTCGTCAGGAGTAACATAACGAACAATATCTCCAGGCCTTACCGCCATTACCAAACCAGGGCTAACTTTCACATTAGCGGCTCGGTTTGAGGTTTTAGAAATAGCCCCCTGGCCCAAAATCACCTCAGGAGCTCCGAGATTCTCACCTGTAATAGGGTGAATAATTTCCTCATTAGGGGGCCTGATAAATTCAACAGGTAACCCAGAGACTAAACCGCTCTCCACACCAGCATCTATTGTCACTACCGAGCCACGAACCTTAGTTACAAGTGCCTCGCCAGCATCAGAATTTTTTATTCCAACTACTATAATCGCTATCGCAATCCAAAGTTTCATAACGGTCTCTCTTGGCTATAACTCTCCACTAACAATAGTGTCACGTTGCCAGTTTAAATCATCTCGCTCAGGATGATCAACATTATAATGGCACCCCCGGCTTTCTAATCTCGAACGAGCCGAAGTAGTAATCAAACGCGCCACCGAAATCATATTTCTTACTTCAATTGTATCTAAACATGTCCTGTTGAACTCATAGATTGATTCGATTTTCAGAGCTAGATCTCCTAATAAACCCTCCGCTCTGCACAAACCCGAATCTGATCTTTCAATTCCTACATCTTCCCACATTATTTTCTGTATATTACGCTTTAACTCTACCACCATATTCAAATCCGAAAATCCTCCGACTTTTTCATTTCTTTCAGATCCACGATAGGATTCTCGTTTCGAAACCTGCGCAACCTCCAAGATTCTTCTAGCAAAAACCATAGCTTCTAACAGCGAATTACTTGCCAAACGATTTGCTCCATGTAGACCCGTCATACTAACTTCACCAGCGGCATACAAGCCAGGAACAGATGTTTGACCCGATTTATCCGTCAATAAACCGCCGCAGCTATAATGAGCGGCAGGTACAACCGGCAACAACTGTTTTTCCATATCAATACCCCGTTCAAAGCAGTATTGGAAAATATTGGGGAATCGAACACGTAAATCGATTCCATCAATACACGTTGAGTCTAGATAAACGCATGGCTTATTCGTCTCTCGCATCTTCCGTACGATGGCTCGAGAAACAATATCTCTAGTCTTCAACGGATCTATAAATTCTTCCCCCGTACTATCTACCAGCTTTGCACCGTATCCCCTTAAAGCCTCAGTTATTAAAAAAGGCGGCTTACCTGGATCATAGAGCATAGTTGGATGAAACTGTATAAACTCCATATTTGCTACATCGGCACCTGCGCGCCAGCCCATTGCAACTCCATCTCCACTTGCTACTTCCGGATTCGTAGTATTTTTAAATACCTGGCCACAACCTCCGGTAGACATCATTGTCATACCAGCGACAATATCAATCCATTCAGCCTTTTTACAATCGAGCAACTTTGCGCCGCAACAATTCCCTCGCGAATCGATCAAAAGATCTGAACAAAAATGATCATCGAAAAAAGTCACTTCACTTTGTGATTCTACTTTTGTAATTAGGGCCCTTATGACCTCACGGCCCGTCATATCATCTGCTCTAACTACTCTAGCAAACTCATGCCCACCTTCACGGGCTAATGATAGTTCACCTTCATCGTCAACGGTAAAGCATGCTCCAAGAGCCAATAGGTCACGAATGACTATTTCACCTTCACCAACAATACCACTCACCGCATCTGGGTGGCACAATCCTGCACCACAGGACAACGTGTCCTTTACGTGACTTTCTATCGAGTCCCTTTTTTTATCAAGGACTGTAGCGATACCGCCTTGAGCATATAAGGTATTCGATTCTCTACGTCCTCTCTTAGCAACAAGGGCAACCGAGCCACGCTCTGCCGCTTTACTAGCAAAAAAAAGGCCAGCAGCCCCACTTCCTATGACTAAATAATCGACCGAAATTTGCATATCTTTACTTAAATAAAAGGGTTAAGAGATTTAATTTACTTAAAAAATCAAAATTTTCTTTAAGACTATAATAGACCACAAAATATAAAAAACACCAGATAATGTGCCCGGAAAGAGTTGCGAACACTATTAATTGACAAATAAGAAAGGAATAACGGAATTTGATTCCTATTAAGAATTTTATCGCATTACTAATAATTTCCGATACTGTCTTATCGGTCCTATTTCTAATTGCACATAATAGAACCCGCTTGCAACGTTTCTACCCTTCATATCGCAACCATCCCAATTGGCAACATAAATTCCGGGAAAAGCAGTATCATCCACAATCTTTCGAACCAACGATCCCACTACATTACGAATTTCAAGTTTTATGCGTGTTTGCCCTTCTATAATTGGATCATTGATTCCAATCTGGTACTCTATAATAGTCTCTGTTAAAACAGGATTCGGATAAGGTGCTCCCAGCGAAAAAGCCAACGGTACTCTCGGGTCAAAGTTTAAGAATGGCTCCCAATATACCAGACCACGCATTCGTTGACTTATATCAAATGAATTTTCCAATCCCCACCAATTATTCGTTGCATCAACATCATTTTCTATATCAGCATCTACAAACAATCCATCTCCTATTATAGTGTTCAAATCCAAACGCTCAGGTTTAATCACTCCTTCAAACTTCATAGCTAATTCACAATCAATCCATTCGTTACGTGATATATTTAACAACGAATTCAAACCATACAAGCCTATTTCATTATTTAGAAATTTATTTCTTTTCAAAACTACTTCGTTGGTTTCGACACATTTCAAACCTATGGTTCCAGATAATTTATTATCTATAATTTTACCAAAAACTTTCGGACCCAGTGTCAAATTTGCCCCGCCAAATTNTCCATTACCTACCATTTCCGTATTGCTTAACTCTATGAAGCCACCTATTCGTTTTACTCCTCCTTGTATATTATTGGCTATTACGCCGTTATCAATATAAACTAATCCAACACCCTCTATATCGGCNCCAAACCCTTCGTTATCATTAATNTCAACATTTGATAATAAAACNGGTTCGATATTTTCACGTAACCGAATTCCATCGTCACTTGAAAACCGAANCACAACTTCCTGGAGTTCTATTCTATTTGCATTTCCTCNGTAAACACTTCCGTTATTAGACATTTTTTCCCCAACCAGACCCGTTTCCGCATACTCGATCTTTGTACGACGTAAGAAACCGGTTCCCTCTTCCGAAATAACTATTCCACTCCAATCACCCGGATTAGGATTTTCAGAAGCCGAAGTAAAAAGAACAGGATTCTCTCCAGCCTTATTGACAATAAGATTTCCAAAAACTTTTATTTCAACTTTTTTAGGATCTCTCCCCATACCCAAGATATCCTCACCTACTTTGATCACCGTCCCCTCTCGTAATTCCAACTGGACACCAGGTTGAATAGAGACATCACCTACTATGTTTATATTCCCTGTCCAAGTTTCATCCTTAGAAATAGGTCCCGCCCTATTCCGATCTACTGTACTGAAATCAGCTCGCATGATCTCATCTTGAAGTTCTATGTTTCGTATAGAAATCCCTCCGAGCGCCCCTGGATTCGACGCCGACCAAAAGTCCCGATAACGAATTCCGTCCCACACATCCGTAGCATCTCCCAAATTACCTGCGTACTGATCTCGATATGGAACATCTTTAGACCAAAAATCAAGATTGTTTTTACCGAAAAATGGCTTTAGGCTCTTCCCTATTGGATAACCTGCATCAGCATATTTTCCATCCGCGCAAACAAGACTTACTAACTGTTTTTCTTCATTATTGTTATCAACTATACTTGGGTTAACGAGCCAAATTAAAATGCCCTCTGCTGGAAGATTTCGTTCGTAATAGCTGTTTACTCGTCTCCGATAAGCGACCAAATAAAAACTATTACTCCCTTGTATTGGAAGTATGAAAACTTTCCCCCCATCTCTAACATCACTAATTTCCACACTTTTTTGTTCACCTTCGAGAATAATCAAATTTTTATTCGATTCACCAAGCCATCCAAGTTGAGCTAAAGACCAGACACAAAATGGATTCGGACCTCCTACCTCATTCCAACCACGGTTTCCGTGCCCCATTAATCCCCAATAACCAATACCCGCTGACTCTCGGTCGGGTTCCAATTCTTGCGAAAGGTGGCCCGTATTGTACAAATCTGGTAGTCCCAAATAATGACCAAACTCGTGAGCCATACTTCCAACAGCTTCTTCAAAGGTCTTTCCACGTTGGAGCGACCCTCCGACACCGGAATCTGAATCATCTCTTCTTATGCGAATCGTGCCTCCATTTGCAGATGAATCGTTGCTAAGATAGTCTTTTTCCAATCCGAGTCGCGCTATCCCTGTAGCCGATCGCAAAATAAAATCAACTGGAGCAGATTCAATCACAATGAATAAGAAATCTAAATAACCATCATCATCACCAGAGTTAGGCACACCGTCTAGTCCATCGTTGTCGTACTGNGATAAATCAATTTCCCGATCTAACAATACTATTACTTCCTTTACAAAATCATCATAGGATCCCGAAGGAATCCTATACGACTCCTTCGGTCTACTGACATTAAACCTTTTCGGCCAGACGTCTCCGTCAAGCTTGAGCCGGCCGCTGGACATTTCCGAATAAAAATGATTCAAGCTTCCCGCCAATTCAGGCNGAAACAGATTTTGTGCGAAACTTGGAACTGATTCGCCCACAATGCTACGTTCCTCGGGGAAATTAGCAAATACAACCAACGGTCTTATTCGCCCAGACTTAGCAGATATCTCATTGAGAGGAAAAGGACTCGCAAAGCGACTAAATCCAATAGGATCGGCATGNAAATTGTCTAACAAAAGCCCTAAAAAGAAGAATGTANTACAAAANAATTTCATAAGAAGAAACTACATCAAGAGAAAAATACAAATTTTAAAAGACTTTTTTGCAATTTTTTTCCCTTAAAAATCACCAATTAATCAAAACGGTGTTTCTTTATGGAATCAAATTTTTTATATAAACCCTCGGTTAAAAACAAAGCATATAAATCCGCATCTAAATGTCCACTGTCAACCATGGTCTTAACGATACTAAAGACTTTCTCTCGTGATAATGGTTGGTCTCGATATGGACGATCATCAGCACTTAACGATTCAAAAATATCTGCCATAGCTAAAATTCTAGCCTGCAAATTGATCTCTTCNCCAGCTAGACCCAGAGGATAGCCGCTACCATCTAGTTTTTCATGATGAGCTCCTGCNATCTCCGGTACCTTTTTAAGTTTGCTTGTGAAAGGAATTTGTGACAACATCCTAATACTCACTGCAGCATGATCATTAATCTTCAAACGCTCATCATCCGATAAAGACCCCTTCCGGATACACAAGTGCCTTAGTTCTTCGGGAGAAATACAAGGAATCTCTTCGCCATCTATAAAAAGAGTCCGTTTTCCGATCCGCCGTAACCTTTCGATATCTTTGTCCGAAAAACTTTCAGTAGGATGATTTGCTCGTTCAACAAAACTCCAATCCTCATCTATAGCACTTAGCTCTTGCAAAGCATCTTCACTATCAATTTCACCTCTTGCCTGCATCAATTCCACGTGCTGACGCATGTTAACAAACCGCATACGCACTACTTCGATTCGATCTAATATTAAAGTAAGTTTAGTAGGCTTATCAACAATCCATTCTGGAGTTGTGATCTTACCTACATCATGCATCCAAGCCGCCATATGGAGCTCTCGCAATTCGTCATCTGTAAAATAATAATCGGCGAAAGGACCTTCTTTCGTACGATTAACTGTTTCAGCCATTATCATAGTCAATGCGGCAACTCTTCTTATGTGACCACCTGTATATGGAGAGCGTTCGTCAATTGCAGTAGCCATTACTTGAACAAAGGAATCGAACAACGATTCCATATCACGAATAAGTCTTGTGTTATTAATCGCGACAGCGGCCTGCGATGCCAATGATTGAATCAATGTCTCATCCTCAACCGAGAATGAGGTGTATTTTTCATTTTTTCCCATAGCATTAAGCAACTGCAATACACCAAGGACAGACCCTTCGTGATCTTTCATAGGGACAACTAACATAGACTGTGTTCTGTATCCCATAAGACGATCATAATTTTTTGGACCTTCCCATTGGTGAGCACTTTCGTCGTAAACATCTGTGACGTTCAAAGACTCTCCAGTTAATGCAACATAACCTGAAACACTATCCTTATTCAATGGCACGGGAGGCAAAGAAGGTTGCTCGCTAGACGTTGAGGTGATATCCAGACGATCATTTTGCGCAAATGCAAAACTTAAAGCTTCCCCCTCTAATAAGTAGAGCGTACCTGCCTCAGCTTTGGTAAAACTTCGTGCCTCTATAAGTATTTGCTGCAACAAACCCTCAATATCTCTCTGGTTTGATGAAAGCAGGATCCCAATCTGATTTAATCTGTGTAAACGATCTTCTAAATCATTCTGATCATGTTCTGACATGGATTGTGAACCTGTTGTGTCTTTTGTTGGATAGCGCAATCTGGGAGGCATATAGCTTCTTTAGATGAATAATACATACCGCCACGTGAAAGTCAATCTACTTTTACTTACAACAAAATTTAAATTATTGCAAAAATTTAGGAATTATGATGTGATTGCCATAAAATTATTACAAATACTGTCAAAAAAACGTTAGGCCTATAATCTCAAAGGAGTTCCCGATAAAGTAGTCTTTATCTTGAACCAAACGGTTGAATGTTTATAATATACTGTAAATCTTTAGAAATCTAGTCTAATCGTGATTTAGATATACTATCGGAGAGCAAAGTGAAATACGCCACATGCAATGAATATTTTGAAAACTGGCCAATCGAGGATGTATTTGGGTATGCTGCGGATTTAGGATATGATGGAGTAGAAATCGCACCTTTCACCTTGGCAGAGAGCGTCGATGAAATCTCGAACCACCAACGGAATGAAATTCGTTCGGCAGCTGAGAGAAGCGGTATTGAGATCGTAGGTTTACATTGGCTACTTGCCAGCCCTAAAGGTTTGTACATAACTCATCCGGATGAATCTATTTATTCAAAAACTCGTGAATATTTCCAAAGTCTCATACAGTTTTGTGGAGACTTAGGAGGCCGAGTGATGATTATTGGATCTCCAATGCAAAGAAATATTCTTGAAGGTTGGAATAAGTCAGATTGCTGGAACCGCATGCGAGCAACATTTGAAGACAGCCTCTATTTGGCCGAAAAAATGGGCGTATTCCTATGTATTGAAGCACTTAGCAAAGATCAAACAAACATAATTTCTACATGTGATGAAGCAAGAAAGATGGTTCAGGAGATTAATCATCCCCACTTCAAGACTATGGTAGATGTGTGTTCTGGATCAACAGAGGAAGTAACAGTTTCCCAGTTAATTAAAGATAGCGGGCAAGATCTATATCACGTTCATGTTAACGATGCAAATAAACGAGGACCGGGGTTTGGGAAAACCGATTTTAATTCGGTAATAAGTACATTAAGAGAAATCGAATACGAACATTACGTATCCGTAGAGGTGTTTGACTTTTCTCCGGACCCTCGGACAATTGCCGCGGGAAGCCTACATTACTTAAAAGGAATCGATTCCGCTTTATCTCACCCTGTTTAGGTTGACCTTCCCTGATTCTTTTCATCGCGTCTTACTATGTCAGCAACGTGACTATTCAATCGAGCTTTACCGTCCTTTAGAACTTCGCGGTTCTTTCTCAACATCCCAGATAAAACCTTGGCTAACCGTTCCGGATCTTTTTTCCCTATTTCCGCCATTTGCTTGATTTCAGCTACTGATCTTTGACGAGGTGTTAGTGACTTGGAGACATATTTGCGGCCTTTGCTTTTATTATTTGNAGCCTTTGTAGCGAAAAACTTAGTCAAAAGCGATCGTTTTGCTGATTTACTATTTTTTCGATTCATCTTCCCTCAAAATCAAAGATTTCGTATTCAATACGGGCATACACCTCAAATGAAACATTGAAAATAAGAGCGAAAATCGTGCCGTAGATATGCCAATAAACTACTTTGCGAGTATCGATATACTTGACAGCATCTGAATTTTTGCAAATTTTGAGCCACCATAAAAGAAAGAGGACCGTTTCATGAGTAAAATAAAGGTAGGTATGGTTGGATTAGGCCAACGNGGACTGCAACACCTTAATGCGTTATGGCAAATTACAGACGCAGAAATTGTCGCCTTNTGTGATCCCGCAAAAGAAAACCTAACTGAAAATAAGATAAAAAANTATGTNNCAAATTATCAAGAAAAATCTATNTGTCTTCACNACTCCTTTGAAAANCTCTTNGATGNNGGAGGANTTGATGNAATTTATTTTTGCATTCCACCGTCACTTCATCAAGGAGAGTTAATGTCCGCNGCTGAGGCTGGAATACATTTATTTGTGGAGAAACCTGTCAGCTTATTTTTAGATGAGGCTCTAAAAATGCGAGAANTAATCGAACGAAATAAAATAATTGCAACCGTAGGATTTAATCAAAGACACGACAATTGGCATATTGGAATTCGGGACTTTGTCAGAAACAAGCGATTAATAATGATGACCGTTATTGTCAATGGNACNCTCGAATCNCATTCGGTGAAACATACTAAAACTGAAACTGTAGGTGGNCCGCCTAATCGTGTTTGGGCGGCAAATAGATCGTGGTCTGGCGGAACAATTGTCGAAGCNGGTATCCACCAAACCGACCTTATGAGATTTTGGGCAGGTGACATAGAATGGGTCGAAGCACATTACGTTCATCGTGACGAGAAAGATATAGCCGATGGCGGCGACAATCCATACGCGTATTCTGTAACTTATGGCTTNGCCAACGGGATGATAGCGCACTTGTCTATGAGCCGACTGCGNAAAACATTTTGGGGAGATTCTTATGATGATATTATTTGGGATCGTGGGCACCTCAAATTAGAGCATGATGGTCCCGTCGCATACTACTACGATGGACCTTATCCAACTGACAGTCCTATTGAACCTGAGACCCTTAGGCATCCACTGAATCTAGGACAACGCAATAACAACACATTAGAAATAAATCGAGCATTTATTGAAGCCGTAGNAAAACAAAGTGAAGATCCTCTTCTCAACACCTTTTCNTCAAGTATCAATAGTCACGCGGCNGTTTTGGGAGCAAATATTTCTGATGAATTAAATGGTAAACGNATCATNCTATCCGANCTTCTCGAAAACGACGCATATTCANATTTTCGAAAAAAGAGNNTACTTTAATTAAAAATTCAAATATTGGAGATAAAATGCCAAATTATTNGTTCAATCACATCCATCACGAAACTAAAAATGTAGAAGAAACAGTTGCTTGGTATCAAAAAGTCTTCAACGCAACATCTGACGAGCCTTTTCAAAGAGGTGGTGCAAACTGGGTTTTCGTTTATATAGATAAAATTCAAATTACGGTCACGGATAGAGATTTTACAGATATGAAATTAGGCCGCTACCAGGGCATAGACCACTTCGCTCTAACCTCTGATGACTTTGATGCCACTTTAACTCATTTAGACGCGAATAATGTTTCTATTTGGATGGGTCCCACAGCGCTTGAGAATGGACAGCGAATAATTTTTATCGATGGTCCAGACCAAATNAAAATCGAAATTATGGAGAATGTCTGAATTCAAAGTAATGCGGCATGGGTTTTGGCCCAGCGAAGTAAGCCCATCAAACCTATCAAAGGCTAAACGGTTCTCTGATGTTTTTTGGGACGACGACACTGAATCAGTCGTCTGGCTAGAACAAAGCTCTGGTCGAAAAAAAATAATGTGCCAAAACCTCAACCGACCACCTCAAGAAATAGAAACCCAACCGATTGGTGCTGGCGTAGGATACGGTGGGGGAGATATTGCTGTGAGATCCGGTCATGTCTATTTTATAGAATCAGTTTCAGGTAGCATCTGCCGAACCTCATTGAAACAAAACGAAGTTACTACACTAACGGTTCCTTACGGAAAAGTTGCTTCGCCTACTCCCTCTCCAAATAATAAATATCTTGTATTTGTTCAATCGGACGGTGTAACCGATACACTAGCATTCACGGATACCAANAACAACAACTCCATACAAATCATAACTGACGGCGCAGACTTTTACATGCAGCCCTGCTGGCATCCCGAGGGCAACTACTTAGCTTGGGTTGAATGGGACCATCCCAATATGCCATGGGATGGAAGTAGGCTTATGGTCTCACGAATAAACTACTCAGAAAAAAACGGAATAAATTTTGAGCAACCCTTTAATGTGGCTGGAGGAATAGAAGAATCCATCTTTCAACCTTGTTTCGATGCAGAGGGGACATCTTTGATCTTTGCATCCGACCGGTTTGGATGGAGTAACATATGGTCATATAGCCTTTTAAATAAAACATCACGTTGCATAGCATACAATAATTTTGACATAGCCTATCCTGCCTGGATACAGGGTCTCCGCTCTTTAGGAACTGGGCAGGATGGGCATATTTACTTCGTAAGAAGCGAAGACAATGGCAGGAAAGCTTATCAAATGAGGATAAATGGCACTGAGTTGAAGCCAATTGAAGGCCTTATCGACTACGAACATATTGAACAACTTTCAGTCTCTCAATCTGGATCGCACATAGCCAGTATTGTTTCCTCTCCGACTCAAACTCCCCAAGTAGTTGTCCTAACTAAACAAAATTTAAACGTAATCTCTCGCTCTACTGANNAATCTCAGATTGGAAATTTGTTATCATCTCCCGAGAATGTCTCATGGTCCACAAAAGGTGGNACAATAATTCACGGCTTATTTTACCCGCCTACCAGTTTAGAATTTAATTGTAACGATTCACCTCCTCTTATCATCAATATTCACAGTGGTCCAACATCGCAAATTGAAAAGACTTTTGAAGCAAGGGCTCAATTCTTTGCGACGCGTGGATGGGCTTTCCTTGATGTAAATTATCGAGGCAGCACCGGACGTGGTCGTGAGTACATGANAAAATTACGCAAAAACTGGGGCATTGTAGACGTTGAAGATTCTATGTCGGCTTTAAACCACATTAAAGATTTAAAAGATATAGACCCCAATAGGGTTGTGATTTGTGGCAGCAGTGCAGGCGGTTATACTGTACTCCGTGTATTGACTAAACATCCTGGAGTCTTCAAAGCCGGACTATGCATTTATGGTGTGTCAAACCTTTNTTCTTTGACAGGTGAAACACACAAATTTGAAGCGCATTATTTAGACAAATTGATCGGTCCCCTACCTGAAAACATAGACACTTATAATGAACGTTCACCGATTTCATTTGCCAAAAATATCGTTGATCCTNTAGCTGTTTTTCACGGCAGGGAAGATACTGTCGTACCTATATCTCAAGCAGAAGAGATAGTTAGTATTCTACGTAAGCAAGGAACACCTCACGTCTTTCATTCATACAAAAATGAAGGACATGGCTGGAGAAGGCCCGAAACCATAAAGTCATTTTATCAAGATATAGAAAACTTCTTACGTCGTTATGTGTTATAACTTTCTGTTCTGACTCACTGGCCAAACTACATTGATAACCTCATCTTTGTCTATGGATTTTAATAAAGATAGGAAAGTAAATATGTCAACGTTCGAGACTATCATAGGAATGGAAGTGCACGTAGAACTTCAGACTAAGTCTAAAATGTTCTGTTCCTGTCCCGCAGATCATTTTCATGTCGAGCCAAACAGTCATACCTGCCCAGTATGTACTGCGCAGCCTGGGGCTCTACCAGTAATCAATGAGCGAGCCATGCAACTCACAGCGATGACTGGTTTAGCTCTGAATTGTGAAATTCAATCCCACAATGTGTTTGCCCGAAAAAATTATGTTTACCCTGATTTACCTAAAGGGTATCAAATTTCTCAATATGACTTACCCCTCTGTAAAAATGGATATATTGATATCGAAACAGATGACAAAAAAAAACGCATAGGTATTGAACGAGTACATCTCGAAGAAGATACTGGAAAACTAATACATTCTGGGCGATCTAGCTTGGTCGATTACAATAGAGCAGGGGTGCCTCTAATGGAAATTGTCACAGATTCCTCTATCCGGTCAGAGGATGAAGCCTTTGCCTACTTAACAAAAATTCGACAAATAGTAAGATATCTGGAAGCCTCCTCTGGTGACATGGAAAAAGGAGCTATGCGCTGTGAAGCCAATATTTCGATAAGACCACTTCACACTGAAAAATACGGCACTAAAGTTGAAGTAAAAAATCTGAACTCTTTCCGTTCTGTGCGTAACGCTATCGAATATGAAGTCAAACGTCAAAAACAGGTGATCGAGGAAGGAAATACAGTCCGCCAGGTTACTATGGGATGGGATGAAGGATCTGGGATCACCAGGGAGCAACGATCAAAAGAAACTTCAGAGGATTATCGTTATTTTCCTGAACCTGATCTGCTCAACATACATTTAAATGAAGATTGGATAGATCATCTGAAAAGTGATCTTCCTGAACTGCCCACAACAAAAGCAGACCGTTTTTCAAGTAGATATGGATTAAATCACCAAGATATTTCTGTTATCACAGAAGACCGATCAATTTCTGACTATTTTGAGGCAATCCTTACTTTTGATAACATAGACCCTAAACAAGCAACAAATTGGATTCTTGGAGAAGTCTTCCGGTTGCTAAATACGGAAAGTGAAGGCGACGGAATACCTGTACCGGCCAAAGACCTCGCAAAATTAATCACTCTTGTTAATGAAGGAATAATTAATCAAAATGCCGCTCGAACTGTATTCGTTGAGCTATGGGAACACGGAGGAAATCCGGAAGATATCATTAATGCCAAAGGACTCAGTCAGATTTCAGACAAGACTGAGCTAGAGCAAGCAATAGCTCAAGTAATTGCTGCTGAACCAGAAGCTGCTGAAAAAATACAGGGCGGAAACCTTAAACCGATTCAGTTTCTTATGGGTCAGGTCATGAAAGCCACGCGCGGTAAGGCCAACCCCAAATTGGTCCAGGAATTAATCAAAAAACAGTTAGTCCAATAATCTATTTTTTTAAAGCAGAATGAACCACTGTGAAAAAGATCAAAAAAATATGCATTTTATCTGCTACATTTGACCCCGCTGGTCCGACCATATTAAACTAATTTCAAAGGTGCATAGAAACCGCGTTAGGTTTCGTGACCGTAAAGTCCATAAAACAGAAGGAGTATTCGGAAATGAAAATAACAGGATTACGGTGTGCGGTTATAGGCAAACACCCAACATTACGTATAACCACCGATGAGGGTATTTCCGGATATAGTCAAATCGAATCAAGCAAAGCATCCTATATTAAATCACATGTTATGTTTTATGAAGATAAAATTGTGGGACATGACCCAACGGATGTCGAAAGAGTTGTACAAAGAATCAGACGATTAGGAAGTTTCAAGCCTTGGGGAAGTTCCGTAAGTGCGATAGAAATGGCTTTGTGGGATATTGCAGGAAAATCAGCAGGATTGCCTGTATATAAACTCTTGGGTGGAAAAGTCCGTGACAAAGTTCGGTGTTATAACGGCAATGTTCGAATTCCAATGCATGGGAATGAACCACAGCATTACGCCGAAAATATGGCAAAAATGAAAGAGCTACCTCAAAAATTTAGCATCATTAAACAAGGTGTCGCATTCCATAGTGGAATGCCGACTGAGCAACCGAATTTCTTCTACGGCGAGAATAGAGCTCATGCCCACCATCTAAATCGTGGAACACTCACCCCAAAGGGTTTCAATCACTTACTATCATGTATCGATGCGATGTTAGAAGTATGTGGCGACGATGTCGAATTAGCATTGGACTGCGGCCCAGGTATGATGTTACCAGATGCCATTCGCCTGGCTAAGGCCGTTGAAGGGAAAAACGTGGCGTGGCTTGAAGATATGCTAACGGGTGATTATGTCCCTTATACTCTCGCACAGAACTACCGAGAAGTAACACAGAGTACATCTACACGCATACATACTGGAGAACAGATTTATCTACGACAAAATTTTGTCGAGCTTATCGAAAAAAGGTGCCTAGACGTGGTAGGACCTGACCCTTGTGATGTTGGGGGAATCGCCGAACTCAAATGGATAGCTGAATACGCTGACCTTCATGACATCCTCATGGCTCCACACGGCACTATAGATGGATTATTCGGCCTGGCAGCGCTTGTTCAGGTAGGAGCAACTATGCCAAACAATTATATCGCATTCGAATATCCCACTGGAGATCCTGGATGGTGGTACGATATTGTTGACGGATTACCCGATCCCATCGTCGTAAACAGCTACGTCGACGTGCTTGAACGTCCTGGAATTGGAATTGATTTCCGAATTGATGCCGCAAAAAAATATCTATCTGACGAGGATAAGACCTTCTTTGATTAAGTAACACTCAAAAAAATTATGGTCAACAAACAGAAAGTTTGAAAAGTGAATAATTCCAAATGGGAAGCTATCGAACCCGATATTAAAACAATACTAAATCTCTTTGATGATCCTATACACGCTCTCTCCCAAGCAAAAATTCCTGCATTTATAATTCGGAACGCCTATAACCCAAATGACTGTAAGGAACTTATTGAGCGATTCGAACATTTTGGATTCTTAAAAGATTTAAAAAATTTAGAAACAGACAAGCGACCACGAATTGACATAGGTACTAGTTTGGGAAACCTCGGCGGAAATTCAGATCGGTTTTTCAAACATGCCAAATCAACACATTTACTCTTTAGGTTTCTCTTTGAGGGTTTTCAAAATCCTGTACATTGTATCTACCAATATCTATCTGAATTATGTCCTAAAAAAACTGTGGCTACTGCCCGTGAAGATGACGGCAGTAAATACGGTCCGGCTATAATACGAATACATTATGACGGACAAAGATACAAACCGCACATAGATCACGTAGTTTTGCGCGAAAATCGATTAAATTATTCGGTATATAAATTTAAACACCAATTCGCTGGCATCCTCTGTTTACAAAATGCTGACGAAAGTGGACCCGGAGCTCAAAGTCGTCTGCACGAATGCCTGTGGAAACCGGATATACAACCTTATATAACGAGCGAAACGTTCGAAGACTACGCAAAAAAGAATAGAATAAATTTTTGCCAAGTAGAATTGGAACCCGGCGATTTATATTTTTTCAACACTCAACTTATTCATGAAGTTCCTGAAATAGTTGGTACACAGCCTAGAATTGTAATGGCTGTTTTTATTGGATATTCACCAGAAGATAATGAAGTAGCTGTTTGGTCTTAAATACATCTTCAAAATAAACAGCATCGGTTAAAAACAACAATATATTCAACTATGAATCAAAAAAATGGAATAGTTTTTCGCAGACTATAATTTATCGCAATTTGTTCTAAATAAAAACGAATTGGCCAAACCCCAAAAAACCCCTAAAGAAGAAAAGAAGTAGCCCAACGGGAGTAGAAAAAAGGGTTCGACAAGCATACCTTCTGAGTTAATCCGAGATCCAATCAACCAANATATCAAAAAANATCCCATCCCTATAAAAACAAAAGAAAATGGCAAAAAATATTTTTTAAATTTATTTAAATGTTGTTTACAAATATCCATGACTTAAGCACACCATCAAAANCGTTTTCAACGAAGTAGAGTCCACTTACGTGTCCGTTCCCATCCCATCCCGCTAATTCTAACAATATATGTTCCTGCTGCATCGGGAATATATTCCAACTTTCCTCCACCAGGATTATTTGGAAAATCTTTGTATACTAACTGGCCGAGTAAATTATAAATTTCCAACACGGTACCCTCAGACGCAAACCCAGGTCTGACAAGCCATTCACTCTTAAGAATACGACGGGACGGATTTGGAAAAACGATAAAATCTATAACCGGATCAAGACTTTTTGAATCAAAGGAAAAAGGAAATTCACCATTCAGAAACTTTTCAGCATAACTGGAAGCCGTAATACCTACCTTCTCTCCCAACCGCCGACCCTCTATATCGTCGATTGGAGGATGAATCCCTCCCCATATTCGAGATAAACCACATTCATCGGCAGCATCTTTATAAGTTGCCCACTGGAGAACAACATCAACACTAGGACCGGATTCAAAAGAAAGAAATCTATCTTTTTCGGCTTTAAATTCACCTATCCCGCCAGGGAAATAAGGACTACCTGTGATAATACTCATTACTTCAGCAGCTGCACGAGAAAAAGTCGAATGCCCAGATACATAACCTGCAAAGGGTGGAGTAACAAAAGAGGACCGCTGATATGGCCACCAATCCTCTGCTCTAATCCATCCTACCCCGGCTGGATTCTTTGATGGTTCAACAATATAATCAGGACCACGCCACGCTTTAATCTTCACTTTCCCTTCATGTTCACCATCATTTCCAGCAAGCGAGTCTGTTGACGAGATAAGTTCTATCGATCCAGGTACTAAAGTTATTCCATTTTGAGAATAATTTGGAAGTATTGGGTCACTACTTTGACCAATCTCTGCTAAAGCCCTAATTGCAGAAATTGGCCTAATATAGTCATACCAACCCTTTATACTCCAAGCCGCAATAGCCGCGTCGTGCAAAGCCCCCCCAAGAACAAAATAGGCCTTTACGTCCCACTCCAAAGACTCTAATAATCTACCGCTACCTCTCCATTTCTTTAATAATTGTGGCCTATCACTCACATAATTCAATAATACGAACCAATGACCAGGCGGAGTTTCTGAATCAGGTCCGTCAGCCCAAAATTCCGACAATACTCTAACATAATCGCCACGAGGTACAAATTGCGTTTCGTATGGTCTACCGGTAATCGGATTTTCTTTGTATCCTGCATTATTTTGACCTCCGATTTCCGTTCTATAAAACATCGGTAAATTATCATTATTTGATGGTAAAGCATCAACATTACCTAAACCTGCAGGAGAGATATCCCAAGAAACGTTTTCGTTAGGATCCAGATGCGACGACCATTGGATAACCGTCGAGAAATTCCATTTATACTCATCTGAAATATCGATATTTAAAGATCCGAGGAATGGCGGAGGACCTGGATCATGATATACAATATAATCAGCGCCACCCCGTCTCTTAATCTCTCCCGAATCTTTTGTCAAAGAAAATGGGACTACATTTCCCCATTCAGCTCCTATGAAATCCGAAGTACCTCCCGGCAACACGTTACCTGATTGATCTATAAAAACATCTAATTGAATCGGTTGCCACCGATTTGGATCAATCAGATGGATATTACCGGAAATCTCAGGACGAATACTTGAATTTACCGTGGAATAATTCTGATTATTATAATCACCTAATTCGTTTGCGCCGTCATTGTAACCGTATTCTATNATACATTTACCGATATAATTACCCAATGCAGCCGGAGATCCATCTCGATAATCTATAGATACAAAATTTTTTTCATAACCAAGACTATTAAACAAGCTATCGAAAGTAGAAATTGTTAACATAGCATTCGGAGACTTTGAAAAACGATNAGATAATAATCGATATGCCGCATAGCTCATAGCCTCTATCCGAGCTGATTCAATTTCACCGNAAAAGTCGAATTCTTGAAGAGTACACGGAGACACGCGTCCCAAAAAGTAAGGCGTAGACACTGAGTCATAAAAAGCCCACGCATCATACATCGCTNCGGACAGGTGAAAAAGATTTCGAGCATGAACCACAGGCCTNGCGAAGTCTTTTCTTATAGCGTTCAACGCCACTTCATTCCAGTTACGCGCTACAGAATGTTCTCCCAAGCAAATAGTAGATCGAATCAGATCTGCTAACACAAGTAGAAAATACAACTTAAAATTTGAAAGAGGTTTACACATTTTCAAAAATATTAGAAGAATTAAATCTGGGACGCCATAAACTTCGTCAGATAGATAATTTGATGAGGCAACTCGATAAAATGAGAAAACTTGAGAAACAAATCAGTCTAATTTAGCTAATAAGCAGAAAGGTGATGATTTCTTGCGAGAGTTATCTCTAATTACATCACCGTTAACCGACCGTCACTTCTACTAAAATTTGACCATATTCTATAGAAATAAATACCCGGTGCCACAAACTCTCCATCATCGTTTCTACCGTCCCATTCAATATTTTGATAGCCTTCATTTAATAACATTGAGCCCGACTTAAATACTCGTGAGCCCAAAACATTCCAAATCATTATTTTAACAGATCCACTCTCTTTTAAATTGACCGGGATATTGAATACATTAAATTTTGGATTACTAGGATTTGGAAAAGGTATCTCATTATTGGACTTAAGATATTGTTCGGTATCATCTGACGATAATTCATCAAAACTTGGGTCCCTTTTGAGATAGTTTGAAAAATCAATCGGTCCAATCAACAAAGCCAAAATATTCAAACTATCTGATTCACCCCAATAATTCCTTTGAGCGAATAAAACTTCACTCGTCAAGTTTTCTATGGCCTTTGAATTATTTAAAAAAACATTCTCTTCAATTTTAGTAGACGCAGATGGGCCTCGAATTGTAATACCAATATTATTATTTAAAAACTCATTTCTCATTAATTCTACCTTCGAATTAATGACATCAAGACCAACAGGTGTCCGCTCAAAATAATTTTCTTCAACAGTTAATCCCTTAACTGATTCCAAAATTACTCCCAACCCTTCACCAAAATAGCTTTTGGAGACAATTCCCGACGTCGTAGGACCCAAATACAAGGCATGCCGTATATTTGCTTTGACTTCAACTTCGTCAATCAAAACCTTCGAGCTATCGATCTCAATTCCAGCTCCTTCGTTTCCAACTACTTTAATATTTTTCAACTGAACTTCTTTTGCACGATCAATATGAATCCCCGTTCCCCCATTATCAATAACGAACGAATCTTCCAAATCAACTTCGCTATTAGTACCAAGCAATAGGATTCCATCAGCAGAATTTTTCTCAATCGCAGAGTTTTTAATTGTAATTTTTGAATCTGGTCCACTATTGACTGCTATTCCTGACCGAAGATCCTCCGCATCAATGGAACCATTTTCGCGGAGCTCTAATCGGTCTCCGTAAAAACTAGAATTGTTTATGATAATCCCTTCCCTGCCATTGCCTTCGATTTTCACGTCGATCAGCCGGAGTGGACCGATTCCATCAACTTGGACGGCAGGACCTGTGCTTCGAATCATTGTGGAACGAACGATTTCTACTTCCTTATTCAAAATAAGTCTGACCGCACTGGCAGCAAAATCCCTTAAGGTGACGTCTGCTACACGTAAAAAGCCTTCTGAACTCACCTCACCGGAAATGCCATAACCTGCCCGGTCTAGCCTAGAATGTTCGATTTCAACATTTGCATCAGCTGATCGTACGATCCCGTACCAAATGGGCTCGTCTACAATACCTAGCCGGACAGTAATACGAACCGGAGAAGTCGGAGTACCGATAACTTTAAGAGATCCATCTATTTTTAACTCTGTAAAATCAGCAGATAATCCACTAAATAAAAGGTCTTTGGGAGAAACCAAAAGCTCTACTCCTGAATTGACAATTAATTCAGCATTAGACGGTACAAGTAGATCTCCCCAGAGAATATTTGATTTATTCCAGACTGTTATCCCCTCAGGCAACCGAAATCGGACTAGTCCCCATAGAGAATGTTCGATAACGACATCGGTTTCTTCAAATCTCTGGCCGTCCANCAGTAAAATACCGGCCCAATCNCCTTCNTNTCCTTGNGTATTTGCNGAAAAAAAATGAGCNTCACCTTCTAATTCTAAGTTTCCGTATACAAGCAACTCACTTCGCGTTGTATCGAAACCTGNTCGACGGGCATCTCCTTTTTTAAATTGGATTTTTACGCCATCNGCTAAAACTAACGTTGCACTTGGGGCTATAACGACATCGCCNTCTACTAATATTTCTCCCTCCCAACGCGTTTGATCCATGATAACACCTGGGAGTTCATTGAAAACAATATCAACAGCCATCATACCATTTTCTTCGTGGATATGCTCAAGTCCTATTGGCAAAGGAACNCCTCTTCGATCTCCTGTATAAGCNCGCAGTGGTGGATTANTGTCATGAGAAAAACGAGTAAATTGCATTCCATCGAAGGGATCCGTGGCATCCCCCTTGTTACCATTGAACCGATTAGCATAANTATCATCACGAGACCAAAAATCAAGGTTATCACGACCACTAATTTCGTCGGCATTCTTACTTGGAAAGCCTTTGTCTGCAAACAAGCCGTCTGCACATACCAAATCGACGCGTTTATGCCGTTCTTGGTCATTATCAGCACGCTCATCNATGTGCCATATCAATAAGCCATCTNGCGGAATATTTCGATTATAGAATGAACCGTCCGAACGACGGTATTCTATCAAATAATACTCTTCTTGATGAATCGGAATTTTATAAATTTTTCTTCCACTGAACAGCTCTTCNATGAGGAAACCTTCAGACGAGACATTCAATTCTACCACATCAACCCAACCTAATTCTTCTAGACTCGGACCAGAAAAAGCATTCGGACCATCCTCTATTCCCCAACCAAGTGTTCCTAAACCCATNAGNCCCCAATTACCAATACCAGCAGAATCCTCAGTCGGATCCAAATCTCCATCTGCCGAAAGCGAACTTTGATCAAATAAATCCGTCAAACCTAATACGTGACCAAATTCATGACACATAGTTGCTGCAGTTACGCTGAATGTATGTCCTCTTTGAGTAGTTCCACTGAACCCATTAAATCGACTACCAATCCGAATATACCCGCCCGAAAATGCTTTGTCATTACTAACAAAATCTTGTTCGAGCCCCAAGGATGCTAAGCCTGTTGCAGTCCCAATAAAAAAACCAGNAGGAACGGTATGCAAATTGATAAAAACTACGTCAACAAAGCCATCGTCATCACCAGAATTTGGAATACCATCCGGACCATCGTTGTCGAATGCACCAAAGTCAGTATCTGAATCAGCTTGAGATAAAATTTCCAAATTGAATCGACCGTAGTCACCTACTCCACTTGATTCAGAAGCAACATAAGAATTTCTATCTTCNAANGAGGCATANCGTTTGGGCAATACTGCTCCGCTAATAGTCAATAGTCCACCTGACATATCTTGATAAAAATGAGAAAAACTTCCAGGTATGGTTACATTGAATAAATCTTTGGACCATGAAGGAGGTTTACTACCTATTCCCTCATCAGCAAAGTGAGCGAAGATGACTAATGCGCTCTGCTGAGTTTTGTCTATTGATTGTGTTTGGAGTTGGCGNAAAATACGCCCNTCTGTCAATTGNGCCGTACAAANAACAGTTAAAACAACTGTAGCTATTGTCTTATTTAATATTTTCTGACCTACTTTGAACATCACNATGAGCTATNAGTGAATCGTATTTCCATAAAACTTATTTTTTCCCNTTAAGAGATAATTCATNGTTCTTCTTAACGTTTAAATCACTCAATAACCAGTCAATTTCTTCCAGTTGATTTCTGTATTTAACCTCAACAACCTTCCATAAGTCAGGTTGAAAATCCTGATTATAATAGCACAGTTCTTTACGCTGTCTGCTCATTTCATCCTCAATAACAATTCGTTTTTCTATTAACTCAGATTCCTTCCTTAACCATTTGTGCTCGATTTCATATTGAGTACTATCCATTTTGTCTTTTTCTGATTCTGTCAATGCTTCCCAATGATCTTCAAAAGCTTCCAGATGACGACCTCTCAAACATTCTGCAACAAAATCGTCGGCTATTTTCTCGTAAACCAGAAATGGGTCATCTAAATTTACATGATAATCACCCTCAACGTANACACTATCCCAATCTATAGCATAGCGAGACCGCTGTTGGTTCAAGCCATACATAATACGCGAACGGGCGGCAGCTCTTGTATTGAGAGGAGGAATCTCGAGAGAACGAGCAATATATTTCTCATCGATAATTCGCTTCATGCGGCCATGTTCTAGCAAATCGAAGTACAATCCCCGACTCTTGTTTAGATTATGATACTCCAGATCGAGACTTTTGAGCCAAGGATCGTTCCAGTCTAAACTTTCTGCCTCCATGAACCTTTCTATTAATTTTTTTTTGGCAATCCAATCAATTCGATCAACTAAAGAGTTCAAATCATGTGTGAGACCATCTAACACAAAACGCCACTCGTCTANAACCCAATCCGATTCTCTATCTATACCTCGTAAATGACGCTCGGACAACTCGAGATAACTCCGCTGAATATCGAGAGCCGTAGTATAATTCCCATTCTCAAGAAGAATTTCTGAACGGNAACTAGTATCTCGTGAAATTTGACGAGTTGAAACTACAGCATCAGCAAGAGAGATATCTGGAATAATGCCTTCTTCTAACAACTTTATCACTATACTAGTTGTACCTACTTTAAGAGCTGTCGCATACTGAGACATATTTGAATCCCCGATCAATAAATGCAACCGACGAAATTGATTCCAATCAGCTAATGGTTCGTCGCGCGAATTTATTATCGCGCGACTGAACTGAATCCATTGATAAACTTCCGTTACAATGTGATCGGCACGTTGAGAAATCTGATAATCTGCCCTTTCTAAGCCTGTATCCTCACCTTCATATGGGTCGATATGAGTTCCAACCCTTCCAGCTCCAGCAAAAATCTGCCTTGTCACAAAAAAAGGAAGCATCGCGGGAAGAACAACTTGAGAAAACGGGACTTCTCTTTTGACCAAATAATTCTCATGGCANCCAAATGTCGCACCCGTATAGTGATCCACATTATTCTTTATAAATGAGGTCTCAGCAGTTGGATCTATCTGATCTAATGCAGTCTGAACCAAAAGATCCCCAGCTTGATCTAAGGCAACCAAGTCGAACAATCCAGTGCACTCGGGAGTAGCATATTCAACATGACCCAAATCCATGTATAACCTTCCACCATTGAACAAAAAACCACCATTCCCCGGTGGCTCATCTCGTCCTCGATAGTGCATATCTAGAATNCCATATTTTTGACTCAAAAATATGTGGTCTTTAACTTTTTGAGATATTTGTTCTGGATTTAAGTTTGAATCTATGCCCGNTGTTAAACAACCATATTCCGTCTCAATTCCAAAGATTCTTCCCTCCATTTAGAAGCTACCTAGTTCATNCACAANATCCGAAATCTCATCTGAGCTCAACAAACGAAACTTTGAAACTGTCGGTGCTTTACACTCAAGAACACCACATTCAATACGGAATGCATTTAATTCACGACGCAAATACGAACTAACCTTTTCATCAGTCGATAAGTCTTCTACGACTGAATTGTCTTCAAGGGCGAGGCGACCCAATGCCCATGCACGCAGAGCTTTATCAAATGCAACAGTGAAAGAACTATCAATTCTATATTCTTCGAGATAGCTTTTAATCTTCTGGACACTCTCGTTGGCTCCAATTGCAGAAAAGTCATTTGACCCTTCAAAATTACCGTCCGGATCCACTACATAAAAGGTGTGTCCATTATTTGCTGGATCTAATTCGGCGAGCAGCGCGCGAGCTATATATGGTGACCGGATCAGATCATCGAATGCCTCTTTTATAATTGGAGCAATACCGAAATTCACAAGACGCTGGAGATTTACATCGTTTGCCGATAAATTAAAGCCTTCTACATGCGCAATATCGATTAAAACCTTTCGTAGTTTTTCCATATCCGCAGGATGTCCTATCGACGCAAAGGATATTTCATTNTAAATCTCAAAGATTTTTCTTGGACCAGGCGTAGTCGTTAGTAGTAAAATTCCATCTACGTAACGAAGAGCCACTACCGGAGAAGTATTTTGAAGTTGGTCTTCCAAATACTCACGACGATTGCGCACGGCCTCTACCCAACGATATGGATCTTCAAGCATTTTTCTTTATCCATTCAACGAATAATTGATTTAAGTTCGTCTTCACTTACAGTACTTATTCCATCAGATCGCACACGCATTACAGTTGGATAGATCAGGGAGTCTGGATTATAACCCCCAGTAGCTGTGTCATATTCAGCAGCAGTTTCTAACATTTTAACAACTGTTTCAAGTGCCATCCTATCGTCCATTTGAGCCAAAGGAGTCTCTCCCCAACGGTTGACGTGGTAAAGAGCTCCTCGAATGATGTGAGATCCAGAGCCTGTAGTGCAGAAATCAACACTTTCAAATGTCGCCCCCATCAGATCATAGAAAAAAATCTTTCCGCCAATTTCGACTTTGTCAAACAATGCATAAATTGGTATTACTGCACCGATCCCCTGCATAGCCATGGATAGATTCTGCCGAAGTAATCGTGACAACGTACGAAGTTTTCCCTCCAAGCTCAGATCTTGTAATTGACTTCTCCTGTAATACTGTAGGGACATTTCCAGCATCCTAGCAATTTCGTAAGCGATTGCGGGTGACCCTGAAATGGCCAGCACTGAATCATCATCGATTGAAATTACTTTTTCAGCCCTATCATAAACTACCAAATTTCCCATAGTTGCTCGACGGTCACCAGCTACAAGCACACCATCACGATAACGAATAGCAAGTATTGTAGTACCCTCGGTAGT
The DNA here is from genome assembly GCA_002693325.1 of Gemmatimonadota bacterium. Classification (GTDB taxonomy): domain Bacteria; phylum Latescibacterota; class UBA2968; order UBA8231; family UBA8231. The sequence continues at coordinate 402 of NZPK01000015.1, read as the reverse complement.
CTGAAATTTATCAGTAGATTTTACCGAAATAGAATTATCGATTAAACTTCCACGCTCTCGGAGTAAATCCAAAAAATCGCAAGTATCCATTAAGGCTATTGTCCGGTCCGTTGGCGATATCTCTTAGCCTGATCCGGATCCACCCTTCTCATCCTTTTCAAAATATCGTCATTGCCAGGACGCGCGACTTTAGGTCGACGTGGTCCTCGGTCAATCGAATCTGCGCCATCCTCTTTAGGTACAACAGGTCTTTCTCTACGTACTCGTTCCATTTCATTATCCATTTTACCAGTCTCCTGAACTGACATCACCTTTGTTTAAACGATCGATTCCTTCCAGTAAGGTACGAATGTCATGGGTCGAATCGATTACGGATTTGTAAGCATGCGCCGCTTCAAGGCT
>NZPK01000014.1 GCA_002693325.1 Gemmatimonadota bacterium | reverse complement strand
ATACTCTTAAAGTAATCTCCTTGATTACTGCGTTGGGACCAACCACCTCCTCCCGGAATACAAAACAACTTAGAGTCCCAACAGTATTTATTTATGATGTCATTCGTAATAAAGGCCGGGCCATTGGGCATGCAGGTTAGAGTATCAACCCGAATTTCTGCAATATCCTCACCCTGGACATAAATGTCGTTTGACAAAGATTTCTTTGCCTCTTCGCGAGATCCCACCCACGGTTTTGTCGGATCCGACGGGTTTTGTTGTATATAAAAACTACGACGCAAAAAATACGCTTTAGCAAGGAAATAAATCTGCCTACCCCCTCCAGGTCCTTGTGCAAAATACGAGAGCTGTATAGGTTCTCCCGAACTAAGTAAGCGATCTGTGGGCTCAAAACTTCCTCCACTCAGTGCCGTTGGCCAAGAAACAAACAGAACCGCTCGTGGACGCTCTCCAAATTTACGAAAAGTAAAATTTCGCACCAATGATCGGCCACGACCGTTAGAAACAGATTCCGTTTGCAACCTAGGTCGCAATAACTCACAAGCTACCTCTCCATTTTCAAATACTGAAAAATATTCCTTAATCTTTACTGCAGTATTTAATATCTGGCCAGAGGAAACCATATCTACAACTTGTTCGGTAACGTCCCCTTTCTGAACGGAGTCTTTACGCTCATTACTTTTTGCCAAAGACGGCCGTTTTTCACTCATTTGACCTCATTTCCTTAATTATAATCTGATATTACGAAGTTAATCATTTTTATTGAGCCTCATATTAATTTAGAGCAGAAAGTCAGCCAAATTTCTTTAATTCACAAATAATTTCACAATGAGGAGTTTGCGGAAACATATCTACGGGCTGTAATCTTTCTATCTCATATCCGTAGGTAACTATTTCAGCGAGATCTTCAACCAAGGTTTTTACATTACATGAAACATAAATTATCCGAGGAGGTCGAATCTCACTCAATCTCCTTAAAACCTTTGGCTGTACTCCTGGACGTGGAGGATCTATAATTACTAAATCAAAATTCGTATCAGTAAGGTTTATAAGAAAATCTTCAACAGATGCTGAAACAAATTTGCAATTACAAACGGTATTTTTCTCGGCATTCCACATCGCATCAATAGTAGCGGATTTAATCTGTTCAATTCCAATTACCTGTTTTGCACTCGAAGCAAGGTATAAGGAAATAGAGCCAGTTCCGCTATACAAGTCAAGTATACTCCCAACTTCCTTGCCAACCCAATTTCTAATTATTGTATATAACCGCTCTGCTTGTCGTGAATTAGTTTGATAAAATGATTGAGGAGATATTTTCAATTTGTAATCACCGCATGATTCTTCTATATATCCGTTCCCACGCAGAACATACAACTTTTCGCCTAACGCCACCTGTGCTTTCCCGCTATGCTTACTCACTAAAACATCAGATAGATATGGCACTCTCTCACAGACGTAATTTATCAACTTATCAACAAGTAAATTTGGATATTCTGCAACCACAAGATTTACCATCAATTGACCACTTGCTTTTGTTTCCCGAACCACTAAAAACCTTAATAAACCTTCATGAGTCTTTAGATTATAGGGCTCTAATTCATATAATTTAGCACCAGTACGAAAAGCATCTACAAGCAAATTTGATCCTGCCGACTGTAGATAACACTTTTCTATGTTAAAAATGCGATTGTACCTTCCTCTCATATGCAGGCCTAATTGTATTTCCCCATCCAAGCCAGCCGCAAAGGAAAATTCCATTTTATTTCGGTAGTAAAATGTATCTAAACTGGGTAGAATCGGTTCAATATTTTTAGGGGAAAGGTTTTTGCGCACTAAGGCTTTATGAACCATTAGCTCTTTTACCTTCAACTGATCTTTGTAAGAAATATATTGCCAGCGACATCCCCCGCATACACCAAAATGAATACAATGCTTTGCAATCCGTTTAATTCTGCATGAAATAATCCTGACAATCTCAAGCTCAATACGTTTTCGCCGTTTTTTTACTATTCTGCCCTCTATTATATCACCCGGCAAACCTCGACGAACCACACATTCAATGTCCCGAATTTTTCCAACACCATCGCCTTTATGATCCACATCAGATATTTCTACTTCCAAAAAGTCTCCACGCTTCATAAAATAACCTGTTACCGACAAAAGTACAAAAAAATGCGGGACAAGAAAAATATCCTGTCCCGCTATTTATCCTACATCTTTAAATAAACAGAAAAAATCAATTAATCTTTAGAATCACTTTCTTGAGGCTCAACATCATCCGAAGAACCTCCCATCGACTGTTCTGGTCTATCAAGAAGTTCAACAATACTCATAAAACTTCCATCACCCCGACGCGGACCAAGTTTGATAATACGAGTATATCCGCCATTCCTTCCTTTATACCTAGGGCCTAGTTCTTCAAAAAGTTTTGTAACAACGCCTTTATCTGCTACAGTACGTAAAACCTGACGCCGAGCATGTAGATCTCCACGCTTAGCAAAAGTAATCATATGTTCTGCCGATCGACGAAGTTCTCTCGCACGAGCATGAGTCGTCTTAACACGCTCTTCAGAAAGTAACGATGTCACCATATTTGCTAACATTGCTTTCCTATGAGAAGCATTTCGCCCAAGTTTGACTACTTTTTTTCTATGTCTCATATATATATTCTTTCAACGTAACTTAGAATTCATCAGAAAATGAATTATCAGAATCATCATCAATTTCTACGTTTTCATATGGTTCCAAATCCATGCCCCACTTCAAATCTAATTGATCAATAATCTCTCCAAGCTCGTTTAGAGATTTCCGACCAAAGTTGCGATACTTTAACATCTCAGCCTCACTACGACCGACCAATTCCCGCAAGTAGCTAATCCCTGCCGCACGCAGACAATTAGCCGATCTAACGGACAATTCAAGCTCTTCAACAGGCATTGCAAGTAATCGCGCTACTCTCTTCGTCTCATCATCGACCTCTACTTCTTCCGGAACCTCAATCTCTTCCTCCACATCTAAAAACAGACTAAAATGCTCTGTCATGATACGTGCAGCATCCCCAAGCGCATCTTCAGGACTCTTCGAACCATCAGTCCATACGTCCAATTTAAGGGCATCGTAGTCAGTTCGACGCCCTACTCGAGCACTTTCTATTTCATACTTCACCTTGGTAACCGGAGAAAAATTGCTATCTATAGGCACTGTACCTATGGGTTGATCCGCGCTTTTATTATCTTCGGCAAAACAATAACCCCGACCCACACCGATAGTTAATTCCAAAACTAATTTCGCATTTTCGCTTAGTGTAGCTATATGCAAATGAGGATTCATAACTTCGATACTCGGATCAACTGACAAATCGCCTGCCAACAAGCTACCAACACCAGACTTTTCAATACGAATCGTACGGTCTTCATTTCCAGCATATCGTAACGCAACCTGCTTAAGGTTCAGTACGATTTCCGGAACATCCTCCCGCACTCCTTCGATTGTAGTAAACTCATGTTGGATTCCTTCAATTTTGAACTGTTTTATAGCCGCTCCTTTGATAGACGAAAGTAGAGTCCTACGGAGAGAATGTCCCAACGTAACACCAAATCCTCGCTCTAGCGGTTGAATAGTAAACCGTCCGAACGTATCTGACTGGCTCTCTTTCTCAACATCCACCTGTTTCGGCATCTGAAGACCTTCTAACTTCATAAACCCTTTTGCTCCTAAGTAGAGGAGTGATTCAACAAATATTTTTACCTAGGAATTAGGTAAAAACTTACTAAGCATTCGAGACTACCAAAAACTACACTCGCCGTCGTTTTGGTGGACGGCATCCATTATGAGGAACAGGAGTAACATCACGAATGGCCGAAATTTCAAGGCCCGCACTTTGCAAAGCTCTAATTGCAGACTCACGACCAACTCCTGGACCTTTAACCCAAACTTCAACACGCCTTAATCCCATCCCAACAGCTTCCTGCGCTGCCTTCTCAGCTGCTATCTGACCAGCAAAGGGTGTAGACTTCCTACTTCCCTTGATACTCATCTTTCCCGGTGTCGACCAAGAGATCACATTACCATGAGGGTCTGTCAAAGTTATAATAGTGTTGTTGAACGTCGCCAAAATATGCGCAACTCCCACAGCCTCTACCTGTTTTGACTTTTTACGTTTTCTTCGTCTTTCAGGTGGCAAATCAGTTTCCTTCTTTCTTTAGAATCATTTATATTTTTTTCCCAGCTATTGCTCTACGAGGGCCCTTACGAGTTCGAGCATTAGTCTTGGTTCTCTGACCATTGGCGGGTAAACCTCGCCTATGCCGGAGTCCTTTATAACTCCCAATATCCATAAGACGCTTAATATTCATAGTGACTTCACCGCGTAAACTACCCTCCACCTTATGGTTTGTCTCTATTATCGCCCGCAAACTGTTAACTTGATCTTCTGAAAGTCCATTTATTCGGACCTTCGGATCAATACCAGCCTGACTTATAATGCTCTCATCCACCGATTGTCCTATTCCGAAAATATAGGTAAGGCCAATAGCCACATTCTTTTCACGGGGTAGATCAACACCAGCAATTCGTGCCATTAGAAACTCTCCTCAGCCTTGTCTCTGTTTATGCCGTGGGTTCCGTTTACAAATAACACGAACAACACCATTACGGCGAATAATTTTACAATCCGGACATCGTTTACCAACAGAAGCTTTTACTTTCAATTGTCTAATACTCCCTAATTGCGGTTCGTATCAACCTCGGCGCCCTTGAATTCTTCCTTTTTTCATAAAACCATCATAATGCCTAGTCATCAACTGTGATTCAACTTGCTGCAAAGTATCTAAAGCAACCCCAACAATGATCAACAAACCAGTACCACCAAAGAACTGGGCAAAAGAAGGATGTACATTGAATTGTTGAATTACAAAAAATGGAAAAATTGCCACAGCAGCCAAAGCGATCGAGCCAGGCAAAGTTATACGAGTCATTATGCCATCTATATACTGGGCAGTGCGTTGACCCGGTCTAATTCCAGGTATGAACCCTCCCTGCTTCTTCATATTGTCCGCCAATTGATTCGGGTCCATAACAATCGCAGTATAAAAATAAGTGAAGAATATTATCATCAAGCCAAAAGAGGCCCAATAAACGAACGATTCAGGAGAAAGAATACTTCCAATAGACTGAAGAATAGAACTGTCTGGAAACATTTGCGTAATCGTACCAGGAAGAAACATAATCGACTGAGCAAAAATAATCGGAATCACCCCAGCGGTATTAATTCGCAATGGAATATGAGTGCTTTGCCCCCCCATAACTCTTCGCCCTACCACACGTTTTGCGTATTGGACNGGAATCTTTCGCAAACCTTGAGTCATCAAAATCACGAATGCAATTACCAAGAACATCAACGCCAAAACAATTAATTCCTCAATAATATTCTTACCCAAACCTTGATTAGCAAGAAAATGCTGATATTCGTTCCTAATTGCACTAGGCAGTTCGGCTATAATCCCGATAAAAATCAGTAGAGAAATACCGTTCCCTATNCCACGTTCCGTTATCTGTTCACCCAACCACATTATGAANACTGTNCCGGTAGTAATCGTCAACATTGTCTGAAGAACAAAACCAATNCCAGGTTCAGGGACNGCCGGAAGNCCCGAAGCGGGTCCACGAATCGATTGTAAAAAATACGTAATGCCGTAAGACTGAGCGGCTGCAAGAATGACAGTAGCATACCTTGTATACTGATTAATTTTTTTTCTGCCTTCTTCACCCTCTCTCTGTAGTTTCTGAAACGTAGGGATAACCGCTCCGAGCAGCTGAAAGATTATGGAAGCACTAATGTACGGCATAATCCCGAGNGCAAAAATTGCCGCACGAGTGAAATTCCCACCCACAAACATGTCGTACATCCCTAATAATTCATTTCCCGAGTTTGAGAAAAATTCTTGGATGACAGCTACCTGAACTCCAGGCACAGTTATCTGCCCACCAATACGATAGATTACCAANATTCCAACGGTAAANAAAATCTTCTCTCGCAATTCAGGGATTTTGAAACAATTTTGAAAACTTTGCAGCATTATACCCTCAAATTAGTTCAACTTTTCCGCCGGCCTTCTCAATTTTTTCCCGAGCAGCCTGTGAAAAGTTGTTTGCCTTAATCGATATACTCTTACTNAGTGANCCTTCACCCAGGATTTTTACTGGCTTATCACGGTAACGAATCAAACCAGCCGCTAACAGCTCATCATGTCCCATTTCACCATCAATACCGACCGACTCAATTGCACCCACATTAACTGTTTGATACTCTGTCCTGAATTTAACGTTGGAGAACCCTATTTTGGGTAAATGCCGAAAATAGGCCAATGTCCCGCCTACAAAGCCAATACGATTCCCTCGTCGTGCTCCGGAACGCGCACGTTGTCCTTTGTGCCCCTTACCTGCTGTTTTTCCAGTGCCAGATCCAGGTCCTTGACCTAAACGCTTGCTGTTGCGTCGTGATCCTTTGGGGCACTTAATCTNACCTAATCGCATTTCATAATCTCCNGCTAATCTTGTTCACAAACTTCAACCAAATGCTTCACTTTTTCAACCATTCCCCGAATCTGNGGAGTATCATTATGCTCGACTTTCTGTTGCAATCGCGTCAAACCGAGAGCNTTAATCGTATCTTTTTGATTTTGGGCGCGTCCTATAGCACTTTTACGCTGCGTTATAATGAGCTTCATATCTACAAATCCTCCTAAGCCCGCANTGTTTGAACCGAGACGCCACGGTCCATTGCTATCGTCTCAGCGTCACGCAATTCCTTGAGAGCCTCTAAAGTAGCTTTGATCGCATTTTGTGGGTTAGTTGATCCTAACGATTTAGTNAACACGTCATGTACTCCGGCAAGTTCCAAAACAACACGTATACCACCACTNGCTATTACTCCAGTTCCCGTGGANGCTGGTCTAAACAAAATACGTGCTGCTCCAAAACGNCCCTCAGTTTCATGAGGTATCGTACCATTTACGACAGGAACATCAATCATATTTTTCCTAGCTGCTTCGTTACCCTTACGGATCGCTTCCGCGATCTCACTAGCCTTGCCCGATCCTGCTCCAACACGCCCATTCCGATCACCAACAACAACAGTTGCATTAAAGCTGAAACGGCGCCCACCCTTCCGGACATGGGATACCCTCTTGATACTATTCTGAACAACTACCTCGCTCAGCTCCATACTGTTGGAATCTATTTTAGCCACTAAAGTCTCTCTCCTTAAAATTGTAGCCCGCCCTCGCGAGCTCCTTCTGCAACAGCCTTGATTATACCGTGATAGAGATACCCTCCACGATCAAACACAACATTTTCAATTCCCTTTTCCTTTGCTCTCTCAGCCATCATCCTCCCAACCTCGGAACCCTGAGAAATACGATTATCAAAAGTTCGGTCACGTAATTCCTTGCAAAGGGTTGATAGGCCTAAAATCGAATTTCCCTTAACATCATCTACGAGTTGAACCTCAATATGTTTTAGAGANCGATGTACCACCAACCTAGGTCTTTCGGAAGTTCCTGAAACAGTCTTACGAAGTCTAAATCGACGCCTGTTTATTCTGTTCTTATTTCGGACTAAATGCTTTTTGTCTTTCATATTTATCCTGCCGCCGTCTTACCTTGCTTCCAGTTAATTATCTCATTTTCATAACGAATACCTTTTCCCTTATATGGCTCAGGTTTACGTTTGAAACGGATATCTGCCGCAACTTGGCCCACCACTTGTTTATCGGCTCCTTCTACCGTTATCCGAGCCTGTGCACCTCCTTGACCTTCACCCACAGACAAACTAACTCCACTGGGTGCATCATATACCACCGGATGGGAATAACCAACGTGAAGTGTCAACTTACTTCCCTTTGCTTCGGCTCTCCAACCTACTCCGTGAAGATCCAGGTTTTTTGAAAATCCTTCACTNACACCTGTTACCGCATTGGCTATGAGCGATCGAGTCAGTCCATGTAACGCTCGAGATACCTTTTCTTCACTTTTTCGNGCTACGCGTAGACTACCATCNCCCTCTTCAACGGAAACATGATCGTTAATATAGGGTACATCCACAGTTCCTTTAGGGCCTTTTACTGAAACTTGATTGTCAGCTATTTTAACATCAACGCCCTGAGGCAGAGATACTGGTGCTTTTCCTATCCGAGACAACTTTTATATCCTCCCATTTTTACCAAACGCTACAAAGTATTTCGCCACCGATTCCTGCCTGACGAGCCTCTTTGTCTGTCATAACACCCCTTGAGGTAGAAACGATTGCAATTCCTAANCCACGTTTAATNCTAGGGATTCCNNANTTCCCAGAATAAAAACGCAACCCTGGACGACTATTACGACGTATGCCTCTAATTAACCCTCTGTTTCCTTTATCGTAACGTAAATACAAACGTAAAACATCTTGTTTNCCGTCTTCTATAACAGCAAAATTATCAATAAACCTTGTTTCGGCTAAAACTCTAGCTATCTCTNGTTTGAGTTTTGAAGACGGNACATCTACTTTTGGATGCTTNGCAACGCTCGCATTTCGAACCCGCGTCAGCATATCAGCTACAGGATCTGTCATACTCATCTTTATTATATCTCCCCTACCAACTCGCCTTGGTGACGCCTGGAATTTCACCTTTGAGGGCTAACTCCCGAAAACAAATCCGACAAAGACCGAATTTACGATAATACGCACGTGGCCGGCCGCAACGTTGACAACGATTATACTTGCGTGAACTGAATTTTGGCTTCCGCTTTGCTTTAACTATGAGTGACTTCTTAGGCATTAAAAACTCTCCCAAATTTAGTTACTGAATGGCATACCGAGCGAATGCAACAACTCGCGTCCTTCTTCATCTGTATTTGCAGACGTAACTATGGTGATATTCATACCTCTGATATGATCAATCCGATCGTAATCTATCTCCGGAAAAATAATTTGCTCCTTGATCCCGAGATTATAATTACCACGGCCATCAAAACCACGCCCAGGAACCCCTCGAAAATCACGAACTTGAGGCAAAGCAAGTGTAATAAGCCTATCCAGAAATTCATACATTCGTGTACCACGCAAAGTTACCATACAACCAATTGCGACTCCCTCACGCAGCTTAAAATTAGAAATCGCCTTTTTTGCGCGACGAACTGCAGGCTTTTGCCCAGTAATTGCGGAAAGTTCACTAATTGCGTTCTCCATAGCTTTTGGCTCTTGAACAGCTTCACCTACGCCAATATTAACCACAATTTTTTCTACAATCGGCACCTGCATAACATTCTTATANGNNAACTTGTCCATCAANTGNGGACAACTATCATCTACGTAAACTGATCTTAATCTTGGTTGGCTCATCATTACCCTTTACTGCGAGTCAATCATCTCGCCACTACGGACAGAGATTCTAACATTATTTCCATTTTCTAATTTTTTGTGTCTNATACGCGTCGGCAAGTCCGTTTTGGNACAAACAACCATCACGTTCGAAACNTTTATNGATGCTTCACGCTCTACAATTCCTCCCTGCGGATCTCTTTGCGANGGTCTCGTATGGTGTTTACGCATATTAACACCCTCAACNAGNACACGGTCTTTATCTCTGATCACGGACAAGACCGTAGANCGACGTCCACGATCGTTNCCACTCATAACTTCAACCGTATCACCNTTTTTAATATCCATAGTTCACTCCAATTCCCTATACAACTTCAGGTGCGAGTGATACAATACGCATGTATTGTTTGTCTCGCAGCTCTCTGGCTACCGGACCAAAGATACGTGTACCCCTTGGTTCTTTAGTGTCGTTTATTAGCACCGCGGCATTTTCATCGAAACGAATATAAGATCCATCTTTTCGCCTGTACTCCTTTTTGGTTCGAACAACAACAGCTCGCGCAACTTGCCCCTCCTGTAAGGGGCCATTAGGGATCACNTTATGGACAGCAACCACAATAACATCACCGACCGTAGCATAACGTTTGTTTGTTCCCCCCAGTACCCTAATGCACTTGGCCGTCCTCGCTCCAGCATTATCAGCCATTTTGAGAATACTATATTCGTGTATCATTNTTTTACCTAATCCGTGTTCTTTTCCATGATCTCAACCAAACGCCACCGCTTGGTCTTACTCATNGGCCGACACTCTTCTATACGCACGAGATCACCTACATTTGAACTATTCTTCTCGTCATGAGCGACAAATTTCGCCGTTCGACGAATCACCCTTCCATACAAAGGATGTGGAATTCGTTGCTCAACCACAATCACTCTAGTTTTTTCATTTTTCGCCTTCAACACATGCCCTTCAGCGGTGCGTCGATCAATAACATTTTTAGACATTAGTTGCGCCTTTCCGTGGCGATTTTCATGAATCTTGCTCCCGTAATATTGTCTGAGCACGAGCTATGTCACGTCTTACTTGGCGCAACCTAATGGGACTGCTTAACTGACCCGAAACATGTTGGAACCGAAGATTAAACGCTTCCTCGAGGAGTTCATCTAACCGAGTTTTTAAATCTTGATTACTCAAGTCTCTTAATTCACCAGCCTTCATGTTACACCACCCGCTCTACAAATTTTGTTTTTATCGGAANCTTGTGACCTGCTTTACGAAAAACTTCCCTGGCTAATTCAACTGGAACACCTGATATTTCAAACATAACACGTCCTGGTTTCACAACTGCCACCCAACCTTCCGGAGCACCCTTTCCCTTACCCATTCTNGTTTCAGCAGGCTTCTTTGTAATTGGCTTATCAGGGAAAACCCTTATCCACATCTTTCCCGTACGACTCATTGTTCTACTGATTGTTACACGAACAGCCTCAATCTGTCTACTAGTGATCCAACATGGTTGCAAAGCCTTTAATCCATATTCTCCAAAGGACACCATATCCCCACCCTTGGTCTGTCCTCGCATCCGACCTCGAGACTGTTTTCTCCATTTTGCTTTTTTCGGCATCAACATGGCGTTTATATCCTATTCACATATTCCAAAACAATTAATTTGCCAAAGAATCTTCAGCAACAACTTCACCGTGACATATCCAAACTTTAATTCCCACGGTACCCGAGACCGTATAGGCTATTGATTGAGCATAATCGATATCTGCGCGTAATGTGTGAAGAGGCACCCTTCCTGCAGGCTCAGATCGTTCTCGACGTCCCATTTCTGCACCACCAATTCGACCCGANATATTNACTCTAATCCCTTCAGCTCCCATACGCATAGAGGAAGCCACTGCCTTCTTCATTGCACGGCGAAAAGAAACNCGTTGCTCCATTTGTCGCGCGAGATTATCAGCAACTAATTGAGCATCTAACTNCGGCTTTTTGACTTCCTGAATATTTAACGACACGTCTTTGCCTGTCAATTGCTTGAGTTCGTCACGCAGTTTATCTACCTCAGCACCACGACGACCAATTGCAATTCCCGGCCGAGCCGTGTGTACTTCNACTGTTACGCGTTTTGGTTGCCGNTCTATGTTGATACGCGAAACACCTGCTCTGAGAAGTCGTTGCTTCACATACCGCCGCAACATTTGATCTTCATTTAGTAATTCGGCAAAATCTTTTTCAGCGAACCAATTAGATCGCCAACCTTTTATAACGCCTAGCCGGAAACCGTATGGATGAGTTTTTTGTCCCAAAAATGTTCCCCTTAATTTACCTGGTCACTTACGACCACGGTTAGATGACAATGGCGTTTTTTAATCCGATCCGCGGATCCACGTGCCCGNGGTCGAATACGCTTTAAATCTCTACCTTCATCAGCNAATATCTCTTTTACGAACATATCTTCTGCGTCTACTGGATTTTCTTCATCTTGGTTTACACCATTCGACACCGCCGATCGCAAAGTCTTCTCTACGTCTTTGGCGATCGGGCGAGATGAGAAACGCANGATAGTGAGCGCTTCTTCAACAGGCTTTCCTCGAACTAGGTCGATCAATTGACGCATTTTTGTCGCAGGTATGCCGACCTGTGTTAACCTTGCTCTTGCTTCCATTCTTAAAAAATCCTTTATCTGAGACCTGTACTGCGTTCGGTCAACTTGCCCCCATGGCCACGAAAAGTTCGAGTAGGCGCAAATTCACCAAGTTTATGGCCCACCATATTTTCGGTGATATANACAGGGATAAATTTATTTCCATTATGAACCGCTAAAGTATGCCCAACAAAATCAGGGCTAATAGTAGATCGACGTGACCAAGTCTTCACTACACTCTTATTCCCTGACCGATTTAGTTCCTCTACTTTTGATTCCAAATGTCCGTCTATAAATGGACCTTTTTTTACCGATCTTGGCATTCTTTCCTTTACTCCCTTACTTCGCGTTTCTGCGTCGTAATATCATNGAATCCGAACGATTTTTATGTTTACGTGTTTTGTAGCCCTTGGTAGGTTTACCCCATGGCGTAACAGGATGGCGGCCACTACCGGTTTTACCTTCACCACCACCATGTGGGTGATCAACGGGATTCATTACCGAGCCACGCACTTTGGGGCGTCGCCCCAACCACCTTGAACGACCTGCCTTACCAATAACTACATTAGCATGTTCCGCATTTCCAACCTGCCCCAACGTAGCCATACATTTTGATTCCACTTCTCTGATTTCCCCAGAAGGNAAACGTAACTGAGCACGGCCATTTTCATCACTCCGTCCCAACAATTGAACTTCAGTACCAGCACTNCGGGCGATTTGCCCACCCGCTCCTGGCTTCAACTCGACATTGTGAATTACAGATCCGAGTGGCATTTCTANTAANGGCATTGAATTACCAACACTTATCGGGACCTTAGAACCAGAAACAACCTCATCNCCAACGTTAAGTCCAGAGGGNGCGAGAACGTACCGCTTATCTCCATCTGCATAAACAACTAAGGCAATAAACGCTGAACGATTAGGATCGTACTCAACAGACGATACTCTCCCTGGAACTCCTAACTTATTTCGTTTAAAATCTATTAATCGATAGCGCCGCTTATGTCCACCACCGCGACGACGCATGGTCATACGTCCCTGATTATTTCTACCTCCAGACTTACTAACCGCNCCACGTAACAAGGATTTCTCAGGACTGGACCCGTCTACCTCGGCAAATGAATTTACCGTTTTATAGCGAAGTGTAGGCGTAATCGGACGAAATCTTTTAACTGCCATAATTATANCAACCTATACATTTTCGACTACCTCAATAGAATCGCCGGCACCTAAAGTGACATAGGCTTTTTTCCATCCGGCTCGATACCCTTGAAACATACCCTGTCTCTTTGGTCTCCTCGGTACAGANACTGTGCGAACCGATTCAACCTTCACAGAAAATATTTCNTCTACGGCTTGTCGNATAGCTATTTTATTAGCCTTAGGATGNACACGAAACGCATATTTATTACCTTCTCTGAGATTTGTGGCCTTCTCCGTCAGAACAGGCTTTAGTATTATTGATCGAGGATTAAACACCGACACCCTCCTCTGTTCCTTTAACATGGTGATCTGTCAATCTTTCAACCGCTTCTCGAGTAAAAAGTACGATATCCGACGAAATTACATCGTACGCTCCCAGTGATCCAACATGCGTTGTGTTAACTTGCTTCAAGTTTCCGGCTGATTTAATTAAAACGGGAACCTTCTCAGGTGTTACAAATAACACTTTCTGTTCAGTTANNCCGAAAGTGTCAATTATCGCATGAAAAGATTTNGTGCTTGGTCTTTCAAATTCGAAATCGTCAACAATTTTAATTNCTTGACTCGAACACTTCTGAGTCAAAGCTGATCGGAATGCTAATCNTTTTAAGGTTTTCGGTAATTTGGTATTGTATGACCTTGGTTGGGGTCCAAAAGCAACACCACCACCTCTGAGCAACGGAGATCGGTTGGAACCACGTCTCGCGCCCCCTGTCCCCTTTTGCCTGTGGTGTTTTTTGCTGGTCAATGAGATTTCTGAACGAGTCTTCACCTTAGCCGTACCCTGACGTTGATTAGCTTCATAAGCCACCACGGCACGATAGATAGCATATTCAGAGATTTCAACTGCAAACAACTCATCAATTAGTTCAATCGACCCAGTTGGCTTACCGTCTATGCCCAAAACTTCAACCTGTGTAGCCATCTTCCCTCTAAACCTTAATGTCAATGCCAATACCAGCCGGCAGATCTAATTTCATGAGCGCATCCACTGTCTGTGGAGTAGAATCATATATGTCGATTAGGCGCTTGTGAACCCGAGTTTCAAATTGTTCTCGTGACTTCTTATCAACGTGTGGCGACCTTAAAACAGTGTAAATACTTCGAGCAGTCGGCAAAGGAACCGGACCACAAATCCTTGCACCGCTTCGCTTAACTGTCTGGACTATCTCATCNACGGANCTGTCAAGAGCAGCATGGTCGTACGCCTTCAAACGTATACGTATTCTATCAACAGCCAATTTAGCGCGTCTCCCCAAATTTTAACATTACTCTGTTATCTNCGTAACAACACCAGAGCCAATTGTGCGACCCCCCTCGCGAATAGCAAAACGTAAATTAGCCTCAACAGCTATCGGTTGTATCAAGTCAACGTCCATGGTAACATTGTCACCAGGCATAACCATCTCAGTACCTTCAGGCAATGCTATCGTTCCTGTAACGTCCGTTGTACGGAAGAAAAACTGAGGACGGTAACCNGAGAAAAATGGTTTTTCACGACCTCCTTCTTTGCTGGTAAGAACGTAAACCTCTGCTTTAAATTTCGTATGTGGCGCTATTGAGCCAGGCTTACAAACAACCATNCCGCGGAGTAACTCCTCTTTCTCTACACCACGAAAGAGTAGACCGACGTTGTCGCCGGCTTGCCCTTCATCAAGTAGTTTGCGAAACATCTCTACTCCAGTAATCGTCGTTGTCCGCGTTTCACGAATGCCAACGACTTCTACTTCCTCACCGACCTTGATAATACCCCGCTCGACGCGCCCAGTTCCAACAGTTCCACGTCCAGAGATACTGAAGACGTCTTCTATTGGCATCAAAAAAGGCTGNTCAACAGGGCGCTCCGGCATTGGTATCCATTCGTCTACTGATGCCATTAATTCGTCGATTGCTGGTTTCCCCGTTGGCCCCTCCTCNCCCTCAAAGGCTTGAAGTGCCGAGCCTCGGACAACCGGTGTATCATCACCTTCGAAACCATATTCACTCAGAAGTTCACGNGTCTCCAATTCTACTAAATCAAGAAGTTCTTCATCGTCAACTTGATCTACNTTATTCAAAAACACACAAATGCGAGGAACGTTTACCTGTCTAGCCAAAAGAATATGTTCACGTGTTTGGATCATAGGTCCATCTGCAGCACTCACAACTAAGATCGCTCCATCCATTTGCGCTGCGCCAGTTATCATATTCTTGATGTAGTCTGCGTGACCNGGGCAATCCACATGCGCATAATGTCTGTTTTCTGTCTCATATTCCTGATGAGAAACATTGATAGTTACACCTNGCTCCTTTTCTTCGGGAGCATTATCAATTTCTTCTATATTTTTAGCCTCAGCCAAACCTTTACTGGCCAAGTGCAAGGTTATNGCAGCTGTCAACGTGGTCTTACCATGATCAACGTGGCCGATCGTGCCGATATTTACATGCGGCTTATTACGTTCAAACTGTTCCTTGGCCATTTCAAAAATCCTTTCTTCTCTACGTTAATTGCTATTTCTACAATTATTGTTATTTCCCAGCGTCCTTCGCGATAATCGCCTCGGTAATATTTCGAGGCACCTCACTATATTTTGCAAATTGAAGANTAAATACTGCCCGNCCCTGCGTAAGGGATCGTAAGCGTGTTGCATATCCAAATGTTTCGCTGAGANGTATAAATGCCTTTATAACCTGAGCATCTCCACGCGGATTCATTCCTTGAACTTCCCCACGATGAGAGTTCAAGTCTCCCATCACATCCCCTAGATACTGTTCAGGAACAACGACCTCTAAGTCCATAATTGGCTCCATCAAAAACGGATCAGCATTTGCGGCTCCATTTTTAAAACCCATTGAACCAGCTATCTTAAATGCCATTTCTGAGGAATCAACAGCATGGAACGAACCGTCCACCAACGTAACTTTCGCATCTTCGATGGGAAAACCAGCTACTGGGCCNTTAACCATNGCTTCCTTAATACCATCTCTGGCTGGATTGATAAACTCCCTCGGAATATTACCACCGACAACCTTTGATTCAAAAACCAACCCAGTCCCAGCCTCTCCAGGCTCAATTTCCATTTCTACATGGCCAAATTGTCCACGGCCACCGGATTGTCGTACAAAACGTCCAGTTCCATGCGCGGGCTTCCTCATTCCCTCTTTATAGGCAACCTGCGGCTGTCCAACATTAGCTTCCACATTAAACTCCCGGAACAATCTATCGATTAAAATTTCCAAATGGAGTTCACCCATACCCGACATCACTGTCTGTGCTGTCTCATCATCAACTTTTACCCTGAAGGTTGGATCTTCTTCAGCAAGCTTAGCCAAGGCAACATGTAGTTGCTCTTGATCTGCCCTGGTTTTTGGTTCTATTGCAACGTGGACAACAGGTTCAGCAAATTCGATTTTCTCGAGTATAATCTGTTCTTTTTCGTCACACAAGGTGTCGCCCGTCGTTGTGTCTTTCAAGCCGACAAGTGCAACAATGTCGCCTGCATAAGCCTGCTTGAGCTCAGTTCGTTCATTGGCGTGCATTTCGACTAAACGCGACACACGCTCCCGTTTTTCAGTCGTCACGTTATACACGTACGAACCGGCTTCCAATATTCCAGAATAAACCCGAGCAAAAGTTAAGCGCCCCACAAAGGGATCCGTCATAACTTTAAAAGCCAAAGCAGCTAGCGGTGCCGATTCTTCCGTTGGGCGAGTCGCTATTTCTTCTGAATTTGGCAACGTCCCCGAAACCTCAGCCACATCAGCGGGAGACGGTAAATAGTGTATTACNGAATCCAACAAGCGTTGTACGCCNTTGTGCTTGTATGCACTCCCACATACTACCGGTACGGCCTCTAGGCTAACTGTAGCCTTACGTAAAGCAACGCGAATTTCTTGGGGATCNATCTCCTGACCTTCAAGGAATTTCTCTAANAGTCCGTCATCATATGCCGCAACAGAATCCAGCATTCGTTCGCGATACTCCATTGCTTTAGGCAATAAATCGTCTGGTATTTCACTTTCGAAAAAATTAGCACCGTGGGACGCCTCTTCAAATGTGATCGACTTCATTTCGATGAGGTCTACCATCCCATTAAACGTCTCACCAGAACCAATAGGAATTTGGATTGGGACAAAGTTACTATGTAGGCGATCTTCTAACATTTCGAGAACATTGAAAAAGTCAGCACCTGACCGATCCATCTTGTTCACAAACGCGATTCGCGGAACTTTGTACTTGTCTGCCTGCCTCCAAACAGTTTCGGACTGAGGCTCAACTCCACCAACTCCACAAAAAACTCCTATGGCACCATCCAAAACGCGCAATGACCGTTCTACCTCGGCAGTAAAGTCAACGTGCCCGGGAGTGTCGATAATGTTAATGCGATGGCTATCCCANTCGCACGCAGTTGCCGCGGAGGTNATTGTTATCCCGCGTTCTTGTTCTTGCTCCATCCAATCCATGGTGGCGTTACCGTCATGCACCTCTCCCATCCTGTGCAAACGTCCTGTGTAGTATAGAACGCGTTCGGTTGTGGTGGTTTTACCAGCGTCTATGTGCGCTGCAATTCCAATATTNCGTGTTTTTTCTAATGAAAACTGGCGAGCNATTATTTCCTTTAAAATCTGTAGTGAGCAAAGGCTTTGTTTGCCTCTGCCATTCTGTGCACTTCNTCTTTCTGCCTGACCGCTCCACCTTCACCGTTTGAAGCGGCAATAAATTCATTAGCCAAACGTTCGGCCATTGTCCTCTCAGACCGCTCCCGAGCAAAACGAATCAACCACCGTATCGATCGAGCTGTCCTCTCGTNTGGACGAACTTCTATGGGAACTTGGTAAGTCTGGCCGCCTACTCTACGAGACTTGACCATTACCATAGGTTTGACATTTTCTAGAGCTCTTTGAAACACATCAATAGCACTCTGATCCGCTTTTTCCTCTACAAGGTCAATGGCAAGATAAAATATACGCTCCGCCACACTTCGTTTACCCTGTGTCATCAGCGAATTTATAAAACGAGACGCTAAGACATTATTATACTTCGGATCTGGTAAAAGCTTGCGTTTTACCGCCTTCTTTCGACGCGACATATCTTATTCCCTCTAAGCCGAATCAGGGCGACGAGCCCCGTATTTTGAGCGTCCTTGCTTGCGATCGGAAACGCCGGTCGCATCCAATACCCCGCGAACGATATGATACCGAACACCTGGACAATCCTTAATTCGACCACCTCGAACAAGCACAATAGAGTGTTCCTGCAATGTATGGCCTTCACCCGGCACATATGCAGTCACCTCAATTCCAGTGGTCAACCTCACTCGTGCCATCTTACGCAACGCGGAGTTCGGTTTTTTCGGTGTCGTAGTAAAAACGCGTGTGCAAACCCCCCGTCTCTGGGGACAATTTTCCAGGGCAGGTGCATCGTTTTTCTTTACAATTTTGCTTCGGCCCTTACGAACCAATTGACTAATTGTCGGCAACGCCTTTTTTCTCCGTTAAGTGCATATAAATAGCAAACTCAAAATTTAACTACAGATGTAAATACTGTCAATATTTTATTCGTTTAAAACTCCGGACTTCTCTTTGTCGGCAGGAGAACCCAGGTTAGCTACGTCTTGCCCATCTGTGTCATTTATTTCAGGACTATGGTCTATATAGGTAGCTTCGTTATATGCTTCAGAACCAGTACCGGCTGGAATTAAACGTCCTATTATCACATTTTCTTTCAAACCGCGTAACTGATCAACCTTGCCCTGCACAGCCGCTTCTGTAAGAACTCTAGTTGTCTCCTGAAATGACGCAGCAGAAATAAAGCTATCTGTCCGCAGCGAAGCACGAGTGATTCCGAGTAGTATCGGCTGACAAGTAGCAGGATCTCCACCTTCTCCTAATACCTTTTCATTCTCTTTGTTGAACCTAATCTTATCAACTTCTTCTCCCTCGAGAAAGTTAGTATCTCCGGGGTCAACAACTTTAACCTTTTGCAACATTTGACGAACAATCGTTTCAATATGCTTATCGTCAATATCAACAGCCTGTAATCGATAAACATCTTGAATCTCGTTAACCAAGTATTCCTGAACTGCATGAGTACCTTGAACTTTTAAAATGTCATGCGGGTTTACAGATCCCTCCGAAAGCCTCTCCCCTGCAACGACTCTGTCACCCTCATGAACTCGTAAATGTTTTCCGTAGGGAACCAAATATTTTTTTTGTTCATCATCTATGGAAGTAACTAACAATTCTCGATTACCTCTCACGATTCCCCCAAACGCAACTTCCCCGTCTATTTCAGAAATCACTGCAGGCTCTTTGGGACGACGAGCCTCAAAAAGTTCGGCAACCCGTGGCAATCCCCCTGTAATATCACGAGTTTTTGAACGTTCACGCGGGATTTTGACAAGAACTTGACCGGGATAAATATCGTCTCCATCATTGATTAGTAACCGAGCACCGACAGGAATATGATATGACCTTTCCCCTCTTTCTTTGCTGGAAATTTCAATTTGAGGGTTCAATGTTCTATCGCGTTGCTCAACAATCGTTCTCGTACTCATACCTGTTGTTTCTTCAACTTCTTCCCGCATCGTCGTACCGTCGGTTATATCGATAAATCGAAGTTTACCCGCACGATCCGAAACAATACTATTGCTGTATGGATCCCATTCGTACATGACGGTATCTTCTTCAACGGCTTGATTATCCGTAACCTTTAACAATGCCCCGTAAGGTACATTGAAGCGAGAACGAACCCGATTCTGTTCATCAAGCAATTCAATTTCACCATTTCGACCTAGCACTGTCTCCCCTATTTCCTCACTAACAACGGTATCAACATTAACGAATTTCAGTGTACCAGTACGACGAGCTAAAATTTGCGTATTCTCAGCAATTCGACTTGAAGTACCACCGATGTGAAAAGTGCGTAAAGTCAATTGAGTTCCAGGCTCGCCAATACTCTGGGCAGCAACAACGCCTACCGCCTCACCATTGTTTACCAGTTCGCCAGTGGCCATATTTCGACCGTAACACATTGCACAAATTCCGCGATCAGACTCACAATTTAGCACTGATCGCACAAGGACTTCTTCGACACCAGTTTGTGCAATTGTGTTAGCCGTATCTTCCAAAATCAACGTTCCTGCCTTAACAACAATTTTCTCATCTACATCACGAACATCTTCTTGTAATACACGCCCAACAATACGTGCAGCGAGCGGTTGAATTATTTCCTCACCATCCTTCAAGGCGCCCACAAGCAGTCCTTGAGTAGTACCACAATCTGTTTCACTTATCACCATATCCTGAGCAACATCAACCATACGTCGAGTAAGATATCCTGCCTCGGCGGTCTTTAGCGCTGTATCAGCCAATCCCTTACGAGCACCATGTGTCGAAATAAAATACTCCAACACAGACAACCCCTCCTTAAAAGAAGCAATAATCGGGGTTTCAATAATTTCCCCTACTGCTCCTGTCAACTTCTTTTGAGGCTTATTCATAAGTCCGCGCATACCACCAAGTTGCTTTATCTGGTCTTCGCTACCACGCGCACCGGAATCTTTCATAATGTAAACCGAATTGAAGCCTCCCTCGGCTTCCTCGAGCGTTTGTTGCACTGCTCGAGAAACACCCGAAGTAGCGTGAGTCCAAACATCTATGACTTTGTTATACCGTTCACCATCTGTGATGATACCGTTAACATACTGATCACGAATTTTTTCAACTTCGCCAAGGGCTTCATCAATTATTGTGTCCTTTGCGTCCGGAACTACGACATCATCGATGGAAATAGTTATTCCAGCATGGGTAGCGTGGTAATATCCAACCCCCTTCAAATTATCTACGAAATCAGCAGTTTCCCTGTTACCAAGTAACCTATGAACTTCTGCTGTTATCCGTTTTATATCGCCTTTATCGATCGTCCGATTAATGAATCCAAGTTCCTCAGGCAATACCTCATTAAAAATCAATCTACCGACTGTTGTTTCAACTGTTTCTTCACCGATCCGAACATCAATTGGCTGGTGTAGTTTGATATTCCCCGATTCGTACGCAATAAGAGCTTCCGCAGAACCAGAAAACCGACGCTCACGATCACTTCTTTCTTCNAAGTTAACCTTAGTGAGATAATAACTCCCCAATACAATATCCTGAGGGTTATCCATTACAACCGGCTCTCCATCAGCAGGCTTCAAGATATTATTGGCTGCTAACATGAGCAGCCGAGCNTCAATTTGAGCCTCAAAAGATAATGGGACGTGTACAGCCATCTGATCTCCATCAAAATCTGCGTTAAATGCGGCGCAGACAAGAGGGTGCAAACGAATCGCCTTTCCTTCTACAAGCTTCGGCTGGAACGCTTGGATGCCTAATCTGTGTAGTGTTGGAGCCCGATTCAACAGAACACAGTGATCCTTAATAATCTCTTCAAGAATATCCCAAACTTCGGGCCGCTCTCTCTCCACCAACTTCTTTGCACTTTTAACTGTTTGTACTAATCCTTTTTCTTCCAATTTTTTTATAACAAATGGCTTGAACAATTCTAAAGCCATACTTTTGGGCAATCCACACTGATGCAATCTTAGCTCTGGACCAACAACTATAACCGAACGACCAGAATAATCTACTCTTTTACCCAGTAAGTTCTGCCTAAATCTACCCTGTTTACCCTTTAAAAGATCACTGAGCGACTTTAGCGAACGATTTCCGTCTCCCCTAACAGCACGCGAGCGACGACCATTATCGAAAAGTGCATCAACCGCTTCTTGTAACATGCGTTTTTCATTTCGCAAAATTACTTCCGGAGCTTTTATCTGAATTAGCTTCTTTAAGCGATTGTTCCTATTTATCACACGTCGGTACAAGTCATTAAGATCTGAAGTGGCAAAACGCCCTCCCTCTAAGGGTACTAACGGGCGCAAATCCGGCGGAATAACAGGGATACTATCCAAAATCATCCATTCAGGCCTATTCTCAGATTGTCTAAACGCCTCGACCACCTTTAAACGTTTAAGCGCTTCCTGTTTACGTTGAACAGATGTCTCCATTCGTACTTGTGTACGAAGTTCAGCAGACAATTCTTCGATATCGATTTGCATGAGAAGATTCTTTACAGCCGGAGCACCCATATCTACTTCTGGATCAAAACCTTGCTCCATCAAATCGAAGAGTTCATCTTCCGTCAATAAACCAAAACGCTCAACACCCGGAGCATCTTTGGGGTCTAACACCACGTAGGATTCGTAGTAAAGCACTCTTTCCAAATTCCGCATAGAAATATCCAGTAAAGCTCCTATACGAGAAGGCAAGGACTTGAAATACCATATGTGAGAAACTGCACAAGCCAACTCGATATGCCCAAGTCGCTCCCGTCTCACTTTCGCCTGAGTGACCTCTACTCCACACCTATCACAAACAACACCTCGATACCGAATACCCTTATATTTTCCACAGTGGCAATTCCAATCTTTAACCGGACCAAACGTCCGTTCACAGAATAAACCATCACGCTCGGGTTTGAACGAACGGTAGTTGATCGTTTCGGGCTTAGTCACTTCTCCGTGGGACCAAGCCCGAATTGTCTCCGGTGAAGCCAATTGGATACGAATCGAGTCAAAATCAGTAGGTTTTTTTGATGCACTTGCGGTCTTTAACACATAAGCCCCCTTTGCGTATAGACCTGTAGGATTGATTTACTTTTAATAAATTTCAACAAGGCTACTATCTTCCAGAATCACATCCAAACACAAACTCTGCAATTCCTTGACTAGCACATTAAACGATTCCGGAATTCCGGGTTCTGGAGGATTTTCCCCCTTTACTATCGCTTCATAAATTTTCGAGCGCCCAGCAACATCATCTGATTTAACTGTTAACATTTCTTGAAGTGTGTAAGCAGCCCCGTAAGCTTCTAAAGCCCAAACTTCCATCTCACCAAAACGTTGACCTCCAAATTGTGCTTTCCCGCCCAGAGGTTGTTGCGTTACGAGAGAATAAGGTCCTATAGATCTTGCATGAATTTTATCAGCCACTAGATGAGATAATTTGAGCATATAGATATAGCCTACGGTCACATTCTTTTCAAGTTTGTCGCCCGTTCTTCCGTCGTACAAGGTCTGCTTGCCATCAACAGATAGCCCTGCTTCACTCAAAAGAGACTGAACTTCATTCAAGGAAGCACCATCGAAAACAGGAGTAGCCACATGCATACCTAATGCATCCGCGGCCATCCCCAGATGCGTCTCAAAAATTTGCCCCAAATTCATCCTAGACGGGACACCCAGGGGATTAAGAGCAATATCTACAGGTGTTCCATTCTCATCAAAAGGCATATCTTCCTCTGGAGCTATATAAGCAACAACCCCCTTATTGCCATGTCGTCCAGCCATTTTATCTCCAACAGAAAGCTTCCTCTTTTTAGCAATATACACCTTTACTAACTGAGCAATTCCCGGTGGCAATTCATCTCCACGTGTCAATCTCTCTATGCTTCTCTCCTTCTGCTCGTCTATAAGTAACAATTGTTCAACCGAGTAGCGTAACAACTTTTCTACCTGATCGTTAACCTTCTCACTGTCAGTCCAGCTATTTTCGGGAGTTAAATCAGAAAAATCGATACGATCCAAAAGACGCTGACTCATTGGAGTACCTTCTCGCACAACGACGGAATCGTCCTCGTTAGAGCGTAACCGGTTGAGNTTGCANTCTCCCACGATCTTTAGTAACATTTTGTCCCGCTCCAAGCAAAGCTGCTCTTTCTGAGCGAGGGCTCTTGCCTCTTCTTCGTCAATAGCCTTTTTTTCTTTTCGGCGCGAAGTTTCACTCCGCTCTTTACGAGAAAAGACCTTACGATCAATTACAACCCCCTCCATACCCGGAGGAGCTTTCAACGATGCGTCTCGAACATCTCCTGCCTTTTCACCAAAAATAGCACGAAGTAAACGTTCTTCCGGCGAGAGTTCGCTTTCGCCTTTAGGAGTTACTTTCCCAACGAGAATATCTCCAGGACCTACTTCTGCACCCACTCTTATGATTCCTTCGTCATCCAAATTTCTAACTGCAGTGTCACTGACATTTGGAATTTCCCGAGTAATTTCTTCCTGCCCCCGTTTGGTATCACGAACCTGCATCTCGAACTCTTCTATATGCACCGAAGTGAATACATCGCGTTTCAAAAGCCGCTCGCTGATAACAATCGCGTCTTCAAAGTTGTAGCCATTCCATGGCATAAAAGCAACTCTGACATTCATTCCAAGTGCTAAATCTCCTCGTTCAGTTGCGGCACCATCCGCAATAGCCTGCCCTTTTGAAACTTTCTGACCTAATTCAACTAAAGGACGTTGGTTGATACAACAATCTTGATTAGACCGAGAAAACTTCATTAGCCTATACTCGTCGATATCTGCATCATCTAAAGGCGTGAGAGGAGTGCTNCGTTTTTTGTCTCTTTGAANAACAATTCTATCAGAACTAACACTTACTACTTCCCCTGGATTACGAGCTATNGCCACTGCTCCCGAATCTTTTGCAACTTTACTCTCCATTCCGGTTCCAACGAAGGGAGCCTGNGTAAATAAAAGTGGTACTGCTTGACGTTGCATGTTACTTCCCATAAGAGCACGGTTNGCATCATCATGTTCGAGAAAGGGAATCAAAGCAGCGGCCGCACTTACAAGTTGCTTAGGAGAAACATCCATATAATCAAGCTCTTCAGGGCCAATCATAGGGTAATCGTCTCTTTGGCGCGCCTTCACCAAAGAGTCCAAAAAATTACCGTCGTCGTCTATGGGAGCATTGGCCTGTGCAATTGTAAATTTATCTTCTTCTGCAGCAGTCAAGTACTCAATTTCTGTTGTCACTCTCCCATCCACGACCTTACGATACGGTGTTTCTAAAAAACCAAAAGAATTTACTTTTGCATAAGTACTCAGCGAAGAAATTAAACCGATATTCGGTCCTTCAGGCGTTTCTATGGGGCAAATACGACCGTAATGCGTGTAATGGACATCCCTAACCTCAAAACCGGCACGGTCCCTGCTCAGACCTCCAGGCCCCAAGGCACTCAAACGCCGCTTGTGGGTTAACTCGTCAAGTGGGTTCGTTTGCTGCATAAATTGGGACAGTTGACTAGAACCAAAAAACGCCTGAATTACCGTTGATACAGTACGCGCATTTACCAAGTCGTGAGGAGTAACTTTATTCTCTTCGTCGCGCAAACCCATCCGTTCTCGAATAGTACGTGCCATACGCGTAAGACCTATACTAAACTGATTAGCCAACAGTTCCCCTACTAAACGAACACGACGATTACCTAAGTGATCAATATCATCTGTATTACCTTGACCTACACGAAGACCCATCAAATAGCGGATAATCGTTAAAAAATCCTCTAAATAGAGCACAGTACTCTCGAAAGGTATACCTACATCTAACCTGCGATTGATTCTATAGCGACCCACATCTCCTAAGTTGTATCGCTTGGCTTTAAAAAACAAACGTTCCAACAAGCCACGTGCTGTCTCAATATTGGGAGGGTCACCGGGTCGGAGTAGATTATACACTCTAGTCAATGCATCCTCTTCATCNGTGCTAGGATCTTTNGCAAGAGTATTTTCCATGATTCCGGGATCAGTGCCTTCAGGCACTTTTAACACTTTCAATTTCTTGATTCCGGCTTCCNTNAGATCGTTTAAAACGCTCTCAGAGATTTCATCGAAACANTCAATTATAATTTCACCCGTTTTTTTATCTANCAAATCTTTTCCCGCATAATGCCGCCCAAGCAACTCTTCATCCACCGGTAATTCTTTTTCTTCCTCTTCCCGAAAAAGACTTAAGACCTCACCATTTTTAGAAAACCCTAGCGCCTTAAGAAGTAGGGATACGGGCAATTTACGACGACGGTCTATGTGAACATACATGATGTCATTTATGTCCAAACTAAACTCTAACCAAGGNCCCTTNGCTGGCAATATCCTCGCCGAGTATAAATCCTTACCATTTGGATGAACAGTCTCGTCAAAAAAGACACCAGGCGAACGNTGTAACTGGCTAACAACAACTCTCTCGGCACCATTGACTATAAAGGTGCCCTGATCTGTCATTAGCGGAAGTTCCCCAAGAAAAACGGGTTGCTCGACAATATCTTTAATCGGTTTCTCGTCGAGATCTTTATCACGCGTTACTAAGCGTAGTGTTGCCCTTAACGGAGCAGCGTAGGTCATACCTCGTTCTCTGCATTCTTCCTGACTATACCGTGGGTTACCGATCGAGTAGTCAACATAGTCCAACGTNTGGACGCCTTGAGCATCCGCAACCGGNAAGACACTCTCAAAAACAAGATTCAATCCTCTACGTTGACGTTGCCCTGGTGAAGCTTCAACCTGCAAAAAGTCTTCGTAGGAGTCGATCTGAACNGATAGCAAATCCGGCATATCCACNACTTCTTTAATTTTNCCGAAAGAGCGCCTATCTATGCTGCCTTCCTTCTTGGCCAAAGTCCAAGCTCCTCTTATATGGTTATCGTAAAAACCCACAACCTCTAATCTAACAGTCGATTAAAATCATGTCATGGGCTTTCAAATAGGCCTTGAGGCCTATCCTAAGACAAAAGAAAAAACAGTCTGCATCCCCTCTTTATTCGCCGCCCCAAAATCCACCAAATCTTTATTTTATCTCGACAGTTGCTCCGGCCTCTTCCAAACTTTTCTTCAATTCTTCCGCTTCGTCTTTCCCGGCACCCTCTTTGACTGGCTTAGGTGCTTCATCGACCAATGCCTTAGCTTCTTTGAGGCCTAATCCTGTAATCTCTCGGACCACCTTGATCACCTGAATCTTTTTGTCACCAGCACTTGCCAAGACTACGTCAAACGAATCTTTTTCTTCCGCAGCGGCTTCACCGCCCCCCCCACCACCACCAGCCATCACTACTGGTGCAGCAGCTGAGACGCCGAATTTTTCCTCTAAAGCCTTAACCAGCTCTGCCAGTTCGAGAACCGTCAATCCACCGATTGTGTCTATGATTTCAACAACTTTCTCGCTCGCAACCGTTTCTTCACTCATCTGTTCTATTCCTCCTACGGATATATCCTCAAAATATCTATTATTTTAAGTCTTTTTCTACTAAGATTTTAACATCAATATCGACTACCCATTTCTCTCTTTCTCTTCTATCGCAGCAACAACTCCCGCAAGATTCCGAAGCAACCCACTCAACACACTCGCAAAGCCGTATAGGGGACTTTGAACACTACCAAGCACCTTAACGATCAATTCTTCTCTCGATGGCAATTTCGAAAGCGCCTTGATATCTTCCGAAGAAAGCATCTTACCATCAGCAAAACCGGATTTAATTTCGAATTGACCCTCTTCGTCTGCCACTTCTTGCAATATTTTTGCGGGAGCAATAAGGTCGTCTTTTGATATAGCAATAGCGGTCGGTCCGTTTAAATAAGCATCTAAGCCATCAAGTCCTGCAACTTCCAATGCTCTTTTTGCAAGACGATTCTTCACGACCTGGTAACCTACATCGGCTTCCCTGAGCTTATTACGCAGATCCGTCACACGGGCGACATCGATACCCGTATAGTCAGCTAAATAAATGGCCTTTGCATCAGCTAGAGCTGCTGCGAGTTCCTCTACTTTTTCTACTTTTTGTGTAGTTGGCATTCTGCTCCTCGTTATTTCAATCAGGTTACCACTATGCCGCTAAAAGCGCTCGGTCTATCTTAACTCCTGGCCCCATAGCAGCGGACACTATACATTTTCGGACAAACTGCCCTTTTGCAGAGGCTGGTTTAGCACGTAAAATTGCATCAGCAAAAGCTCGAGCATTCTCAATAAGCGCTTTTTCATCGAAAGACATTTTGCCTATAGGTGCCTGAGCGTTATTACCAGACTTACTATCAGCCCTGTATTCTACCCGACCAGCCTTAGCCTCGCTTACAGCTTTTTCGATGTCACGCGTTACCGTACCGGTTTTTGGATTCGGCATGAGCCCTCTAGGCCCCAGAACCCGTCCAAGTTTTCCCACCTGCCCCATCATGTCCGGTGAGGCTATAACTAAGTCAAAATCTAACCAGCCACTCTCAATTTTTGCTACTAGTTCCGCGCCACCGACGATATCTGCACCCGCCTCTTCAGCGACCTGAGCTAGTGGCCCTTGGGTCACCACGAGGACGCGCAAATCTTTACCAGTTCCATGAGGCAACATAACCGTGCCACGTAGTATCTGGTCCGCTTGACGACCGTCAATTCCCAGATTCATAGTTATGTGCACTGTTTGATCGTATTTCTTTTGAGGAAATCCCTTTATTAAACCAATGGCGCTTTCCCAAGAATGTGTTGCGTCTTTGTCAAAAGATGCAACCGCCTGATCATATTTTTTTCCTCTACCCATTATTTATNATCCTCTTTTTTTAACCTTTTACTCAACTAACAGTCCCATGCTGCGTGCCGTACCTGATATCATTGACATTGCAGATTCAATCGAGGCTGCGTTTAGGTCCGGCATTTTTAATGCCGCTATCTCGCGAACCTGATCGGAAGAAACCGTGCCTACTTTATCACGATTTGGGACACCAGATCCCTTTTGCAACTTAGCCGCCCGCAAAAGAAGCACTGCAGCTGGCGGCGTTTTTGTTATGAAGGAAAAACTACGATCTGCATAGACTGTAATTACTACNGGTATTACTAGCCCGGACTGTTCTTGCGTTTCTGCATTAAAAGCTTTGCAAAATTCCATAATGTTCACACCATGTTGACCCAACGCTGGGCCTACCGGTGGCGTAGGAGTAGCTTGACCCGCAGGGATCTGAAGTTTTATTTGTCCGATTTCCTTCTTCGCCATTTGACGAAAACCCCTTTTCTTAGGTTAATATTGACTCAGTTACCTTCTTCGGCCGGTCCTACTTGCAAGACGTCTAACTCAACTGAAGTACCTCGCCCGAAGATGCTGATCATAATTTTGAGGCGACGTTTTTCAGGTAGAACCTCCTCAACGGTTCCAACAAAATCCTTAAACGCTCCATCGTTAACCTTAACGTGTTCACCGACCACAAAGGGTATCTCTACCACTTCCTGATCTTTTCGCTTGTCTATGTGCCCTAATATGTGATCAATTTCTTCCTGCCTTAACGGCGCTGGGCGACGAGCCGGACCGACGAAGTTAGTTACGCCAGGTACATTAGTAACAGCGTGCCACGCATCTTTAGACATTTCCATTTCTATCAGCACGTAGCTAGGTAGAAACCTCTTTTTCGTTACTCGCTTTTTACCAGCTCGCAATTCCACAACTTCCTCAGTTGGGACTACGACCTGCCCAATTGCACCATCAGCCACACTCGATTCGACAAGCATATCTAAATGAGCTTTAACCTTATTTTCATGCCCAGAATACGTGTGCAGGGCATACCAGCATTTTGCCATTTCTATCTCCTTGACCTATCCAAGAAGCACACTCCTTAGAAAGGAAACTACCAGGTCAAAGAGGCCCACAACAATCGCAAACCCCACAGAAAACAGAAGCACTACGTTAGTAGAATTGATCAGTGACTCACGAGACGGCCAACTGACCTTACCGAACTCTACCCTGACCTCACTCACAAAAGTTGATAATTTTGAAAACATTACCTTTATATCCGCAACTCATTTATATACCCCAACTGGCAGGGCCGGCAGGACTTGAACCTGCAACCGCCGGTTTTGGAGACCGGAGCTCTACCAATTGAGCTACGACCCTACCCTATCTCTAGCGGGTCTCTTTATGTTGACAGTGCTTACGACAAAATCGACAATACTTTTTGTACTCCACACGACTCGGTTGTGTTCGACGATTTTTCGTCGCTGTGTAATTACGTCGACTACAACTTTCGCATTCCAATGTTATCTGCTCTCTTGGCATAGTATTTCCCTACACAATGAGTTTACCGAAGAAAACGCAAATTCTGGAGCCGATGACCAGATTTGAACTGGTGACCTCATCCTTACCAAGGATGCGCTCTACCGACTGAGCTACACCGGCCCCCATTTCCTAAAAATGGAGCGGGAGACGGGGCTCGAACCCGCGACATCCAGCTTGGAAGGCTGGCGCTCTACCAATTGAGCTACTCCCGCCCACGTGCTCTTNTAATTTTCAAATTTAAACCATAAGAGTTAAAACATACTGTTTATAGTAATAACTGTCAAGACTGAGTGAGGCCTACGGAAAAACCTCAGTTGTAACAAAATCAAGGTAAATGCGTTCTTATTTCTAAATCCTGTTCCAGGACATACCAGTCCAATTCTACCCTACACTAAAAAATGAGTAACTAAGACAACGAGGTATAAAGAGTTTTCGCGTGGATCAATTAGGTCTAAAATAAAGTAGTAGCTTAAGGGTTTCTGTAGTAGCTTAAGGGTTTCTAACGTGTAATACGCACAATCTTATAACTGAGAACTCCGGCCGGTACTCTTATTTCTACTTCTTCGCCCTCTGAGTGTCCTAATAATCCCTTTCCAATTGGGGATGTGGTGGAAATTTTTCCTGCCTCAAAATCAGCCTCCTCAGGCGCAACCAAAGTATACACGATCTGCTTGTCACNTTTCAAATCAAACAGCTCNACTGTAGCGCCGATATANACCTTGTCCTCCGGGATAGATTCGTTTTCGAGAAGCGTAGCACGACTCAGCGTATCCTCAAGCTTATTTATACGCTGTTCAAGAAACATCAACCTCTCTTTTGCTGCAGTGTATTCAGCATTCTCAGATAGATCACCAAATTCTCGGGCCCGTTGCAGTGACTCACGAACCGTAGGCCGTTCTTTTTCCTTGAGTTCCCGCAACTCGTCTTTGAGCTTTTCCAACCCATCTCTGGATAGATANACTTCACTCATATNANCCCTAACACAGAAAGACTANCTAATAGAAAAGCGGAAGCGTCCAACGCCTCCGCGTGCATCAACGTTTTGAGTGAATATACAGTAAGAATTAACTGAGTGCAAGATGTTTGCCAAGATCCAGATCGTTTGCAAGTAAATAAGTGATTCTATATTTTGTATCAAATCAGATAGGCTTCGAAACAAGAAACTGGACCAAGTATGAACATATGGAATCGTTCATGCCCCTACNTAGATGAGGNAACTAAGAAAAAACCGCCCCCCCCTAATCTTTCTTAGAATCTCGTTCGATTTAAAGCGTGTTTTTTCGTATTCAAATTAAAGTNAGAANCANNCTGACTGNGTTTCTGCTTGATAATTGAAAAAGNGATTAACAATTATTTNNATACATTAAGATTCAAATTTACACAGGAGCCTCATTAAAAATGTTTGAAAAATTTCTATCGGACCGAGGGGCCAATTCGAGTAGCAATCAGCCTAAAAAGCGCAACCAAGTTGTAAATGACTTCGGTAATATAAATCGTGAAACAAATGCCNTAGTAAATTCTGTGGCTATATTCCCTTGCAGTCACTGGGGTCGTCTTGTAATAACNGGAAACGACCACCTGAATCTCCTTCAACGTATGACAACGAATGATATGGGAACTCTTAAGAGCGGATCCGGGATCGAATCTGTTTTTTCTGATCCCAAGGGACGAGTCATTGATTTAGGGCTCTTCTATCACCGTAAGGGGTCAACTCTTTGTATTGTCAGNCCAGAATCCTCACGAGTCATCTCCGAATGGTTAGACAAATATACATTCTCAGAAGAAATGACTTTGTCAAATGTAGAAACCGAAACTGAGATGATAGAAGTTTTGGGGCCTGACNCTAGAAAATTAATTTCTTCAGTTTTTCAAGTTGACATCAATGAACTTCTGCCTCATCAACTTCTTGAATCCCCCCAAATCTCTCCCCAAAGTTGGCTTGCTATACGGCCTTTCGGGCAACATAACGGTGTGAGAATAATCGTAAAAACAATCCATGCGTCTCAAGTCTGGCAACAACTGGAAAAAGCCGGCGGAGTTCCCGTTGGAGAGACGTCATGGAATAATATGCGAATCGAATTAGGCATCCCAAAAAAACCCAACGAACTCAATAAAGACAACAATCCGTGGGAAGCGGGATTAGCCTCGGCAATAAGCTTGGATAAAGGTTGCTATATCGGACAGGAAGTCATTGCACGTCTCGAGGCCTACAAAAAAATAAAGAAAAGTCTTTGGGGCATATTATTCTTCGGAAAGACTAAACCAAANCCGGGAACTAAATTAAGAGTAAAGGGCAAAATTGCCGGAACCNTAACGTCAAGCTGTTCATCAATTCGTACAGGAGTTATCGCTCTTGCATTTNTCTCGAAAGAATACTGCCATCAAGGGATTACCGTGGAAACCGAACATGGAGACTTAAATGGAGAGACGGTATCGCTTCCATTTGCTCCCGAAACAATTCTGGCACACGGAAGAAAATTCTCCAAAATTTAAAAAGTAAATCGATTATTTGTTAGAAACGCACATAAAAAAATTCGACGGAGAAAAAATCGTGTTGTCAAATTTCAATAAGACACGAAACCACTTTCAAACTGAAAATTCTACCAATTTATTAGATCGGTTTTTGATAAAGTCCTATACCACAGAATTCGTACGATGCGGCTTTGTCTGGAAAATCTGCTACATGCACAGTAAACCGCGCGGGAACTCCTCTACCTGACATATGCTCCGCAAAGAACCGACTGTATGCCTCTGAATATTCTTTGTACATTCTTTGTTGTTCCTCATGGAAACGAACAGGCTCCAATATCGGATTGATGTCTTTGGGCTGTGCTCCAAAAGCGTGAATTTCTAAAAAATCAATCTTTCNTANCGAATCGCAGATTCCCACCTCTATTAGTCTCTTTTCCCAACAGCGGAAAACCATTTCCACTTCTTTCAAGGGATTCATACGCACCAATTCATCATTTCCTAAGCAGGATTGGGTAGAATAACCCCNTGTCAGGCCCGCGAAGTATATCTTTAAATCACCAAACTTAGTTTCCTCTGTAACTAGTGAAGATATNGTGGGCATTTTGCCTTGGAAGTAATAAGTAATCCGACCNCGTTTTTTTACACTAAACGCCATAACCTTTTTTCTATTTACTTTTTTGTAGGATTAGGCTTGGAAAGCTCTTAAATCTCATGCAAAGATTTCTGGAATAGACCAACACTGTAAAATTCATACGANGCNGCCTTATCTGGGAAATCAACCACATGAACAGTAAACCTTGAAGGAACACCAGTGTCGGGCATCTGCTCTGCAAAAAACCGACTATATGCCTCAGCATATTCTTTGTAAATTCTTTGTTGTTCCTCATGGAAACGAACAGGTTCAACCANAGGATTAACATCTTTCGGCTGGGCTCCAAAAGCATGAACCTCCAAAAAATCTATCTGTGATATTGACTCACANATTTCAGCTTCCTGAAGCCACTTCTCCCACGAACGAAAAACCATTTCCACTTCTTTAATTGGCTCCATTCTTACTAATTCATCTCTATTTAAAACNCCCTGTGCGGAATAGCCTCCGGTTAAGCCAGCAAAATATATCTTGAGGTCGCCATCACCAAGATCTTCGGTAACTAACGCTGATAATGTTGGACGTTCTCCTCCGTAGTAATATGTGACTCGACCTCTTTGTTTGATATTAAATGCCATCTCTGAATCCCTTCTTTAAAAAATTAAATAAATAACTACTCAATCACTTCAGCCAATACTTCAGTCCAGTGTCTGGCTCGACGTTTAGTAAAATCAGCTATTTGGTGACGGCATGACGTTCCAACCGCAACAACTTCATCACTATCGCTAATTTGTTCTATAACATCAAACAATCTGGTTTGACCAACCGCTTTAGAAACTTCAAAATGTTCTTTCTCATACCCAAAACTCCCNGCCATTCCACAACATCNCGAGGGGATTTCATGTACCTCAAAATTTTCNGGTAAACGCAAAACTTCTAAAGTATCNCCAGTTCCAATNAGGGCTTTTTGATGGCAATNACCATGCAACCATATCTTCCGAGTTTCCGATGAAAAGCATAAGTCTAAATCCNCCTCCCTAGCTTTTAATGCAAAAAACTCCTCGAGCATATATACNCTATCCGAAACTATTTGAACATCCTCCCCTGTTAGTAAATCAAGATAATCATCTTTAAAACTGAGAATACAACTGGGCTCAATACCAACTATTGGAATTCCATCTTTAGCGTACGGAAGCAATGCATTTATGTTCTTCCNAGCATTTTCTTTTGCCTGCTGCAAAAAACCTTTCGAGATGAGCGGCCTCCCACAACAGACCTTTTTAGCTTCCAAAATCACTTCATATCCAGCCGACTCGAGAAGTTTAGTGGCAGAAATCGCTATATCTGGTTCTTCATATTCAGAAAAAGTATCATTGTATAAAACAACACATCCTTTTGTACCTCTTGGAGCTTCGCGTTTTCTGAACCATTTTGAGAAGGTATTNGATGTGAATTGTGGTAGTTTTCTTCTTCGATCTACACCTAGAAAACGGTCTAAAACCCATCGATTCACTGAACTATTTGCTACCCAATTTGAAACCGGAGCGAATGTTGATGCTATTCTTGCTAGGATACCGATGTATCCGAAAAGATACGAGCGAACAGGAAAACCATGGCGACCATAATACTGAGCCAAATACTCATATTTCAATTTAGCCATATCAACATTTGAGGGACATTCAGATTTACACGCCTTACACTCTAAACACAGATCCATTGCTTCCTGGACCACCTTACTATCTAAGCCGCTCTCCAGACTACCACTCAATGCCGCTCTCAAGGCATTTGCCCTACCTCTTGTAGAATGTTCTTCCTCTAGAGTTGCCATATATGAGGGGCACATGGTCCCTACTAACTTCTTCCGACATTGACCAACGCCAGAACAAAGTTCAACAGCTTCTTGAAATCCTCCTTCGGCGTCAAAAGTGAAAAAAGTCTCTAACTCTTTTGTTTCGTATGAGGTCCCGTAACGCAAATTTTTGTCCATCCTTGGAGCATTAACTATCTTCCCAGGATTCATCAAATTTTTTGGGTCAAAAGTTGCTTTGGTTTGCTCGAATAATTTTACAATCTGCGCGCCAAACATTTTTGGGATCCATTCACTCCGAGCAAGTCCATCACCGTGTTCGGCCGACATAGCCCCTCCGTACTCAAGTGCCATATCACTCATTTCTTCTTCAAGCGCACGCAATATCTGAATGCCTTTCGGATCTTTCAAATTCAGCACTGGACGGATATGGAGTACACCAACGCTACAATGGCCATAGTAAGTGGCGTCAACTCCGTGATTTGTCATGGCATTCTGAACACGACTTACAAACTCTGGTAAATGAGTAGGTGGGACACAGATATCTTCGACTCCCGATGTCGGTTTCGCATCTCCTTTCATACCCATAAGCAGCCCCAATCCAGCTTTCCTAAGTGCCCACATATTCGCTTGGTCTGAAGCAGATAAGGCACGGACATATGCATAACCCATGTTCTTCTCTCTCATCCGATCTTCGAGAACATCCATTTTGTATTCTAAGTCCTGCGACGATTCCGCATAGTATTCCACAAATAATATCGCTTCAGGATCCCCTTGTAGAAACCTTCTTCGGGGGGCATGTTCAATGGATTTTTGAGTCAAATCTAACAGCAATTTATCTGTTAGTTCTACAGAAGCCGGACCAGTTCCCAACGTTTCTATGTTGGCCTGAAGAGATTCGTTCAGATCATCAAAATGGATTGCCACCAACCCTTTCACCTTAGGTATAGGAACAAGCTTCAATTTTGCTCCAACGACAGAGCATAAAGTCCCCTCTGATCCGACAATAATATCGCTTAAGTTGAAGCCGTCAGAATCCAAAAATAAATCCAAATTGTATCCAGAAACCCTTCGCATCACTTTAGGGAATCGAGAACGAATCTCGTCGCAATTTTCCTCAACCAGTTCGCTAATCGTACGATAAATAGTACCTTCAAGATCTGTTTGTTTGTGTTTTTTTTGATAAGCATCAACATCAAGAGAGGACGTGTTTATCAGTTGGCCATCTGCGAGGACGACTTGCAGTTCCAAAATATTATCTACTGTCTTGCCGTAAATAAGCGAACGTGCACCACATGAATTATTTCCAATCATTCCTCCGAGATTAGCACGGCTGCTTGTGGAAACGTCGGGCCCGAATAATAAACCATGTGGACGTAAATATTCGTTTAACTCATCGAGTACGACACCTGGTTGAACCCATATCCAACGCTCATTCAGGTTCAATTCCCCAATTTGGTTCATGTATTTGGAAAAATCTACGTGGATTGATGACCCCACGGACTGGCCTGCGAGACTAGTACCTCCACCACGAGGCAAAATCGACACGTTGTGATCAAGTGCCCATAACGTAAGATTAATAACGTCCTGCTCATTACGAGGTAATACTAAACCAACTGGCTCCATTTCATAAATACTTGCATCTGTACTGTAAAGGACGCGTGCCGATTCATCAAAACGCACCTCACCACTAATCTGTTCCTTCAGAAGGGCTATATCACGCTCGTCAACCACAGGGAATTTGATCCTTTAAAATAAAACAGTTATGGATAAAGGAGGAATTCCATAGAAATTAGAGTGCTGACAAATCTTGTCAAATTTTTTTAATTAAATCGAATTAACTACAGAAGAATCGCTCGATGAATCTAAAACAAGCTCTAATAAATTGTTTCTCACCCAATTAGGTGGAGGTGCCTTTGGAAATGATCCGAGGATTATTTATAGCGCCATGCGTCGTGCATTTTT
>NZPK01000013.1 GCA_002693325.1 Gemmatimonadota bacterium | reverse complement strand
TGTTTTCCGAGTTTTGCATAGGAAAATAAGTGTTTCACGTGAAACAATGGCGCCCGTCATGCGCGCCCAAGAGATGTTTCACGTGAAACAAGCGTGGCCAATTTGTATGGTTAAAAGGGGCGCCTGGTGTCATTAGAGGACGATTTTTATAGATTTAGAGCTGGATGGACTAAGCTCGGGATCTGGGGTTTGTCCGAGAACCAATGGGGCGCCCTGAGTGAATATGGTAGGCTGCTCCATCTTTGGTCGGGCAAAATGAACCTCATATCCCGTTTGGATCGAGAGCAAATAGCCACCAGGCACACCAGCAGGGGGCTTGTCTTGGTAAAAATAATAGAGCCAATGTCTCCGCAGACGATTATAGATGTTGGGTCTGGTGCTGGAATACCGGCCATTCCGATTAAGGTTTGTTTGCCGGGCGTAGAGATGTTTTTGGTGGAAAG
Source organism: Gemmatimonadota bacterium (assembly GCA_002693325.1). Classification (GTDB taxonomy): domain Bacteria; phylum Latescibacterota; class UBA2968; order UBA8231; family UBA8231. Next base: position 28,522 of record NZPK01000013.1, on the reverse strand, counting down.
CCGAAGAAGAAGAGCGAGTTTTCTTCGTTTTGTGGTGAGGGAGTTGGGCCTTAAAAATATTCACGTTGTAAATGAAAGAATTGAAAACTGGGATAGCGGGGTTAAGGCCGATGTGTTTACTGCGAGAGCTGTTGCTCGGCCCGACGACCTGCGAAATTGGATGGGAAGCCATGCAGCTCTTGGAGCCACACTAGTCTCCACGTTGAATAAGGATGTTACGGAAGAGAAGATTCAGGCGACCGAGATTCACCATTTTGCGTGGCTGGATCAATCAATGAGGGTTGGTTTGTTTCCAATAAATTATCAACAGTAGAATAATAGTTTTCCACAATTATGTTGAAAATGTTTGAGCAAGACAAGAAATATCAATGATTTTTCTGAGTTACGTATGTTTTTACGATTTTTGACATTGACCTAGAAAAATTTACATCGAGAGAATCTAAAAGCCGCTTGCTATTGTAGGGTCTTATACCATATATTTGTAGTTGGGTTTGTGTATTCTTACTCATAATTAATTTTTGGATGAAACAGTGCTTGATAAATATTTAAAGCCCTTTACGCTACGTGTATTGCGACCATTGGCCAATATGTTTATACGTTTAGGTTTTAGGCCTGACTGGTTGACGTTGATTGGTCTGGGGTTCAGTATCGGCGCTGCTATTGTGTTTGCCTCTGGTCATTTAGCCTGGGGGGCGGTTGTCATGATGTTTGCTGGTTTGTGTGACATACTAGACGGTCAGGTAGCTCGGGAGGGAAGCAGAGAAACAAAATTTGGAGGCTTGCTCGACTCGACCACGGATAGGTATGCCGAAATATTTCTGTATTTTGGGATAGGCTATTATTTGATATCGAAAGATCATTGGATTCCTGTCGGAGTGTTATTTTTTGCAATTACAGGCTCACTTATGGTGAGCTATGTAAGAGCCCGTGCCGAGGGTCTTGGAGAGGAATGTAAAGTTGGTTTCATGCAGAGGCCGGAAAGACTATGTGCGCTAGGGTTAGGATGTCTTATTGGACATGAAGGTCTGGTAATGGTTTTAGTTTTGTTGGCTGTCACTACGAATTATACGGTTATCGAACGGCTAAATTATATTCGGTGTAAACTGAACTCTAGGCCGGCAGTCACTGCGGATCCTGTACAGCAAGGATCTAGCTAGGAGCTTTCAAAATGAAGATTGGTGGTGGTCCTTTGCAGCGTCGCAAAGGACTTTTTTTTGTTTTCGAAGGGGCGGACGGAGCTGGAACGACCACCCAATGTCGTTTGTTGGCGGAAGCATTGGCAGCAAGAGGTCATAAGATAATAACTACCCGTGAACCAGGCGGTACATCAATTGGTGAGCGCATCAGGAATTTGGTTTTGGATAACCGGCATAGAGAAATGTCTGAAAATACGGAACTTCTCCTGTATGCTGCAGCGAGAGCTCAGCATGTTGCGCAAATGATAAGACCAGCTTTGATGGCAGGCGATTTAGTAATTTGTGACCGGTTTACGGCCTCTACAGTTGCGTATCAGGTTTTTGCACGGGGGGTCGATGGGGGTATCACTGAAACATTAAACCAATTTGTTGTGGGTGAATGCGTTCCCGACCATACGTTTTACCTCAATGTTTCTTTGGCGGAATCTTGCCGTCGGAGGGTCGAAAGGAATCAACCTGTTGATAGAATGGAAGAAGAAGGAAGTGTTTTTCATGGAAAGGTGATTTCTGGTTTCGAGAAGATAGCGACTAACGATAGTCGACCCAAAAGCATTTTGGACGCATCGGAAGACAAAGAGCAGCTAGCCGCGCGCGTGCTCTCTGATGTTCGGAAGCGTTGGGCACATCTGTAGTCAGCGAAAAGACGGCGAACGGCCACCAGGCCTACCCCGGGCTGCCCCGCCGAGACGGCGACACCGAAACGACATTGTTGTTGGTGAGAACAAGCTTGATTTATTATAGACCCCTTTTGTATGTTCTCAAAGAATCTTGTCAAGATAAGGAGTTTTTCTGTGAATGATTTTATTAGAAGCGGGCGGACGGTTATAGTTTTTAGTGCGCACGCTGCTGATTTTTGTTCGAGGGCGGGTGGCACAATATTGCGTTTCGTTCGCGCTGGTAGTTCTGTGCATATAGTCGACTTTACCTTTGGCGAACGTTGTGAATCTCCGGCGCTGTGGGAGACGGAACCTCTGCCGAGTATTGATGAAATTAAAAAAATCAGGGCTAGCGAAATTTCAAAGGCGGCAGCCGTCTTAGGCGCAACGGCCGAATGCCTAGACTTCGGTGACTGTCCATTAATTATAGATTCAGACCGTAAGGCGCAAGTGGTGGACATTTTACGAATACGACAACCAGATTTATTATTGACGCACTGGAAGAATGATATACTACATCCCGACCATTGTGTGGCAACCGATGCAGTTATCTGGGCAAGCCGATACTGCTTTCGGCCAGTTGTTAAAGGGGGCCTAAATCCGTGTCCATCGCCACAAGTGGTGTTTTATGAAACCACTTTAGGCACAGCGCCAGTAGCTACTTTCGTTCCTACTCTTTTTGTAGATATTGGTGAATGTTATGAGGCTAAGTGCGAGGCTTTGAATCAGTTTGCCGCGCAACCTGGTTTGGCGGAGCGTTATGGCATTCTCGCTAAGTATCGTGCACTTGAGGCGCAGTCTACAGCATGGATGAAGGGTTGCGAACATGCGGAAGGTTTTATCCCTCTTTATACGCAAGCTGCTGGATTCTCGGGTCCACTTGGTTTCGGAGCTTAGGAAGAAACAACGGCCTTTAAATTTAACAACACTAACAACCAGGTTCTACTCCAGTAAGCACTGTTTATGTATGGATCGCTTTGACTTGGCCAGTTGGTCCAAAACGTTTCGTTATGCGGTATTCGGTGAGACCACTGAACAAGGGGAATAGAAGGTAGCTCTTTAAGCCATATATCCATGGCATTTTTGTAGATATTTATCATTTCTTTCGACTTGGTTGGCGTCTGTCCCATTTGATCAATGAGTTCGTCATACCTAGTGTTCTTCCAGCGCCAGGGCATATCGGCTGGCTTATTTGTTGGTTGAACGAAACGGCTTTGGTATTGACGTAAAACGAAATAGGGGTCTCGCATTGAGCTAAAGTTACCGGTTAGGAAGGTGTGTGCGACGCCAGTTCTAAGTCGCGAGTTGAAGTCGGATGTCATGCGAAATGAGGCGTTAATACCCGCATGCTTCAACTGAGCNACNAGGACGGGAGTTATATCCTGAAAGTGGGAAAAAATGTCGATNACCATTGTGAGCGGTANGCCGTTTCNTTCCCAAAATTCGTTATCCCGNGTGTATCCTTTAGCCTNGAGGATTTTTGCAGTAATTTCGGGGTNGAAGAGGNCATTNTCATATTTAGNTATGAGATTTTCAGCAGCNGCGAAATAGGGTTTCATTTGTGGAAGATCCGGTATCGGCAAATGACTGATACTACCAGACCCTTGCCATCCAATCTCAATCAATTGTTCACGGTTAATTGCGTGGTTCACCGCACGTCGGATATCGGGNTCTGACCACGGCTCCTCTAATGCGTTGAAACCCAGCGACGTAGGCCACCATGTTTTATAACTGTATGGGGGCTCTCGCCCGGTCCATGTAGATATGTTAGGATTCGCCTCCAGAACAGTTTTGATGTTGGCTGGCCGTAGCTCCAAACACGTATCAATTGCGTTGGTTATTAGGTTTTGAACGCGCTTGGTTTCCTCCATGTAAGTGAGATAGATCAATCGCTCGACTTCCGGGAGGGCTTGAAAGCCAATCTTATATGCCCACCAATCTACACGTAGGTCCCACACCCGCTGCGCAGGCTCTGAAAGTGCGATAGAATATGGTCCCGTTAAGACAGGCCAACCCTGCTCAGTGTCGAAATTAGTAAAGGTGGTAGGATCTTTACCTTTCCAAATNTGCTTGGGTACAATCGGTATACCTTGGTCACCGCTATAAACAAGATAGCTATCCAAAAAGCGAGGGTTAGGGGCAGTTAAAAAAATTCGTGCAGTCGAATCATTTACAACTACAGCGCTACTTACCCAAGTTGCTATGTCTGTAGAGTGTACTAGATGCGGTGANTTTTGCTTAAGCATGTTCATTGTGAATACTAAATCGTGGGCAGTCCAAGGATGTCCATCGCTCCATTCGACTCCGGACCGAATGAATATATCTAATTGGGTGTATTTTTTGTTGAAGCGATGGCCTTTGGCAATCCATGGTATTAGATTTGAGTTTTCTTGGTAGGCATTGAAAAAGTAGAGCGGTTCATAAAGAAAATTGTAACCGATCCGTGAAATACTACCTGGAATAAAAGGATTAAAACTATTATAGTCCTGTATCTGTCCCGCACATGTATTTGCTTCTGGGCAATCCATTATGAGCGTACGATGCCGTGGGATATTCCTTAATTTTGTTTCTTTTGTATCGTTGGAATCCTGGTAATTGCCGCAAGCCGACGTGAAAATATAAAAAATCATAAAGGCTAGTTTCACTCTTTTGGTCCCCTTTTTAATTTTGCTAATAATAGGCAGAATTATTCNATATTCCATATATATGGCTGACCACTTTTTGGGTGCCTAACCGTATAAAANTTGAGCGCCTCNTTGTCCAAGGTAACTCCCAAACCAGGTGCCTCAGGTAGTTTAACAAACCCATTTTGATATACGAGAGGTTCGATTATAAGGTCGTCTTCACGTGTGAACTGCCCTACAATATCACTTCCAAGTGTGCAAGATGGATTTGCTGCACATACATGTGTATAGGAAGCATCTAGAATACCAAGATCTAAGCCAGATCCCCGCCAGGTTTTTATTTCTGCAGTGTAAGCTAGGTAACCTAGGCGTGAGACATCCCACAGGGTGCCCCTTAAGTTTAATGCATCGGCTGCACCCAATGTTATCGCCTTTATTACGTCCTTAGGTCGCTCCAAATGGAGGGCAAGTGGTATGGAAAGAGAGCGCCTAAGCTCTGCATAGGCATTTAGATCGTTTTTTGGAATAGGATCTTCAATAACCTCTATTGGGAAATTGGAAAGTGCTTCTGCTACGGCTAGTGTCGATTCAATATTGTCAAACCTCTGGTTTGGATCTAAGGTGATCCGGAAATTTTCACCACAGACTTTGAAAATTTCTTTCACGGATTCGACCACGGGATCATCTAAGGTAACTTTTAATTTTATTCCACTAAAGCCCAACTCTTGTCCCTCTAAAGCGCGTTTCGCTAATTTGACGGGAGATAATCGCGGTGCCCAGTAGTGGACTAAAATATTTTTTCTCACTGGACCGCCAAGGAGCTGTGCTATTGTTAGGTTGCTTGCCTGACCCTTTATATCTGCGAGAGCAATGTCAAACGCATGTATTGAGGGGTTATGATCTATGGGTTTTACGGCAATCATAGCTCCTAAGTCTCTCAGGTTTACAGTTTCAGGCTCGTGGGGAAGAGTAAAGTCAATGGGAGAAATTGTTAATGGATTTCGACCCAACATCCATTTGGCTGCTTTGACCACAGCCTTGTCNGGGGTGCCTTTCCACGTTTCACCTATACCGACGAAACCTTTATCTGTGTAGACTTGAATGATATGTTTGTGCAAGNCTTCTGTGGCTACATATCCGTCACTTCGGCTTTGTATGGGATCTACAGGTTCATTTTTTAAAGGTACATGTACTCGATGGATTGCTATACGAGTTATTTTCATTATTTACCCAATTGTTGCTAATTTTTACCTAAAGAAATACGTTTAATATCGGAACAAATTCCTCCTACTGAAAGGAAGTTGGGATTGACGGAAAAATATAAAACATTGTTGATAGGTGGGCATGGTACAATTGGATCGGGTTTGAGAAAATACCTGCCATCCTTAAATGATAGTTATAAAATAGTCTCTCTAGATTTACCCGGATCTCGTGATAAAGCAGGGGTAGCAGATGCACAACACGACGCTGTGGAATTTGACGTGAGTAAATCTCCGGGTGAATTAAAATCGCTTATACAAAATTTTGATTTGGTTGTATATCTGGCACGCAAAAGTCCGTTGGATGAAATGAATGCTATGACTGACGTAGTTTTCGAAGCCGTTTTGGCTCAAGAGCACCCACCTATGATTGTTGCTTCAAGTTCGGTGCATGCCGTAGATGGCCTGTATTCATTTTATGACGAATCCCATGAAGATTATTGGAATATTGCGGAGCGTAATTTTAATCTTGTCGACCCTTGGCCTAANAGAATCTCCGCNAAAACTTCAGCGCATGTAGTTGGTGATTATAGTAAAGAGAAAGAGTATGTAGAAAAATGGTGTAAACGTATCGCTCTGGAAGGTTATAGTTCGGTGGCTGCCCGCTGGGGAGGTATAAACGAACACAACGCCGTGGCTGACGTTGAGGAACGCGGTTATTTCTCTGTATGGTGTCATCAAGAAGATTCCGCACGTTTCGTTCACGCATGCTACGAAGCATATTTGAATAATAATCTACCAAGTGGAGCACACTATTTTGTAATTTCAGACAATGATTATAATATTTTCGATATTGAAACACCGTTGAATGAAATAGGTTACGTCTCAGTACACAACGCAGAAACTCACAATAATTAATGTTTAGAAGGCATTGAAAGGCGTTATATCAAGGTGCTCGNTGTATCATTCGGTCAATACTATACTTTCCTGCTCCCACAAGAATTAAAAGTATAGTGATGAACAAAAATAGCAGCGCCTTTTCCTTTTGCATAAAAGGGCTAGTGCCGTGGCGAATGAATGCTGCGACGAACATAGTTACACCAAGAAAAAAAGATGCTGGTCGGGTCATGAGGCCTAAGGCAATAAGTAGTCCGCCACCAAATTCTGATATGCCCGCTGCCCATGAGAAAAAGTTTGGAGCAGGGAATCCCATACTTGCTACGTTTTCAGCAAATTTCCCAGNGGGTGGNATTTTATTAATACCATGGCCGAAGGCCATGCTGACGCCCGTATAAATTCGTAGTATCGCGATTCCTATGTTNGCTTTGAATGAAGATAAATAAACGTTTGAAAACAGTAATTTTTTCATTGCGAAATATTGCTCGTAGTGTTTGTTGTTGAAAGATTATTTTTTCTTTTGTTCAATATTCGATCCAACGTTGAAATGCAGAGTCGTCAACATTTCGTCCACTAACAATTATCACTATATCTCCATCACCGTCAAATTCGTGGCCTTCTGTAAGTGCTACTGCAACCGAGATAGCTCCGGAAGGTTCGCTTCGCAGACCGTGATGTTCATATAGCNAGCGCATGGCTACACGGGTTTGCATATCGGTAATACGCGTTGTTCTTGAAATATGATCTAATAATATAGGCCAGTTATATTCCCCGACCTCGTAGGAACAAAGGCCGTCGCAAATGCTTTTCGGTTGTTGGATGCGGATTCTGTTACCGGCAGCCATAGATTGGAAAAAATCNTCGGCGCCTGTTGGTTCAACACCAATAATTTTTGAATTAGGAAAAGCGTGATGGATAGCTAGCGCATGGCCCGCCATAAGGCCACCACCACTTACAGGACATATAAAGTGAGAGAGGTTACGACTTGTTTCTTTAAGTTCCTCAACGATTTCTAAACCTCCAACACCATTACCGGCTATAACATGCGGATCGTCATAAGGCGATGCTTGAAGAGCGCCCTCTTTTTCGGCCAATTGTCTTGTGAGTGTGTCGCGTTGCTTAGTCAGATGGTCTGTTGCCAGGTCATACGTAAGAATCTCAGCACCGAACGAACGCGTTCGTTCAAATTTGACGGTCGGAGCCGTTTCTGGCATCACGACTTTAACTTTCTTTGAAAAACACATACCCGCAAATGCAATCCCTGAAGCAAAATTGCCCGATGAATGCGCGACGATGGTCCGATCTCCTCTAACGGGTAAGTGGTTCGCCATCCAATTTAAAGCGCCTAATAATTTGAAAGAGCCCACCGGAGTCCATCCGTAATCCTTTATCCAAACACGACGGTCTTTTTTGAGGTTTAGTACAGATTCAAGTGCGTATGAGCGGAATAGTGGAACGGGTGTTACATATTTTTGAACTAGAGGTTTTGCTTTTAAGATATCTTCTGCTGTAGGAAGGACTAANGAACTTGTCATTAAAACTATCTCCCGAAGTAAAAATTTCGATCATTAGGGTTTCGGATTTTTATTTTGAAGCCGATAATCGTTTCCGTTCTTTTCTTTGATATCAATTTTGGACTTTACCGTTCCCCATGTGGTTGCTCTGACTGCCGTGCCTCTTCTGATCCGTTGGTTTAATAACCACTCCATTATTGTTTTATTCCCATAAAGTTCTTCCCAACAACAATGTTTTCCTCCAGAAATCCGGTTAAAATGTACTGTGGCTCCGGCTTTTTTCAACGTTTGGAACATTTTCTGAGCGCTATTAAAATTAGAGACTCTATCTGCGGTTCCGTGGCTTAACCAAATGGGCAGATGCTCAACTTGACTNGCTAATGGTATATAAGAGTAAGGTGCGTGATGTGGAGAAAGTGGCATTAGTGCTGCAAAGAGATTTGGTAAAGCAGCACCCACAATAAATGTTCCCCTACCACCCATTGAGAGGCCTGTGANGTAGATTCGTTCAGGATCTATCTTGATTTTTGACGAAACAAGTTCGATTACATCTTTTAATTTGTCGGCATTCCAATCCCATTCCTGTTTTTTCGGTATTACGAGTATGTAGGGATCCTCTTTTGACGNATAAAATGCCTTACCTAAATAGCGAAGGTATTGGTCTCGCGACGTTAATCCTCCGTGCAAAAAGANGATAAGCGGATATGCATATTCGCTGGAATATATTGTCTCAGGGATTTTAACGCTAAAACTGTAGCCACACATCCATGAGGTTGTTTGTGTATTTCCACCCCAAATTTTCTCGGGATTTATGGAGCTACTGTATTTTAGATGAGTTAGTTCTTTTATATTGCTCCAACCGCCAGGTAGGTATTCGGGACGTTGTAAAGAATTGAACTTTTGTAAGCTATCTTTGGGGTGGCTTTCGCATGTAGTTCCTAAGGTCGAAGCTAAAATTTCCGTTGATTTTAGAAATATTGGCAAAAAGAGAAAAAATATGTACACCNGTGGTGCAGGAAATAATTTTACTCCGTAAAGAAATTGATAGGACATTANGTTTTCTGTAAATCGGGTTTTTGTCTAGAAAGCCCCAATTTCGCTNAGTACTTTTCGGGCATCTTTGGCATAGGCCGAATCGGGATCATTCTTAATAGTACGTTTAAGGCGAAAAACGGCATGGTCGTTTCCTGATCGAGCTAAAGATAGNGCTTCAGAAAAACCTTTGTCAGCAAAACTCATATCTCGCGGAACAACAGGGTTTTTATAATTTCTCCAATAATACTTTAATTCGTCGGTTTTCCAGTTTTTGTAAACGGAGTCCCAATCTAATCCTGTAGGTCCATGAGGCTCCAACATATGTTCCGCTATAGTGTCGCCCACCGCTTGATATCTNTTATCGAGGGAAAGTCGTAATTTGTCCTCNGTATAGTTTGGAAGTGCTTTGTGAACAGTAAGTGCAGGAAATATTAACGTATCGCCTATTTCGTAATTCGTTGTGTGCCATACTGGATCGATATCATCATGAGCAGTTTCGTCAACTACCAGGGCCCCAGCACCTAAGGAAAAATGATGTTCCAAAACGCGATTGACTTTATGAGATCCAGGAATGACAGCTAATCCACCAAGCTCAATTGGACAATCGCCGACAGGCGTCCAACAGGTAAGGTTGTTGTAACTTCCTTGAAAGTGAACATAGTCCTGATGAGTAGGTGTGGTGTGGTCGGTATACTTTGGGAACCAGATGCGGGCCACTTTTTGGGGATGTGGCATGATAGCTTTTCCTACAATTTTTTCGATAGTTTCTAATACTTCTGGCCAATGTGCAGATTCATGAAATTCTTGAAGAGAATATGGTAAGGCATAGCCTTGGCTATATTCGTTGTCTCCTTCAGTACATTGTTTAGAAATATCGGCGATACCGTCTATGGGGTCCGTTCCTTGAATTAGCCAACCGGCATTTTGTATGGCAGTCATCATTTTGACGCGTAGATCATGTAATTTGTCTGCGCTCTGTAATTTTCGGAAAAAGAGGTAGCCCTCTTCACGTATGCGAGATTGTAGTTCCGTAGGATCATTGACAACGTCATTCGANACGCGAAGTTCTTTTAATTCCATAGTATGTTACCTTTTTACTATCATGAATGTTTACGCTATACTATACATAAAAACAACACAGCTTGTGTTAAATAGCCCTAATTCTTCAATAAACCTTAAGGTAAATTATGGCAATTACGAGAAAATCCAAGAAATAAATTTCTGTAAAAAATTTGCGTTGATTAGCGAATTTTGATGGAACTCCAGGTTCGNGTATTAACGTTAGTTATGGAATCATATTCCATTTTGATTTCAAAGGAACCTTGAGAATTATAGTCTTGTTCAAATGAACCCGTGATTGGAGAATAAGTATAGAAGAAGACGCTTTGATCAATAGGTTTGAAAATGTAATATCGAAGCTGCATTGTTTCTTTTGAGTCACATTGGTAATTCGCAACAAAATTCTCCGAGACACCTCCATTTGGACCGAAAGTTTTAAACCGGACTTCTCTGGCACAGCTATGGCCGGCATTTGACAAAACGATATTATCATGTTGGTTGAGAATGTCTATTTTTATTGTACTAGTTTCTATCGTATCATGTGTACCAACTATCACATTGTGTTCAGGGTGAGTAGAAATAATCTGATTGGCCCATGCTCTTGCTCCCGNATTAGGTGTTCCCCATGGGTCATGCGACTGTATGTTTACGAAAAGATAATTCTGGCCATAGAAATTAAAAGTCTGATATGAGTTATGAATGCCTTGATAATGCCCCCCCCACCAAGGTTGGTCCGAGAAATTTTCAACAGGAAAATATTTATTTATCGAATAAATGCTATCGTGATTCCCTTGGTTTACGGCGAACGGGATTTTTCCGTAAAGTTGACCCCAGGCCTGTTGACCTCTTTCCCATTCAATTCTATCACTACCACTCTCGGTGATGTCCCCTAAACCTTGAACGAATTTGATATTTAGTTGGTCCCGAACAGATACTATCCACTCAAAACCTGCTTTCATGTATTCGTAAGGCGCGTTGCCCCGATTTTGAGAATAATGTTGGGTATCNGGAATGACAAAAAGAGTCCATTCCCCCCTATCGGAGTTTGCAGTAAGTCTCGGGTCAACCGTTTCAGAGAAAAGGGATGTGACTCGAAAAGAAAGCACAATTATCGCTAAAACATGAAAAGNTTCATACTTGTTTTTATTTATAAGCATAGCCCGCAATACTTTGCTGAAAGCATATCCACACTTTCCATCAACGTGACCGCATATAGAGGTAATGTCTGCGTCAAAAGAAATTTTTAGTTTCTAAGAAACTTTCTATGTTTTTCGGTGAACCGACGGCAATACCGTGGCACCACATCAAATCATTTTTGCTTGCTACGTCTACATTTTTAACTCGCACAATTGTATCTTTTAGCGTTTGGGTCCTTTGCCTATATACGTAGCGATTTCAGGAGTGTTCCCTGATGCGCTGTCAAATAAAACTAATTTTTAACCCATAGAGATTTCTTACTTTTTTGTGTTGATCAAATAAACTGTGGGCTGTTTAATACAAACCAGTGCCATTTTAATATTAAACATTCTTTCATTTATTTGACAATGTAGCGACATAATTCTTGAGCTCTTGGCGACATTTTGTCGAGATGTTCTCTGGGAACGGAAGGTTCAAGACCTGCTCTAAACCATGGTGCGTAGTAATGTGCGTTGGTCATTGCACGGGGGAATTGGGAATTGTTAGCAGTACCTCCATGCCAACACCGAACATCTCGGAATAATGCAGTACCGGAAGGGGCACAAATAATGCTATTTTTCATCCAATTTGGTTCCTCATCAAGAGTCGGTATGGGAGAATTGGAACGATGTGTACATGGAATTTGCCTTATTGCNCCATTTTCTTTACAAAAATCAACCATAAGAAAATTCACGCAGATTAGGGAAGGTGGTAAATCTCTAGTGCTGGTTTGACCCAGAGGATCTAAAAATCCCAGTTCATTACCATCGGAATGTAGTGGCTGAATCTCTGCACCAGGAAGTGAAAAATCGCCACCATTTCCAGCGCAAATAAATTGGTCGCTGTTCCAAATAGCTTCTAATATTGGAAGTACTGCGGGCAGTGCTGTTAAATTACACCATTCTATATGGTGCATCTGGTTTCCAAACGAATAACGATGATGTCCTCGGTTGCCGACAAGAGCGGGGTCTTTATCGATAATCTGTTGAATTACTTTTTCGGATGCGTTTTTAGTTTGGTTAAATTGATCTCCAACCAAAACGTTTCTTACTGCTACGAAGCCATCGCGTAAAAATATTTTTGCTGCTCGGTCTGTTTCGTAGTGCTCAAGCATTTCAATGTCTAGCATAAGTGAAACCACCCTTCATGAATGCAAAAAATATGGATTTAAAGTCCCACCTTAATAATACGTTGGATTTAGAAAATTACCGTGGTAAATTCTTCATACCGATGAAAGCTAAGCTGCGAAAGAGCCGCTGTTGATGAGAGTTCCGGTTTGTTGTCAATAGATCCGTTATAATTGTATCGGCAAACAGCTATCTGCCACTGGCTTTCTGGATTCGGTCTTGCCGTATAACCGAATGCTGTCCACGGGATGTTTAGGCTGGTTGTCCAGAAANCGTCACACACATTTACATATTTCGTCGCGCCGCTTTCGGCAGAAATAACATGAGACCAAGAAATTTTCCCATTATTATAATCTTTTCGGTTTCCAATATGTATATCCATAAGAAAATCGTTGGGTGTTACATGAAACTCCCAATAATCTTNACGGTCTACGCCTGGTTTGATGAAAACTTCAGTAACATCTCCTAGTGTCCACATTTTTTGATTGTCGGCTGTGGCATGAGAAAAAATGTGACTGTCGTTCATGAATACGTATATGCCGAGGTAAGAAGGACTTGAACCCANAAAAGCGTGTGCCCTTTCTTTTGGGAGTGAATTCTTACCCAACCAATATTGCCCGAGTATTAGGCGCGCTGTACTTCGGAAGCAATTGGGTTCTTGGGACATATAGCTATTTATTTCTGAACTAATTTTCGGGCAGTTTATAGTTTTTGGATTCATGGTTATAGCGTTCCTATGAGATTCCCCACTTTATTTTATCGCCTTCTCTTTCGTGCTCGTTTGCCCATCTTTCACTCAACTTAAACTTACGGTCTAACCATAAAACCTGTCTCTGATCAAACGTCAGTTTACCGATCAATTCTTTGGTAAGACACTCAGAAAAATTAAAGCGGTGATCTTGGATGTGAGAAGGACGAAAAAGCCAATGGTGCATTAACCTTCCACCGTCTGATTTATTCAGCCAGGTAGAATGAAATATTTTTGAAGAACGGATTAATAATTTATCTGGACCTAAGGCCAAAGAGACTTCATCTGGCAGTTCAACATCTGCTCGGTGTGGATCAGGGGTTGAAGTTCCCCACTCGTCGCGACGCAGGTCTTGGACTTGATTTGCGAGTTTGTCTATGCTTCCTTTGTGTGAACCTGGTACGACTCGCAAACATCCGTTTTTTTTGTTAGAACCTGACAAATAATGCATGAATTCAACATACTCATCACCAGAGTCTCTGTGCCATAAGAAAGATCGGCCAGGGGCAAGTTCGTTAATTCCTCCGTTTCGAAAATAGATATCGGTGTCACCTTCTATCTGTTTGGCTAGTTCAATCACTTGATGATGAAGTTCCATCTGGAGAAAGGGCAACGAATGATCTAAAGCGCACCAGTACGAGTCAGTTACTTGTGGTTGTAGACGAAAATGATTTCCCTTTGTATCTATTATTTTTTTTCCAAGGGGTTGAAGCCTAGCCTCTACTGTATTTAATGCATTCCTTAAGAGAGATTCTAAGTATGGGGCTTTAATAACTACATAGCCGAATGTGTTGTAACTGTTTATTTGTTTTTTGCTTAATTGCATAATTTTGCTTCTAAAAAAGTGAATTAAGAAAAATAACGGTGCAAGGTTTTTCAAACCCTATCGGCAGTATGGTAAAATTTATTGGAAAAGACCAGAGAAATGTTTATTTAAATTGTATAGCTGACTCATGGAAGGTTAATCATGGATTCGTTTGATCTTGAACATTATCGAAGTGAGGGCTGGGCTAGAGCTGAAGGAATTTTTAGTAATAGTGAATGTTGTGATTTGGTCCAGTATATGTTGGATCTTCAAACAGGCAAAATTTTACTTGATGGTTTTGAACAACGCGGAATCGACGAATGGCATCGTACACATAATCAGCACCATTATGACCAGAAGGCTAAACAGTGGTTGATTGCCCGCCCACTTTATAGCGCACTATGTCTGTGTTTGGATGATGAGCCGGAGGGTGTTCAGACCATGTATTTTTGGAAGGGGTCCAAACAAGGTCGACACCAAGATCAGTTCTATCTTCCTGGTTGCGTTTCTGCCTGGATCGCATTGATGGACGTGGATGAGGATAATGGCACTATTTGGGTTCAATCCAAATCTCATAAAAGACGCCTACTTACTAACGCTGATTTTGATACGGGTGGTGAGTTTTATGAGTGGGACTATAATGCTGCAGTTGACGAATTATTTCGTCGGAACGACCTGCAAGAAATACCTATAAGAGCAAAGAGAGGAGATGTTGTTTTTTTTGACGGCAGGCTTATACATCGCGGTGGCCCAGTTACTGACACTGAGTCTTTTCGCCACGTCATTGCTAATCATTATATCGGCAAAGATTTCATTGATTGGCCTCATACAGGCTGGCCTCGATTAAGCTTTGATGGATCTGAACGTTTTATGGCATACGATGTGTGATGATTGACATCGAATTTTTTCGATCGCAGGGTTACGTGGTTGTTCCTAACGTAGTTTCTGAAGATCTAGTAGATGCGGTCTGTGAAGCAGTTGAAAAATTTTGTGGGGTTGAATTTGATGATCCCTTAAGTTGGACTTCTTTCGTGACCCAGAAAAACGGTTTGCCTGAATTAACGGGTGCTGGAATGGTTGAACTTTATCACCATCCTTCAATGTGGGCATTACGCCAAAATCCTGAAATTTATTCTGCCTTTGCACAAATTTGGGAACATGAAGCGCTGTGGGTTAGTATTGATCGCTGCAATTTAAATTTGCCCCAAAGAATAAAGGGTGATTTTGAGGGTTTTGTGCATTGGGATGTAGATACTTCCGTTGACCCATTACCATTTAGTTTACAAGGCTTTGTGGCATTAACGGCTTGTGAAGTTGGAGGGGGAGGCTTTCAGTGCGTGCCAGGCATGCCGGCTCGTTTGCACGAATGGATACAGACTCAGCCCGAAGAGCGGAATCCTTTTAAGCCGGATTTAAAAGGTTTAGAAATTACTGAAATTCCTGTAGAGAAGGGTGACGTTCTGATATGGAATAGTTTGCTTCCTCACGGTACATCAGTTAATAAATCCTGTGTGCCAAGATTGGTTCAGTATTTATCTATGGCGCCTGCCGAAGAAGATGATTTAACTCTGAAGAACTGGCGTGTACAGGCTTGGAAAAACCGTCTTGCTCCGGAAGGTGACGCGTTTCCAGGTGACCCAAGGAAGTGGGAACAAAAAAATGGGATAACGGCAGAGCTATCGGAATTAGGAAGAAAGTTACTCGGTCTTGATCCGTGGATGGTTAATAATCATGAAATTAAGAGAAAAGGGAACCAAAAATACGGGGCTCCTGGTTTCTAATACTGATTAAAAGANTTAGGCATTTTCCTGATTTTTCCTCCATTCCTCGGCCGTCATTGCGCCAGCAATTATGTGATCGTTGTTGCTTATTTTGTCTGGATTTCGCAGATGGGGTTGGTCAAGAAAGCGAGCCCGCATGGCATTTTTCTGGTTCTCAGGTTGTAAGACGTCCTCAACACCTTCGGCTAGATGTCTATACAATAGCTGAACGGCTGGTGAAAATCGTTTAAAAATGTCTTTTGGAACATATGTTTTTATTGTTTTTCCGCCTGAATGTAGGTTCCCAAATTCATTCCCTGATAGCCACCAGGGTCCATATCGGACTACAACAGCGGTGCGCTCTTGGTCGCTCTGATTTAACGCATTTGAATGCCAAATTCTTGTATCCTGCATGAAAACAGATCCAGCTGGAACCGAAATTTGGAACTCTCCAGGAATTGCTGCTCGGTCATCAATTCCGTCATCGGGCCCCCTTGGATTACGTGGGTCTTTGTGCGAACCAGGTACGACCCAAGTGCCTCCATTATATGGCGTCACGTCTTCAGGACCTAAAAACCAAATTGTTGAGAGTGCCATACAAACATCAGGAAAAGGTTGAGCTACGGCTCCGCAATGGTTCCATGGCTCGTCTTCGGTTGGTCCATAAGCGCTTAGGTCATGTGGCCAGTCGGAATGCCAAACACGGCGATTTTTTTGCTCTTCAGTGATTGGCTTTTCGGCTGGCCGANATGATTTATTTACTTCCGTTTGTAATATTCTAACGTGGGGGTCCATAATAGCCTTTGCAACGCGTAGCACTCTACTTTCTGCTAGATGCTTTGCAAAGGTTTCATTGCGGGCGACATCGCAGAGTTCGGCGTTTGGTGCTACCGGCGGCCGTACNGGTTCGGTGANCTCTATGGCACTCTTTCCATCTCGGTTCAGTCGCTCTTTCTCCAGTTCAACACGCTTTTGCTTTTCAATCTGCCGGTCTTGTTCAAGTAGACGTCGGCCCAGTAAAACACTTTCGCGAACCTCTTCTACCTTTTCTCTGGGTATTACGTTCTCAATTGCGCAGAAGCCTTGGGTCCTTAAAGACTCCAAATAACCAGCTATTTCTGTTTCGCCGCCTTTAGGTATACCTGTCCCAATTGAATAAGGTAGACTGAGCCGTGGATCGAGCGAATAGTTATTATTCAATTACGCGTCACCTCTTTTGAATGAAAAACCTGACATGGAAACTAAAAAATATTCATATAATTGAGCAACAAATGTTTTTGGGAATGAAAAGAGGAGAGCTTTTTATGAAACACGATCAATGGAAATGCATAAAATGCGATAATGATGAGTTTGAAGAAGATCAAATTGCTACTACCGGAAGTTTTTGGTCGAAATTTTTCAATATACAAAATAAAAAATTTACGACTATCACCTGTACGAAGTGTACTTACACAGAAATNTATCGTACGGAATCCAGTACCATTGAAAATGTACTAGACTTTTTTGGGAACTAANTGTCAATACAATCTTTTGTTTTCTCTTGTCTCTAATGACAGAGTTAATTGACCTAAAGAACATTCATTCTGATGGTCGCCACAACGCCTTTATAGATATCACAATCTGGAAGGGGTATTTTTATGCCTCTTTTCGGACTGCCGAAAGTCATGGTATAATACCTAGAGNATTTTACCTCTCAATGGGATCTATTTTTGTGCGGCGTATCATTTCCCTTTTCTTCCGAGTCTATTTTCTTGTACTCTTGGAGTAAGTTCAAAATACAATTCATGCCCTTCAATAAATCGTTCTACCTCGTCAACCATCAATTTGAAAAAATGTGGATGNTCAGATCCAGTGATCCATCCAATATGCGGACTTACAAATACATTTTCTAGTTTTAAAAGATCACTGTTGCTGGGTATGGGTTCCGGATCAAATGCCTCGATACCAGCTATGATGTCTCCAGAGCTTAGACGATTTATTAAAGCGGCTGAATCTACAACCGCTCCTCTGGAAACGTTTATAAAAACACAGCCGGANCTTAAAAGGTCCAATTGATTCTTTCCAATCAACCCCTTTGTGCCTGGAGTAAGTGGTGCTAGGCAAACAACTACATCGCACCGAGAGAAAATATTGTTCAGCGAGGTTTGTACAAAATTCAATGCTTCCGCTAATTCTGACGGTAGGTATGGATCATGGACCCAAATTTCTCCCTCAAATGGACGGAGTAATTTTATTAACCTCCTTGCCATGTGTCCACCGCCGATTAAACCGACNCGCTTACCTTCTAACATTCCGCTCATAAGGTTTACTANTTCAGGGTCCCGTGCTGTTTCACCTTTGATTAGTTTACGAAAATGTGCTCCACCATTTCGCAGACAAACCAAAATCAAAGCTAAGGCCCATTCTGCAACGGGATATGAAGAGCCGTTAGTCGTATCGANTGTTCGNATGTTTCTTTTCCATGCCGCATCTAAGTCAATTCTTATNGCAAAACGATCACCTTCTAATTCTCCTATCAATCGAAGTTTAGGTGCGTTTTGTAAAATGGTTTCGTCGATGCGCGGAGCTCCGTGGCATACAATTAAGGCATCCTTGTCGCGAAGTTTTTGTTGTATGGCGTTGTTTTTTGCTGGGTCATAGGGAATTTCATAGATGTTACCGCCTTCACAGGGAAACCATTCCAGGTCGGCGAGCATTTCTAATCGTGCTATTTCTTTTGGCGGCAAATAATTTGTTCGAACATTTTCATTAAAGGCAAGCAGCACTTTNGGTCTCAATATGGGCATGGCATTCCTCCGTAGCTCATCCGAGTAGATAAGAAGCGAAAATTATAATAAGTTTTCAAATAATACAGACGACAGCAGGTCGTTATTACCAACTTGTTTACAAAGGACAATATTTAAATCGTGTCTCGTTATTTATTTCTTTTAATCGGTTCTTTTGCCTGCCTATTGTGTTTCCAATCTGTACAGGTTAATAGCGTTTTTGCCCATGACGAAGGNGTAGGTGTTTTAGTCTTCTCTCGGACTATGGGATTTAGACATGGGTCAATCGAAAAAGGGATAGAATCGATAAAACGTTTAGGTGATGATTATGGATTTAATGTTGAGGCGACAGAGGATCCGAGTGTGTTCAATGAAGAAAGCTTGAAACGGTATCNGGCGGTAGTATTTCTTAATACTACGGGCGATGTTTTGTCCTCGGATCAAGAAAAGTCTTTTGAGCGGTTTATACAAAATGGCGGTGGTTTTGTAGGTGTTCATTCAGCAGCTGATACTGAATATGATTGGTCTTGGTATGGGCGTATCGTGGGAGCTTATTTTGATAGCCATCCGGTAATTCAACCGGCGGAAATTCGAGTCATAGATAGGAATCATCCTTCTACGGAATTTCTTTCACGTCGTTGGACACATACCGATGAATGGTATAACTATAGAGCAAATCCACGAGGCCGAGTTCACGTTTTGGCTGTGTTGGACGAGGCCAGTTATGAAGGTGGAAACCAGGGTATTGATCACCCGATAGCATGGTGTCATAATTTTGACGGAGGACGGGCGTGGTATACTGGCCTTGGTCATACGGAAGAAAGTTATACGGACCAATTTTTTCTCCGACATCTATTGGGGGGTATCCAATACGCCGCGGGTGTTGTTGAAGCTGATTGCGGAGCGTCAAAAACTTCAAATTATGAGAAAGTTGTTCTTGATAAAGGAACCTTGAATCCAATTGCATTAGATGTGGCTCCAGACGGTAGAGTTTTCTATATCGAACGCGGAGGGAAAATCAAAATATATTATCCTGAAGCCGGACTAATTTCTATTGCCGGTGAATTGGCTGTTACGACCGAGTTTGAAGATGGCCTGTTAGGAATTGCGCTCGATCCAGAATTTTCAAAAAACAATTGGATTTATCTATTTTACTCACCCAGTGAAGTAACATCTGGACAAAGGGTATCTCGTTTCACTATTATGGAAGATCAGATCGATCTTCTTTCGGAAAAGATTTTACTGCAAATACCTACGCAACGGAAGGAATGTTGTCATTCCGGCGGAGCTCTCTCTTTTGATTCGAATGGGGCTCTTTACATAGCTGTTGGGGATAATACAAATCCATTTTCTTCTGGTGGCTATACTCCGATTGATGAACGTCTTGGGCGCTCGGCGTGGGATGCTCAACGTACATCTGCCAATACTCAAGATCTACGAGGCAAAATTTTACGTATAATTCCAAAATCGGACGGAAGCTACACTATTCCTGCAGATAATATGTTCAGTCTATTTCCCGAAAACGGTTTACCAGAGATTTTCGTTATGGGTGTCCGTAACCCGTTTAGAATCTCTATTGATAGCAAATTTGGTTGGCTGTACTGGGGAGATGTCGGTCCCGATGCCAGTTCTGATAATGTTGGTCGAGGCCCGAAAGGATTAGATGAATGGAACCGTACCTTAACAGGTGGCAATTTTGGTTGGCCTTTTTGTATCGGGGACAATAAGCCTTATGTGGACTTTGAATTTGTCGAAGATGAGTCAGGTGTCAGTGGGCAGGATTTCAATTGTGGGAACCTCTTAAATAATTCACCTAATAATTCGGGATCTAAAAAGCTACCGCCTGCTGAGCCTGCCTGGATATGGTATCCTTATGGCTTAGCAGAGGACTTTCCTGCTTTAGGAAATGCGAGCGGTCGAACAGCCATGGCGGGTCCTGTTTATTATTTTTCGGGAGCATCAACAGTTGCCTTACCCGAATATTATGACGGGACGCTCATAATTTATGAATGGGTGCGAAATTGGCTTCGCGTCGTACACTTTGATGAATTGGGTGAGATTCTACAAATCGATCCGTTTTTATTTGGAATGGAATTTAATCGACCTATTGATATGAAAATAGGTCCCGACGGTGCGTTATACATTTTGGAATGGGGAGAAGGCTTTTGGGGTGATAATAGAGATGCTCAGCTCGTACGTGTAGAATATGCTCGTGCCACACGACCTCCGGTTGCTCGCATTAAAGTCAATAATTCGGATGGCACAGTACCACTAAAGGTCTTTTTTGATGGTACTGAATCATTTGATTTAGATCCGGAATCAACATTGACATATGCTTGGGACTTTCAAAGTGATGGAGAGATTGACAGTAATCAAAAAAAAGCCAACTTCACCTTCAATCATCCTGGAAATTATACCGTAACGTTGAAAGTTACGGATCAAAATGGCTTATCTGGATCGGTCCAAGAGTTTATATCTGCTGGAAATACTCGTCCTGAAATTCGCATACTGTGGCCTCCGAATGGAGGTTTTTTCGATTGGGGTGCTAGCGTTCCGTTTAAAGTGGAGGTCGAAGATAACGAAGATAAATTAATCAACTGTGCACAGGTAAGGGTACAAGCCTTTGTAGGCCATGATGACCACAGCCATCCCCAGAGGCAATACGAAAGTTGTAGCGGGATGATTGACATTATTTCTGGGCATGGTAGTGATGCCGATGATCTGTTTTATACGATCGAAGCTCAATATACTGACGATGGAGCATTTGGAGTTGATCCATTAACAAGATCTACAGGTATAGTTTTACAACCATTTCGTAAAGAAGCTGAACATTTTGTGAGGCAAAGAGGAGTTAGATTACAAGATACAGGAGACGTGTTGGGTGGAGGACAAAATGTAGGTTGGATAGAGCATGGAGATTTTATCACCTTTTCCCCTATTAATCTAGTGGGCATAGATTCGCTAACTTTCAGAGTTGCTTCCCCTACATCTGGTGGGTTCATCGAGGTGAGAATTGATGAAGAAGATGGTCCGTTGCTTGGAAGAGCACATGTACTAAAAACGGGTGACTGGCAGAGTTATAAAAACGTAGGAGTACCCATATCAAACCCTGGAGGGACTCACGAATTATTCTTGCTATTTGTTCGCGCGGTAGATGATGGTCAAAGTCTTTTCAATCTGAATTGGATAGATTTTCATGGTTTGGGCGTAAGCAAACAGGTAGATACTAGCGTAAAACATCAGCAAGAATTAACGTCTGAACATAGTTTCTTCAATGTCTATCCGAATCCTTCCAATGGTAGCATTGTTGTTGGTTTTGATATACATAAGGCAACGAATATTCGTTTGGAATTATACAATATTTTAGGTCAACGTATTGATGTAATTACCGATCGCTTTTTTGAGATGGGAAAATCTGATATTTCGTATAACACTACTACCCTTTCAAGCGGTGTATACTTTTTCAGAATACAGCTGTTTAATCGAACATCAATCCATCGATTTGTAATAACTAGGTGAAAGGTATAAAACTAGTCCAAAGTTATTTGTTTATTTGAAAAAAATTAATATTATCGGCGATATAAAGATCTTGATTGTTGCTGTTTTTTTGGACCTCACGTACCTTTTGAATCATCTGTTATTCACCTATTACAAGAAATGCCAAGTGAGGCAGGTTGCGAGTTTAGATTAATGTGGCCTGTTTATGCTCAATGCAGACTTGAGAAAGTGTGTCATGATGGCTGAAGGCCATGCGTTGAATTTCTCGGAACTGAATTTATCATCAGATATCAGTAAAACGTTAGATGAACTGAAATATCAGCACCCTACCCCAATACAATCCAAAACAATTCCTTTGCTTTTAAGTGGACGTGATGTGCTTGGTCAGGCACAGACCGGAACTGGAAAAACGGCCGCCTTCGCTTTACCAATACTGGCTCGTTTGGATCGTAATGCAAATAGCGTCCAATCGTTAGTGCTTACTCCTACACGTGAGCTTGCTATACAGGTTTCGGCTTCTTTTTCTCAGTATGCTGCACGCATTAAAGCCTTTCGGGTCGTTTCTATTTACGGTGGCCAATCATATGATATACAACTGCGGGCTCTTAAACGTGGACCCCANGTNGTTGTAGGTACTCCAGGTCGTGTAATGGACCATATTCGAAGAAAGACGCTGCGTCTTGATAAATTACGGTTTATGGTTTTAGATGAGGCTGACGAAATGTTGCGTATGGGTTTTGTAGATGACGTGGAGTGGATTTTACAACATACTCCAGACGAGCGGCAGACATGTCTCTTCTCAGCGACTATGCCGAAACCGATTCAACATATTGCCAATCGTCATTTACGTGAGCCCGAGCGAATTGTAATTGAATCACGTCATACAGCCGCTGAAACCGTTAATCAGCGTTATTGGATCGCTAGTGGAAAAGATCAGAAGCTTGAGGCTATAATTCGTTTTCTTGAGGCTGAACATACAGAGGCTGTATTGATTTTTGTTCGCACGCGACAAATGACGACAGAACTGTCTGAAAAACTAGAATCTCGGGGTTATAGNAGTGCGGCTTTAAGTGGTGATATGGCTCAACGCCGACGAGAACAGACGNTAGATCAATTAAAACGTGGTCGGATTAACATTTTAGTAGCTACGGATGTAGCCGCAAGAGGCTTGGACATTGACCGCATAAGCCATGTCATTAATTTTGATGCTCCGCAAGACGTTGAATCATACATTCACCGTATCGGTCGAACGGGTCGTGCCGGCAGAAATGGTGAGGCGCTATTAATTATTACACATCGTGAACGTCGATTTATTAAGACTCTTGAGAGAGTTTTGAGATTAAAGATTTCTGAGCTTTTGCTACCTTCTCATGAAGAAATGCAACAGCGACGCATAGACCGTTTCACTCAACATATTTTGGCGACTATTAGTGAAAATAATCTGTCTTCTTATCGGTCTTTATTAGAAAAATTTATTTCAAAGAGCGAGGTATCCTCTGTTGATGTGGCTGCTGCGCTTGCACGTATGTTAGACGAAGGAGCAGAACCATTAAGATTGCAGCAAAATCGTAAAATGACNGCAGTCCGGAGAGAGAAGACCCTAAGGTCTGCAGAAAAGGATAACGGGAAACAACCGGAAAGCGGCCGAAAAGCTCGCAATTTTGACTCCCCCGCTCCCATTGAAAAATCCTATAAAACTTCTGAACTTAAGAACGGAAGGGGCAACAAGAAAAAGCAAATAAGATCGTTGCCCGAGGGGATGGAACGTTTTCGCGTAGAAGTTGGTGAAGTGCATGGCGCCAATCCTAGTCATTTGGTTGGTGCCTTGGCAAATGAGGCAATGTTAGACAGTAAACATATCGGAAAAATTGATATTGGTCCGGATCATAGTTTTGTGGATTTGCCTGAAGGCATGCCTAAAGAGCTTCTCAGAGATTTGAAAAAGATTTGGGTTTGTGATCAAAGGCTCAAAATTGTACGTGTACAATCGGCTTCTNGCTCGGTGGACAGTAGACAAAAAAAGAAGGCTAAAAGAGCAAAAAAACGAGCTGACGGAAATACCCCGAAGAAACATCGAAAAGGTCCTCGTCCAACAATAGTGGATATATAGGCCATTAAGTTTCTTTTTTAGATAAAATGTTGTATTAGGCCAATTGAAAATTACTAATGAGGAGAATTGTTATGAATTTTGACAGCACTGTTCCGCCAGAAGCTGCTCATAACTTATTGGATGCTTCTTTGGATGATTGGACAACACGAGATGGAGGAACAGCCGCGTGGCGTGTTGATGATGGTATTTTACATGTTGTTCCTGGGACAGGCGATATAATGACCAAGCTCTGTTTTAACGACTTTTATTTGCATCTCGAATTTCGTTGTCCTGATATGCCAGANGCTACAGGACAGGCTAAAGGAAATAGTGGTGTGTTTTTACAGGGTAGATACGAGATACAAGTTTTAGATTCGTATGGTTTCTCTTCTCCGGGTCAAGGAGATTGCGGCGCCATTTATAATCAGTTTGCACCTTTGTTTAATGCCTCCAGACCTGCAATGCATTGGCAAAGCTACGATGTTGCCTTTCGTGCACCGAGGGAAATTGAGACAGGCCGTCCGCGCCTTACAGTTTTACATAACGGGATGTTGGTCCATAACAATATCGAACTACCTGGTGTGACTGGCGCAGCCATTGACGAAGAGGTATATCAACCCGGTCCCCTGTTATTGCAAGATCATAACGACTTAGTGTGTTATCGTAATATTTGGATAGTAGAGCTACCGTTGTCGGGGTCAGAGGCATACGAACCGAGCTAATACGCATCCGGTGTTAATTGATGAATTTTTTCAAGTGCATTTGCGGAATGTTTATTTACATAGACAGCAGAGTCAAAAATATTTTTAATTGTGCCATCCCGATCGATAATAAAGGTTATTCGTTCTGGAAGAATCCCCCAAGTTTTTCCTACCTGATATTTTTCGTGTAATAATCTTTTTCTGTCGCTTACCAGATGGAACGGTAAGTTGTATTTACTGGCAAATTTTTTGTGACTTTCAATTGAATCCGCACTTACTCCGATGATTGTGGCACCAAGTCCTGAAAAATCGTCATGATTATCTCTGAAAGAGCAGGCTTGGGCAGTACATCCAGAGGTAAAATCTCTCGGATAGAAAAATAAAACTACTGGACCATTGATTCGAAGCTCCGCGAGGTTAAGCTCCCTACCTTCATGAGAAAAGGTTTGGAAATCAGGTGCTTCTGAACCAACGACGAGTTTTGTCATTCTTATATTGTAACCTGTTTTTCAGCGGTGAAGAAGTTATTGTCGGTTTCTTGGATTGTTACCTCTATTCGATAATCCACTCCCTTCGACGGAAATAACCCTTCAAGAACTTTTTCCGCCTCATTTAAGCAATAATGTCCAACGTTTTCTACGCTTGGGTTTTTCCCTGGAATTACAACGACGCCCTCGGGCTCAAAAACCTCTGGCTGTTGGAAGACGGTATCTCGTGGGCTTATAAGCATTTTATGATCCATAAACTTGAAGATATTCTTGAGTGCTCCGAAATCAACAGACATATCCAATTTTTCGATTCGTGGAAAACGCTCAGCTTGCACTACAAACTTTCCCCGCCAGGTGTGGCCGTGCACCCAGGCACATTTACCTTCATAATCAAGTTGTCGGTGAGCTGCATGAAAATGGCTATGGGCGCGTATTGTTTCCATATTATCCTTCACTTACTTGATGAGGTTAATTTTTAAAGCATATTATTTTAATAAGCAAAAAAGCGGAAGGGCTTTCAACTAAAAGTCTGCAGATTTAATTTAACGCTATCTAAAACTTGAGGTAAAGATTGTGAGACTTTTACAAGCTAAAAAAATATGGGATGCCGCTCCACACAATGCGTTTACGGATTTAGTTCGATTTCAGGATCGATGGTTTTGCGTTTTTAGAGAAGGTCAAGACCACGTTTCCTCAGATGGTTGTTTACGAGTCATTGTCTCTGAAGATGGTGAAAATTGGAGTTCAGCTGCTAAAATTGAATCGGTAGATTCAGATTTACGAGATGCAAAGATAACAGTTACACCGTATGGCGAATTAATGTTATGTGGTGCCGAAGCATTTCATTCTCCAACGCCCTACACTCACCAATCGTTGGCCTGGTTTTCGCAAGATGGAAGTAATTGGAGTGAAAAGTATCTGATTGGAGACAAAAACATTTGGCTTTGGCGATTAACCTGGTTTCGTAGTAGAGCTTATGGAATGGGATACGGTTGTAGTGAGACAGATCGAATGTTACGTCTTTATACTACTACCGATGGAAAAAAATTTTCTACCGTTAAGGACTTTTTTCGGGGGCAAGGATACCCAAATGAAACTTCCATCGTGTTTTCAGATCAAAAAGCCTTTTGTCTTTTGAGAAGAGATGGCGAAGGAGAGACGGCGATGATTGGAACCTCGTGTTATCCTTTTACTGAGTGGACGTGGGGAAATTTAGGGGTTTGGTTGGGTGGCCCTCATCTATTGATGATATCGGAAGGTCGGCTTCTGGCAGCTGTGCGATTAATATCAGGTGGTAGCGGTGAAAGAAGAACGGCTATAGGATGGATTGACCCGAAGGAACCTTCGTTTCAAGAATGTTTGGTTTTGCCTTCAGGTGGGGATACAAGCTATGCCGGGATGGTGCTTTATAATGGCAGTTTGAATCTTAGCTACTATTCCTCACACGAGGGTAAAACGGCAATATATTTTGCTCAAGTTGCGGATGTCCTCATTTAGTCAGGGCGCGATTTCTTTTTTGATCTGTCCCCAAGAATGATTTTCGACAGCGGTGTCCAACTCTAGCATTAGTAATGATAGGTTGGTTGATTTGGATCGTATCCCTCCGCGCGTTTCTTCTTGATGTTTTGAGATTTTTGCTGCAAGTTCTTTTACGCTCCAGCCGGCTTTTTTGATGGCATCCATTAATTCGTCTGACCATTCGTCAGGGCTTTGGGCCGCAGCCCTAGTTAATACACCCTTCCGATATTTCTGTTTCTTTTCTCTTTCGAGTTTTTCGTCGTTTATTTTGCTTTTGTTTCCGTGGAATTTTTTGGCTATTTCTTCGACGTCCCATCCGGCGCGCACGATAGCCGCCTTTAGTTCATCAGACCAATCCGCAGGGATTTGCATTTTGGCTCGTGCAAGTACTCCGTTCCGAAACTTTTCTATTTCGTAATTTTTATCGGTATTATTCGGTCTTTTAGTAGGTGGAGACAATCGATCTAATTGCTTTTTGGCTTCTTCGCGTGACATCTCACCTTTTTTAACGGATTCATGAATTTTCGCATGGAGCTGTCTTGTTCGAATCCCCTCGGCGAGTTCTTCTATCGTACTATCTGGTTTAAGGCGTAGCAGATTATTCTTTAATTCATCGGACCACTTATCGGGGTCTTGGGCCATGGCCTCGTTCCAAATAGCCTTTTCGAACGATTCCTCTTTGAGGGGTTTTTGATCTTTACTTCGAGGGGGTTCGCCCCGAGATATTCCTGGAGAGGGCGTCAGACACAAGCTAATAATAGCGAAGAGAAGAGAATACAAGAGGGTTTTTCCTCTTAAGTCGGCCCCAAAAAATTCAATAAATATAGAATGCGTACAAACTGTTTGTTTTTCGATGCTGCTCATTATTACACCTCAACAGTATTTTATGCACCGTAAAAGATACGTCGTCATAGGATACGATATGAGTATTCGGATGTAAACATATATTTTAAAAAGGTTTGCTTTTGTATGTCGCTTGCCCCTTTGCAGGGACGTTACCCCAACCAAACCGCCAAGTCTCGCTATAAATGCGCCATACATCTGATTACTTTAGTTGTGGGCCCCGGTCGAAGGAAAAGCCTAAGGTTAATTCATGTTCCTCGCCGTTTATCACGCTTTAGTTTGGGCCTCTTGTTTTGCTTGGGTACTGTTGGCTTTACGGTTGTAATTTCACCTTCTTCGCTATCCGAAGTTATAATCCCAAACAAAGCGTCTCGCCTCTGACCAATCAGCTGAAGCTGCCCCTGACCAGTCAAGAGCAACTCAGTGATACCCCTTCGTTGCATAGACCTTTTGGAATCCGTTCGCTTAAATTGGATATCCCATCTTATCGGAACTCTTATGTTTTTACCTCTCTGTCTAATTCCATGGACAGTATGCCTTATTCTGAGGGCATCTACTACTTCAGCCTCATGGCGCACCATGTAGAGAAGGGCATCATAGTCTAGGGCTTCTGTGCCTTCATCAGATCTTCTCTTTTCGCGATAATCCATGGAAACAAGATCCTCAAACTCCTCAACGTTCCGAGCCTCATAAAGAGACAACAATTCGTCTATAAATTCGGTTATTTCTTCTTCATAAGATTCTTGTTCGGTTATTTCTTCTTCATAAGATTCTTGTTCGGTTATTTCTTCTTCATAAGATTCTTGTTCGGTTATTTCTTCTTC
>NZPK01000012.1 GCA_002693325.1 Gemmatimonadota bacterium | reverse complement strand
GTAGTTGTAGACAATCGAACTATTATTTTCGAATAACTTTTAATCAGTATGAATAAGAAGCCCTGCCAGTTGCTAAACGCTTCCAGCAGGGCTTGCCCCAAGGATCTGGACCGAAGTCCGTACACAGTTAATATCGGCGTCAAATAAGAAAACTTAATTCTTTTGGCAAAATTGGTGTGAAAACTATTTATTTCGATACGCATTTGGGTAATTGAATCTTAGTCAATGTTCCACAAGAAATTCAAGTCAGTTCAAATTTATAGATTGTCTCAAATGATTTTTCAAAATGGATGAGTACAGAATGACTAAAGAATCTGAGCCAGAAGAAGATATAGGTTGTCGTCAAGAGCAGGAGACAAATTTGACTAATAATTATTCGCATGTTTGCCCTGCTTGTGGTGGTCATCTCGACTTTTGGGCATGTGAGGCTTTGTGTCACTATTGTGGGCTCAAATTTACTTGCGATGAATAGTTTATGTCGGCGTAGATTTATTGAAGGGGTGCCAAGTTGAATTTGCATCAATTACGCTATTTTTTAGCAGTAGCTCGTAGCAAAGGATTCACGTCGGCAGCCCAGATTTTAAACGTGACGCAGCCTACAGTTAGTAACGCAATAAGCGAGTTGGAAAAATCCCTTAAAATCCAACTATTTAATCGACATAGTCGGTATGTAGAACTAACAATGGAGGGTAAGATTATGATGAATTATGCCCTTCAAATAGAAGATACTTTGGGTGAACTGGAAGAGAAGCTAAGACACCATGATCTTGGAAGTGAAGGTTTTGCATTTGGTGCAATTGACGCTGCGGTAATTTACATGCTGCCTGATTTGTTGAAGGATTTCATGGGTGAGAATCCAAGGATGCAATTAAGAGCCCAGGTTGGCCCTTCCCGCCAATTAGTTGATGACTTACTGTTAAATAATTTAGAGTTCGCATTAATTTCTTTGCCGTTTAGCCATGAAAAAATCGACACTTTATCGCTCTGCAATGATAGTATGCCGCTTGTTGTAGGACGCAATCATACTTTTGCAAAAAAAGGGCGGGTTGAAATGGTCGATGTTATCGCCGAGCCTCTCTTGTTATTTAACTCCGGTTCGGTGTCGCGACAAATTGTAGATGACAAGTTGTTCGAATTAGGGCTCGATCCACCCAAGATAATGGAAATGGGGAGTCCAGAAGCAATGCGGAAATTGGTTGAAGTTGGCTTTGCCGTCTCCTTTCTTCCATTGATGACGGTTAATGATTCTCTTGATAATGGAAATTTGTGTATTGTGGAAGTCAATGGTGTCAACTTTCGCCGTGAAATTGGTCTTGCTTGGCGGCGAAGTCGGTATTTTGGACCTCTAATAAGGAAGCTTGTAGATTTAATTGTTTTTTCTTGCAATAGAAAAGAAGAATTTGAAGCAAAAATCGNTAAATAAAAATGACGATTTTGTNGTTTGCAATAATTTGTCTTTTGGCCGTTTTTTTCTAGAATATCAATAAGGAGATTTTTAAGTATGATTGATGCCAAATTGGCTCGGGAAAAAATTGAAGATTTACGCAAAGCGATTGAATATCGAAAGGTAGATTTTTCAAAAGCGGATGTAGACCGTTGGATAGTTTTAGANGAAGAACGTCGGAAACTTCAAGGGCAAATTGACAAAATTAATGCTGATAAAAAAGAATTAGCTAAGCTTGGAAAGAAAAATCCAGAATCTGCTCGGAATAAAGGGAAGGAATTACGTGATCGATCTCGTGAACTCGAGCAGTCGTTGAATCAGGTGTCTCACGAATGGCAGCAAATTTTTGATTGGTTTCCTAATTGGCCTGATCCCG
This sequence comes from Gemmatimonadota bacterium, assembly GCA_002693325.1. GTDB lineage: Bacteria > Latescibacterota > UBA2968 > UBA8231 > UBA8231. The sequence continues at coordinate 12,722 of NZPK01000012.1, read as the reverse complement.
GTATGCCAATAGGTGACGGAGAGAAAGATAATATAGAAGAGAAGGTCTGGATTCCTGGAGAGGGATATCTTTCTAAAGATAAGTTAGGAATTGGTGATTATAGTACTCAGCACATGCCATCAAAACCAATTCATTGTGAGGGAGAAATTAATGCTAGGCATCACTCTGATTTGGGTTTAGATATCGGGGCGATAGATACGCTTCAAGCTTCAAAAGTTTCTGGCTCACGGTTTGCTTATTTGAGAGGCGATGTTGCAAAAATGCAGTACGCAATCAGTCGTCTTTTGATTGATGAATTATTTAGACGAAATTATGAGATGTTTATTCCGCCGCTACTCGTGCGCGAACGGGCTTTATACGGAACTTCCCACTTCCCAGAAGGCCGAGATCAAGTATATGCAATTAGGAGTGAAAATGTAGAAGATGGTAATCAGTTGTTTTTAGTTGGTTCTTCTGAACCCACAAATTTTAGTTATTTTGCTGATAAAAGTTTTGTGGCAGACCAACTTCCCCAAAAAATATTTGCTTACACACCTTGTTTTCGGTCAGAAGCAGGATCATGGGGTAAAGATGTAAAGGGAATAAAGCGTGTTCACCAGTTTGATAAAATTGAGATGAACGCGGTCTGCTTACCTAGTCAGTCGGAGGCTATTTATCGAGAATTTTCTGAAATAAATGAATGGATTCTTCAGCAATTACAACTACCTTATCGAATTGTTGATAAGTGTACTGGTGATGCTGGGTATTTGGCTAGTTATCGCCAAAAAGATCTTGAGGTCTGGTTATCTGGGTCTTGCGAATACATGGAGGTAATGACGGATACAAATACTACGGATTATCAGGCTCGCCGACTCGGAATTAGATATCGTGCGGAAAAAGATCGGGGTTTTTGTCATACAGTAAACGACACTGGCGCTGCCATGGGCCGTCTTCTGATTGCGATATTAGACAATTATCAACAAAACGATGGGAGTGTGTTAATTCCTAAGGTTTTACAAGAAGTCGTAGGCAAAACCCACTTACTGCCAACAAGTTAGGAGGTTTTAGTCGATGACTGGAAGAAGATTGGATGGGCGAGTAATAGCCGAACAGATACAAAGGGAGTTGTTGGATCAAGTAGGGGCTTTAAAAAAAAATTACAATATCAGTCCGGGACTTGCCGTTATTCTGGTGGGGAATGATCCTGCTTCTCTTTCCTACGTTCGAGCCAAGACTGATGCATGTATAAAATTAGGAATTGAATCCTCACAATTGAACTTTGATGAAAACATAAGTACGGAATTTTTGTTGGATGAAATTGAATCTTTAAATGCGAATCCAGACATACATGGTATATTGGTGCAACTCCCCCTTCCAAATCAAGAGGAAGATAGCGTTATAAATACGATATCTCCGGAGAAGGATGTCGATGGTTTGCATCCCGTTAACCTCGGAAGATTAATGCGCGGTGAAGATGGGTTTTTACCATGCACGCCATACGGTGTTTTAAAGATGTTATCTGTATCTGGTATCCAAGTAGATGGTAAGCATGTTGTTGTCGTTGGACGAAGCTCTTTAGTAGGTCGGCCGATAGCTAATCTTCTATCTCAGAAAAGGGATACGGGTAATGCGACGGTCACTTTGTGTCATACGGGGACACAAGATGTGGGTAAATTTACCAGGGAGGCAGATATATTAATTGTAGCAACTGGGCAACCTGGGGCGTTTACTGGTAAAATGGTCAAAGAGGATGCGGTTGTTATCGATGTTGGAGTAAATCGCATCAAAGATAGTAGTCGTGAGCGTGGGTGGCGGTTGATTGGAGACGTTGATTACGACTCAGTACGTAAGAAGGTTGCTGCAATTACTCCTGTGCCTAATGGAGTTGGCCCTATGACAATTACCATGTTAATGAATAATGTTGTGCTGGCAGCCAGAAAAAGTACAGTTCATCACTGATGATAATTTTTAATCTGGCTCTTTGTATTGATACTGAGTTTATGCATACTGTGAATTGTGAAAATGGTGAGTAGCAATCAGGTATTTTGCAATTGATCACTGTTTTGGCAATTTTATTCCTGTTTGGCTTAGGAACTTGGCTTGGTTTTGGCATTATTGGCTTAAAAATAGCTTGTTGTCGTGGAGGTCGTGTATTTCAGTGGGCAGTATTTGGTATTTTNCTNGGCCCGGTTGCTCTGTTTTTAGTGCTTAGGGTTATGGCACATAGGTGTCCGTCGTGCAATGTTTCAATATTGCGAGCGATTCGTATTTGTATAAATTGTGGGGAGCCTATACCTAGGTTGAAGAATAATCCTGTGGGACCATTTTGGACATATCGCAGGGACTGGTAAATATGCAGCAAAATATAATGCGATTTTTAGATGAACATGAGCTTCTTCATTTTATGTCTGAACCAACTGACGAGGTCCGGTCAGAAGTTGAGTCCTTGGATGGTGAAATACTAGTCCTTGGGGCCGGTGGGAAAATGGGTCCCACTCTTTGCAATATGCTTGTCCGAGCCGGAGCAAAAAGTGTGATTGCCGCTTCTAGGTTTACCGATATAGATCAGCAGAAATACTTAGAAGCGTGTGGCGTGAAGACCATAAAAACAGATTTGCTTAATCCAAAGGATTTCAACGCGCTTCCAAATTGTCCTTACATATATAATTTGGTTGGATATAAATTTGGCGCTACCGGTAATGAAGATCTCATGTGGGCAATGAATGCGTGGTTACCAGGTCTTATTGTTCAGCACTTCTCTAAATCGAGAATCATTTATGTTAGTTCCGGTAATGTTTATGAATATACTTCTATAAAATCACCGGGCTCTGAAGTAATGTCTCCACTCTCTCCAATCGGAGAATACGCTCAGTCGCGCCTAGCCGGTGAACGTCTTTCAATGTATTGGTCAGAAAAGGGTAAGACACCATTAACTGTCGTGAGATTATTTTATGCTACTGAACTTAGGTACGGTATTATACATGATATAGCATGGAGAATCTTCCATGAAGAACAGATTGATCTTTCTATGGGGTATTTTAACCAAATTTGGCAGGGAGATGCTAATGCTTATTTGTGTCGACTTTTTCCTTTCTGTAGTGTCTCCGGATCTGTGATAAATCTTACGGGTCCAGAAATATTATCAACACGAATTATTGCTAATCAGATTAGTAGCATTATGGGGAAGGCTCCAAAGTTTATAAACACAGAATCGGAAGATGCTCTACTAGGAGACGCCACTTTTTTGTTTAAATCTATGGGACGACCCTATGTGTCAAGTGAAAAGATAGTGCAATGGGTGGCAGATTGGGTTTCCAATGACGGTAAGACTTTAGGTAAACCAACTAAATTTGAATCTCGTAGTGGAAGGTTTTAAGAACTTGCATGTTAGTTGTCTAAATGGAGATTTGCAAAAATTATATGAAAGATATTACGGCTCAGTTTTTTCTTTTTTTAACTGTGAAAAAACGGATAATATTACTAATTCAAATCTTTCTCTAGCCCAAGCAAAATGGATTTGTTGTTCGGATGATCATGCAAATGATGCGTTTTGGATAGAAATGAAATCTTTAGCTGCTTCTGGCAGTTTAGTAGGAGCGCGGGCGCTGAGTTCTTATATGTTGATGAAAAATAAACTCGGTTCTTATAGTGCCCTACAGGAGCTTTTCCGCTCAAATATAAAGTCTATAGATTCTGAGTTCATAAACATCAGTTGTAAACATCTTTCCCATTTAATTTTTCTCGGTGGTGACCTATGGAGGTTAAATGAGTCAAAATGGCTTAATATTTCATTGGCCAAGTGTGTAGCCATCGCATTAAATGATCTTTTTGATGTTACGAGAGACAACTTTTATGAAAGTTGTTCGTTGGAAGCAGGTGGTGGCAATTCGGTAGAATATTGCTCAATCTTTCAGAAATTCGTTTTATTGGAGTCCATTGCCGCTGAGGCAGAAAGATGTGACGATAAAAACCTATGGTCGTGGTTATTCTCGCAAATAGAAAATTGTTGTTTTAATGACAATTTTTATTGTGATAATNCNCACAATGAATTTATACGGCCTTTGTCTCTAAGGTGTTGGCTAAGGTCCGGAGACAGGCGTTACTTGTCCTTAGTTTCACGCCCGTTTGAAGTTTTANCAGAGGAATCAGAAATNATNTTACAGATAGAGGCTGTTTCTTCTTCTTTACTCNTATTGAGAAATGCGATTTATGAAAATCGATCAANTTATTAAAAAGAGGAANCATGGAAAAAAACCAAGCGCGTAATTCTCGCCTTCAAGTTAATGTTGATGAACTCGGTGCCGTAAAAGAAATGTTAAAAATAAAAATAGATGGTGATTGGGATGAGGAAATGATTGGATTTGCTTTTGATAATTTAGAATCTTTGTTATGTGGAGATACNCCCAATGAAGATGTGNCTAACCGAAATAACAGGCCAATTTCGCAAACTCGCCGTAGACGTCGCCGGTAATTTTAATGCGTATTTGAAAAAAANTTTTGTCTCGAAAGTTAGCNTTGCCTTGAGACAGAAATCACACGAGCNGGTCGGATTATTTTNACATGGCTAATGAACGCATTACAAACTCTTNGGAAGTTTATAACCGTGCTAAACAAGTTATTCCCGGTGTTGCCCAACTAATTAGCCGTCGTCCTTCTCGATCTGCTTTAGGCGTGAGTCCTATATACGCGCGTCACGCAAAAGGTTGCCGAATCTGGGATTTAGATGGTAACGAATTTATAGATTGGCATAGTGGCTATGGACCTATTATACTCGGTTATTGTGATCCAGTAGTCGATGCTGCAGTGAAACGTCAGATTGGTAAAGCTTCTATTTATAGTATTTTGGATGAAGGCGCAGTATGTTTGGCCGAGGAGTTAAAGGATGTAATCCCAAGTGCAGAAATGGTCCGTTTCTGTAAGGGGGGAGGCGAAGCATGTGCGATTGCTGTACGAATTGCTCGTGCCTACACAGGTCGAGACAAAGTTTTATTTTGTGGCTATCATGGTTGGCATGATTGGTATCTTGCCGCCAACCTCAACAATGACAATNTATCAGAACATCTCTTCAATGGTATCGAGCCTTTGGGAGTTCCAAAGGCTCTTCTTGGAACGGTGGCACCATTNCCTTACGGGTCTCTGGAATGTTTATCCAAACTTCTTGAGGAAAACGTTGATCAGGTTGCCTGTATAATTATGGAGCCTATGCGTAGCGAAGAGCCTCCTGGTGGCTATTTGCAGGGAGTACGTGACTTGGCAAATAAGCACAATGTTATCCTGATTTTTGATGAGGTCTCATCTGGGTTTCGCATAGCTTTAGGGGGAGTTCAAGAGTANACAGGAATCACACCTGACATATCTACCTTTGCAAAGGCATTATCGAATGGGTACGCTTTAGGNGTCATAGTTGGTCAACGCGACTACATGGANGTTGCCGAAAAGCTATTTNTTTCAAGTGCCTATTGGGACGATACNATCGGCGTTGTTGCGGGTTTGGCAACTCTAAGAGAATTGCAAATTAGAAAGGCTGTGAGCCATTTTAAAGAGGTAGGTTCATATTTTAGGAGTAGTATTAACGAAGCAGCAGCTGTTGCAAATATTGATGCGAGCTGCCGCGGAACTTCTTCATTTCCCAAAATTCATTTTGACATAAAGGACCCGATTTTATTGAAGAAAATTGANACTCTTTTTATTCAAGAAAATGCCCGTCAAGGTCTTCTTCTAAGTGGTGGAATATTTTTAAATCTTAGTCATAACCACGAAATTGTTGACCGGACGGCAGAGGCAGTAGCTAACAGTTTTAAANTTATCTCTCTTGCCTTAGAGAGAGATAATATCGACAAGGTCTTAGACGTTCCTTTNCAGAATGATTTATTCCGACGATTAGTAAATTAGTTGAGTTAGCNATTGTTCGAATTNGCTAAAATTNCAAAAACNCAAGAGATTAAAGNTGCTTANCGATGTAATAATGGGCGCCTAAAACGACGACGATCTTTTTATTGTTGGTTGGGAGCGAGGTAGCTATTTTCTTTTCCCTCTTCAATATATTGACTGATATGGTTGTTCCCTACTTCTGAAGTTACTCCATGCAATGCTTCTTTAAGTTGCTTCCCTGGTTTGAAATGGGTTTTTCGACGAGCAGGCACGTAGACAATTTCACCTGTGCGAGGATTGCGAGCAGCCGGTTTCGGCTTTGTGTTTTTAACTTCAAGGACCCCAAAACCTCTAATTTCTATGCGATTGCCCTCTATTAATGCGTCGCGCATTGCTTCGAAAAGGCTATCAACCATNTCTAATGTTTGATTGTTTTTACAGCCAATTGAATCAGCCACTGCTCTTGCTAAATCTTTTTTGGTTATGGTAGCCAATTAGACCCCTTGTTTCTGTAAGACTTATACCTGCCCTCATGCCTGAGCCGAAGCTTCGAGTAGGACAACTCAGAAGCGCGAAAGCATTTTTCTATAAGATACTGTGTTTATTATAACTTGTATTATAATCAATATCTTATTTGAAACAAGAAAAAAATATACTGTTGATATAGTTACAACAATAGTCGCCATATTTAGTTACCCAATAAAAATTGAAAAGAGTAAATTAATGAGAATTGAAACCTTTGTTTTTTTAAAACGTCGTACTAATATATTNAAGTAAAATTCTTTTCCTTTGGGGCAAGCTAAATTTTTTGGGCGAGAAAAAATTTAATGGGGACATCAAAAACGGTTGATAGAATAGCGGGTTATTTGGGAGCGGGTATAGGTCGTAGACTTGTCTTCAGTTTTGTCGTATTAGTTTTATGCTTGACGATCTTTACAGGTTTATGGCTTGTTAAATTGGCTAAAACAAGNCTTGAATCACAGATGAGAATTAAACTAGTTAGTATCGCNCAATTGGTNGCGTCAGGAGTTGGGCACGATGTTATTAGACTAAAAGCAAATGCTGGATGGGAAAAATCTGTTTATTTTACCGGTCTAACGAACCGTTTAAAACGTGCTCAGTTGGCCGCGGGAGCAAGCAAGATATACGTTTTTAACAGGTTTTTTAAAAATTTGGTCGATACAGATGAAACTGCAGTTGGCCAACAGGTTCATCATTCAAGAATCCGTGACTTGCGTGAAGTTGAGTTAGCATTTAGCGGTAAACCAACGAGTTCAATTCTCTTTTACTCCGCCAATGATACTCCGTATATGACGGGNTATGCACCAATAAAAAAGGGTGATGAGGTCGTTGCTGTTGTTGGGGTTGATATCGGGGTCGCATATGTAGATTTCTTCCGTACTTTTTTGCGGTCAGTAATGATATTTCTGGTGATTGGGGTAGCTTTAACCATGATTGTCGCTTGGTTAATGGCACGTAGCCTAACTCAGCCGCTACAAAAATTAATAAATGCTGCNAGGGAAATAGGTAGAGGTGANTTGCACTATACGNTGCCCAAGGTCGGTAATGATGAGATAGGTTATCTGGCTCGATCTATGGATGAAATGCGCCAAGGCTTGTCGGATCGAGATAATCAATTACGACAAATGTTGGGTGGAGTTGCTCACGAGATAAGGAATCCTTTGGGTGGAATTGAAATATATGCAGGCCTCATCGCTGATGACCTACCTGATAATGATGAACGAAAACAGCATATTCTAAAGGTTATTGCCGAGGTAAGGAAGTTGGATAGTGTTATATCTGAATTTCTAAGTTTTGCTAAACCCTCGTCTCCTGACTTTGAATATGTATCTTTGTTTGATTTAACTCGAGATGCGACTTTTCTTTTATCCCCGGACTTGGAAAAAGCTAGTATTGAACTGGAGATCGACGTTCATCANAAAACAGTAATTTGGGTGGATCGTGAACAAATAAAAAGAGTGTTATTTAATTTGATGAAAAATGGCGTACAAGCTATGTCCCAAGGTGGTAGTTTGCGAATAGTAGGACGTGAACTAGGTGATCAGATATTGATTGATGTAAGCGATACTGGCCATGGCGTTAGAGAGGAACTAAAAAATAAGATTTTCCAACCGTTTTTTACAACAAGAGAGCGTGGTTCCGGATTAGGTTTGGCAATAGTTTCACGGTTAGTTCAGGACAATGGAGGACGCCTCACGCTTGATCGGTCGAGTCCAGAAGGTACTTGCTTCCGTCTTAGTTTTCCCTGTGTTGTGTAAGAAAACATAATTTTAAGTAGGTGCTATTACAGATGAGTAGAATATTAATTATTGATGATAACGAAACGCTTGCTAGTGGTTTGGTGTTGATGTTAAACAGAATGGGACACGATGCCGTCGCGGTTAATACTGGCTCGAAGGGGTTAGCTTCCATAGAAAACAAAGATTATGAATTAATTGTTACCGATTTTCGTATGAAGGAAATGGATGGCCTAGAGTTGTTGCGTGAGATNAAACAACGTTGGCCCGCAAAAGATGTTGTTGTGATGACGGCATTTGGTTCTGTTGATATAGCCGTGGAGGCCATGAAGCTAGGGGCTGTTGATTTTATTTCAAAGCCTTTTCCGCACGATACNTTTCGACTTAAAATCAACAAATTACTTGAGTTCAGAAGGGCNAGATTAGCTAACCAACGTCTAAATGAAGAAAATAAATATTTAAGAAATGAAATCGGTAANCGTTATAATTTTGGAGAAGTAATNGGTTGTTCAAACGTCATCACTAAATTGATGGAGACAGTTGCTAAGGTAGCAACAAGTGATTCTTCCGTACTAATTTATGGGGAAAGTGGTACTGGGAAGGAACTTATAGCGCGCGCTGTCCACTACCAGAGTGGACGAAGCAAAATGCCCTTTATAAAAGTAAATTGTGGAGCGATACCAAAAGATTTGGTAGAGAGTGAATTATTCGGACATGAGGAAGGCGCGTTCACCGGGGCCGTGAAAGAGCGTAAAGGTAAATTCGAGTTAGCTGAAGGAGGCACTATATTTCTAGATGAGGTTGGAGATATATCTCTGGATATTCAGGTTAAATTATTGCGCGTTTTGCAGGAGCGACAATTTGATAGGGTTGGGGGTGAAAAAACAATCGATGGTAATGTACGTATAGTTGCAGCGACAAATCGTCCANTANGAAAAATGGTCGATGANGGGGATTTTAGGGAGGATTTGTANTATAGATTAGAGGTTATTCCTCTATCTATTCCTCCGCTACGTGAGCGCACAGAAGACATTCCGCTATTGGTTACACATTTTATCGAGAAAAAATGTGCAGAAATGAATTTACCCCTTCGAGAATTCACCCAAGATGCTCTGGTTTCGTTAAGCAAATATTGTTGGCCGGGGAATGTGCGGGAGTTGGAAAATGTGATTGAGCGAAGTTTAGTGATGTCTGAGAGCAATGAGATTGACCATTGTGATTTACATATTGGAGAGCGCGATAGTATTTTATTGCCGAATTTCAGTGGAGAACCTTTGAAGGTGCAGATGGAAAAAATTGAAAGAAACCTGATTAAAAGTGCCATGACTGAGAGTGAGGGCAATAAAAAAAATGCCGCCAAACAATTAGGTGTAAAAACGACGGCGCTTTATTATAAATTAGAAAAATATGGGCTAGATTAAGTATGATGGCATCTATTGTTATATTTTTTCATATTGTGGTTTTTTCAAATGCTATTGCCCAATTAAATTCCAACAGTATTATAGACCTAAACTCTCAGTTAAAGAATACAGAAGTAGTTATTGATTCCCTCTTGAATATTCGTCGCAGTTTTTATGAATATTCAATGAATTTGACAACACGCATAGATAGTCTTAAAGACAGCGGCAATTTCGATTTAGATGATTTGGTTACAGCGAAATTAAAAGCCTTGACGATTGGTAACAGGCTCGAAGAGATAGATGATCGGTTAGAGAAAAATAGGGTTATTGAAAATAATATCAGGAGAGATTTGTGTAAGGCGCATGACTTGGAGATGGAAAAGTTGTTGAAATTGATGGAAAATTCGTTTAGAGAAGATGGTGCCCTTGATATAGGTGTAAGTGTTTTATTTTCTAAAGTNCATAACAAGCGAGANTTACTGGGAGNTTGTTTTAATTANCCAGAATTAGGGCCTTATGAGGATCTTTCAATCGAAAAAGAGGATAGTCCAGATGATATACGTTTAAAATTAGCCTTTCTTGATTANGCAGAGAAAGAAATTGATCTGAAAATAAAAAAAATAGAAAGNGATCTCGTTCGTCTGAATAGACGATTTGACAAAATAGAGTGGATAAATGGAAGATTCGAATCTCAACCTCATTCTAAACATCAAGGTCGACGATTGCAAGATTATAAACGGAAAGCCAAACATGGTTACAGTAAGGAAGAACGGGGTAATACGATAGAATCCTTGAAGCTGGTTGGTTTAGAGCCAACCCTGGAGAATCTTCATGGGTTTTTACATTTCCGAATAAAGAAGACGGTAACTCATAGGAAGAAACTACTTAGAATTCGAGAAGTTGTTATGATAAAAGAGACACAATTAGAAAAAATGTTATCGAATATGTTAGAGAGGTCGATAGAATTAGATTAAGAATAGCCATAATTTACAAATTGTATTCGCCACGGTCTAATTTTTTTATTTTTGTTTCCGTGGCCAAAAGTGATTCAGAAAGTAATTTGCATGCTAATTCAGCGTTGATATTTCCGCAACTAAAAAAGTCTCCTGCGGCGATCCCATGCTCTGGCCAGGTATGAATAGATAAATGACTTTCTTGTAGACTCAGTATTCCAGTCACGCCATGAGGAGAAAAGTGGTGAAAATGTTTTCCTAATATATGAGCATCTGCTTTCAAAGCAGCTTTTATTAGCTCACTTTCAACATAATTTACATCGTTGAGTTTTTCTCTATCACAACCAAAGAAATCCATTATAATATGCGTCCCTAAATGCATTTTGAGAAAGTCCCCTTCGAATATGAGTATGCAGAGTAATTATACTTAAGATTCTTCATTGGATTGAAGATTGTTTGTGTGATATTTTCGATTAAATTGGTAGGTCTGAGTTGGTTAGTGAAAATTCACTATTGTTAGAATGTATGTGATGATTTCTAAGTATACAACTGGTTAGTGTTTTATGCCTGATAGCAAATTTTTATTATGTCGCTGGAAGATCTGCATAGCTCTAATTATTTAAAAAGGATTGGTAATGAATGAAGAAGAGAAATACTTATTCGACTTAAGAGGTTATTTGTCCATTGAAAACGCCTTAAGTGAATGTCAAATCCGAAACTTAAATAATATTTGGGATAAACACATTCAGGATNAATGCGCCATGCACGAAACTACGCATCGATTTNGTCAATTACTTGGATGGGGACAGGCATATGTTGATNTAATTGATAACCCCTCCATTACCCCATATTTGGAAGTGATTATTGGCAAACAATTTCGGTTAGATCACATATATGCTGATTTGATTCGCNCTGGAACCAGTCCAATAGGGGCAAAGTTACATGGCGGNGGTACTCCATTTGACCCNTGTCAATTCTATCAATTTCANAATGGCAAAATGTTTAATGGNTTGACTGTTGTAGCCTATAATTTGGCCGATGTTGGACCTGAAGATGGTGGCTTTGGTTGTGTCNCAGGCTCACACAAAAGTAACNTAGATTTTCCCGCCGAATGGAAAGATATGGCAGAAGTTATGCANCCCTGTATTTCTAANGTTTTTGGTCCCGCNGGAACTGCCGTGATTTTTACAGAAGCATTAACCCACGGAGCACTACCTTGGACTGGTGANGGCGAACGCCGTACAATATTCTTCAAATATAGCCCTAATTCTATCTCTTGGTCACCCACATATTTCGACGAAAATAATTTTAAAGGATTAACGGAGAATCAGCGGTCTATCTTAGAACCACCTAATGCACGTCCACCAAATAGAAAAACAAGGCCCAAAGGAGAGTTGGATTAATCGTTCTCTGTTAACTGGTTTACTTAATATAAAATTTNCAGTGAATTAAAAGATTCGTAGTCGAGTTTAAACTAAATATATTCGACAATATCTGTAGGTAAGCAGTCAAGGTCTCGGCAGATATTTGACAGTGTGTATGGATCTATTCCNTCTGTTCCTTGGTCAACAGTCTTTTTNATGTGCTGATAAGTCGTAAGGTTTATTTCGCCTTTTCTTTCTTCTAAGATCAGCTCAATTTTTTTCTTCTTAAATTTTATCATGGCCACCTGAAGAGGACTTCCTGGGGTTGGGATTAAATTCTTTACTCGTTTATTTAAAACTTAAACATCTCTCTATAATAGTTCAACACGATGGGTTCGTCAAAATTATACATACATTTGTTCAAATAAATAGCTTTGGTTTATAGTGTTGGTGAGTTCATTATTTACTTTATGGGAAGGTTCTATTTTCTATTTTCTAACATCCTGATGGAATTAGAGGATATGGATAAGTCAAACCCAATAAATATTGTTGTCTGTCATCCCAGTGAAGTAATCAATTATTAACCACAACCCAGCTACGGCAAATTGTCCCAAGATCATCCCCAAAAAAAATGGTCGAGCACTTTTGAATAATGCGGGGCCACCATAGCGGAGAATTATACTCTTGATTAACCAAGCTAAAAACACGCTGAATGATATATAGTTGGTCATAGAAATTGTACTTACAGCGAAGCCAAGCGGATGAAGGGGCCACCACAAGATATTCTGGCGGGCAAAGATTAGTAGCCCCATCAAGGTTCCACCCGAAAGGGTTGAGATCCATCCAGTCAAATTAGGTCCTTGAGGATTATTTAAATGGTCACTAATAAATCTAAAT
>NZPK01000011.1 GCA_002693325.1 Gemmatimonadota bacterium | reverse complement strand
TTGAAAATTGTGTAACCGTTACGCTTGTACGAAGAAAATCGATCTGTAAGAGATTCGGTCATTTCGTGTATCCTCTCAAATGCTTGCTCTATTTATATCTTTTGAGTCCTGGCATAACTCAATTATAACGATTCCTTACAAAAGTTTGTTATATAAAACGTGCGTATAAACAAACTAATGTACGTGAACGCATTCATACAATAGTTTACATGAAAAGATATTTGTTGTGCTCATAAAACATTGTTTTTTAAGGATTTAGGTTGACGTAGTCTTTTTTTTTTGTATGTTTATGTCGAACGTAATCAAAGGAGAAAGTTTATGAATAAGCTATATACAGCAACCGTAGACCATTGGAAAGCAAAAAAATCTGAAGCGATCGCGACATTGGATATTTATTTTAACAATTCAGTTGGGATTGGTGAGCATTCCGGTGTGATGGAAGAAATCTATAACTGGACCAAGACCTTGGACGAGGCTGAAAGCGTGCTTGAGACGTTATCGCGACATTTTGGTGAAGTTGAAGCTAAAAGCTCTGACCAAAGTTTTGAGGCGATAAGCGGTTAACTTTTTTTACACCTAAATGATTCTTGTAGCGGTAGATTGCGTGGTTTTGCGATCTACCGTTTTTTTGTTTGATCCTAAAAAAATTAATGCCATTTGCACACTTGGACTTGACCGTCCAACGATTCTGACATTTTGTTTTTATTTAGCTCCTCATTAATGTCCATTAGTGTATCCTGTATAAGGATCTGTTTTTTAGATGAAAATATCGATATTTTGGATCTTGCTTCGTTTTGGAGCAGTCTCGATTATGCTTTTAAGTTGTAAAGGTAATACGACTGTTGATAGTCAAGTAGATCACGAAACACCGAGAATAGAGTTTTTAAATGTGCCTGTATATGGAGAAAAAGGGGAACTGACAGGTAGCGTTGTCGGTTTAGATCCAACGGAAGCAAAAATAGCTGTATACATATTTGTTAATGGTTGGTGGACAAAACCCTCTCTCGAATTTCCGTTGACTAATTTTGATCAAAATGGTTTTTGGCAGTCAGATATAACTACCGGAGGCGTGGATGAATATGCTACTGAAATAAGAGCCTACGTAGTTCCCTACGATTTTTCGCCTGAACCTGTTTTGGGCCTTGAGACTTTGCCAGAAATTATTGAAACGATTGCTTTGGCAAAAATTGAGACTACTCGCAGCAAACCTCCTAAACGTCGGATTTTCTTCTCAGGTTACGAATGGTGGGTTAAATCGAGTCCTTATGCTGTGGGGCCTGGTCCAAATTTATTTTCTGACAGCCAGAGTTCTGTCTGGGTTGATGAAACAGATCAGTTGCATCTTAAAATTGACAAAAAAGAAAATCTTTGGAGGTGTGCCGAAGTTGTCTCATTGTCAAGCTTTGGTTACGGTACTTATCGATTCTATACAAGAGACGGTGAGGCTTCTTTTAATGAAAATGCCGTATTTGGGCTGTTCACCTGGAATGATGAGCCGGACTTCAATCATAGGGAGATCGATGTAGAGTTTTCTCGATGGGGAAATCCGCTTAATCTAAATGCACAATTTGTTGTTCAACCATGGGAAAAATCAGGAAATGTAAGGCGTTTTGAAGAAATAGAAAATTCAGGTATTTCATTACATCAATTTCGTTGGCATGCAGATAGGGTAGAGTTTGAGAGTCGTTCGAACGTCGAGCGCGGTGTACTTGGCAGTGGTATATTGACTGAAAAATGGGTTTACAGTGGCGAGGATCTGCCAATGCCTGGTGGAGAAACCGTCCGCCTAAACTTATGGTTGCTTAATGGGATGCCCCCATCAGATGACCAATCGATATCGGTTACTATAGCAGGGTTCGAGTTCCTGCCGGAATAGGTTCTGCTTATGCCAATTATCGAATTTGATCATGTCGCTAATTTTCAACGTCTCACTCCGGATGTTCCTTTACTTAGTGCCCGCTATCAAGAATGGGCTGCAGCTGCACACGCTGTTGTTCATGGTAATACCATACATTATTTCTGGGGTAGAAAGAAGGTTGATAACGGTTGGGAAATTATGCACAGCTACGCGAATGCGGCTACTCCGATTGAGGTTCAACACGACAGTAAAAACCCAATATTACGTGCTAGTGGAGATGGTTTTGACAACTACGGGGTAGAATACCCTTTCCCTTTCCATAATCCTATCAATGGTAAGAATTATATTTATTATCTCGGTCAGCGAAAGAAAAAACCGCGAATAAAACAGACAGGATTATTGTTATCTGATCCAAATTGGAGTTGTTTTAGACGGATTTCCGATGAGCCAGTTATAGGAATTTCGGAACAATATGAATTACATGGCTCATCGCATCCTTCTGCTGTCGTAGTGGACGGTCTTATCCACATCCTGTATACCGCTGAAGCCCCGAGGTACTTTAATACACCGGGTAGTCTGTATAACATACCAACGATATGTTANGCAACAGCTTCTGCCAACAACGTAGAAAAAATTGAAAAGAGTGAGACCAATCCTGTTTTTATTGGCTCTGGAGCCAAATGGGATGAAAGGGGAGTACGTGAGGCAGAGTTACTGTATGATGGAACTTTTTTTCATGTATTCTATGGCGGTTATGATGGGAAAACCTGGTCCATAGGGCATGTTCGTACTACCGACTTTTGTTCATTTGAACCTAATCCCAATAACCCTATTTTTGTTCCCGCCCCTGACGTTGGAAGATGGGACGCCGATGGCTTGCTAACTCCTCAGGTATTTTGGTTGAATGGGGATTTATATATGATTTACGCTGGGCTTCGTGGGCACGGATGGGGGAAAACTGCTGAAGTAAACACGGGGTTAGCTGTTGCTATAGTAAAGGAAGGTTAAATGACTGTTAGAAACTTTTAGTTGTTTTATTGGGTTTGATTGCAAGTCGTTTATTCTGGTAGAAATGGATAAGACTCAATTTCCGGTGAAACAACTTTTAAAAGCTCCGAAATCTCGTGACGGTCATTTTTGTCTAATGAAAGTTTACCAGCTGGAGCACGTTCTATCAAGTTGCTGAATACTCCTCTTCGCATGAGTATATAGCGCATGAAAGGATGATTTTCAAGGTTGATTAGGGGTAATAGTTTTCTGTGTAGGGAACGAGCTTCTTCCGTGTTATTATTTTGCCAAAGGTTGTTTATCTTTACTAGAATATCTCCGAATTCGCATGCAGGCATGTTACCTTTTGCTCCGCGGTTCATTTCGTCTATCATAAATTTGCCACCAGCACCGCCAAAGATACACTTAACTTGGTCACTTACAACTGCTGCCACCTCAGCAATATGCTTGGGGCCTGGTTGGCGCTCTTCCTTTATGTATTGTATTTGAGGAATTTCGTCTACTAAAGCAGCTAACTGATCGCCCCTAAGTGGAGCATAGTTATCAGCATTCTGAATCATTATTGGTTTACTAAAAACTTCTGCGATACGCCGGTACATTTCGATTGCACCGTTTTGGTCTATTCTCTCTGGGGCCATTGCAATGACTGCTTCCACCCCAGTTCGTTCCGCCGCCCGCGCGTAATGTACTACTTGCGGTATAGAGATTCCAGAACAACCGAACACAAGCGGAATTTTTCCATTTACAGTTTCTAAAACTGTATCTAATGCTTTGAGTCGTTCATGTTCTCCAAGGAACCAGAATTCGCCTACCATCACTGGCCANACAATTCCATGTTGTCCGGTATCGCAGCAGAATTTTGCAACTTTTGATAGGTCTTTTGTATGTATTTCTAGATTTTCATCATAAGGAGTTGGCAGTAGGCCAAAAATCCCCTGCATGTGNTTTAAATTANTCATAGCGACGAACCAATTATTGAAATTTTCACTGTATAGGTAGCGTGAAAACTACATTTTTCTTTTTATAAGGGCAACAGAATTGAATAAAAACTTTTTCTCTGAGAGTAGTTCGTTCAGAGGTCGCAAGATACAAGAATCCTTAGGTTGATTTTGACGTTGTGGGGTTTTTGTTTTTTTTCGAGGTAACCTTCAAATGGATTTAGTTACACAAGGAATCGCAGGAGCTTCGATAGCTCAACTAGCAGTTCCGGTTAATAAAGTCCGTCGTGCAGCTTGTATTGGATGCATTGCGGGTCTTTTGCCCGATGCTGATTTTTTGGTACGTAGCGCTGAGGATCCTTTGCTTACTTTAGAGTTTCATAGGCACTTTACTCATTCTTTGTTCATTGCTCCCATGATTGCTTTTTTTCTTGCGGTATTGATTTGGTCGGTGCAGCGTGGGCAATTTGCTTTTAAAACTCTCTTTGGTATTTGCTGTTTGGGTATTTTATCGAGTGGCCTCTTGGACGCGTGTACGAGTTACGGAACCCATTTATTTTGGCCATTTTATGGAAAACCTGTATCATTGAATATTATAGCCGTTGTCGATCCTATATTCACATCGCTATTGCTATTTCCGCTTCTGGCCGGTTTATATCACTGTCGGCGAGAGAAGTTAGGGATAATTTTAGCTTTGGCTTATTTGGTTTTTGGGTGGATCCAACATGAGCGAGCGGTATCATTTATGGAGACCTGGAGCGAGGAGCGTGGGCACAAAATTACTGAGTATATTGTAAAGCCTACCATGGGAAATTTATTGGTGTGGCGTAGCCTGTACAACCATAATGATAAAATTTTTGTGGATGCGGTTAGGTTGGGTGAACCAGTGATAAGATATCCTGGCGGCGTTGTGTCTAAGTTTACACCTGATAGGGATCTGTCTTGGGCTGGTAGAGGTTCACGTGCGTGGAGGGATTGCCATCGATTTTTGGCGATAACACGTGGTTGGGTTATCCCGTTGAATAATGAAGGTACTGTGCTTGGTGATATCCGTTATTCTATGTTACCCAATGGTACTAAACCGCTGTGGGAATTACGCTTTGAGCGAAACAACCCCAATGCGGTGCCCTATTTAGGTAACACAAGATCATTGTCACCAGACGTGCAAAAAGTTTTTTCGAGAATGTTGTTAGGTCTACCAAGCTCATAATTAGTAGTTTTCATGTATCATATTTAGGAACTGTTGTTTTTAGCTTCGATTGGGTAAATTTTCTATTTGCTGACTTAAAGAGGATTTTATGTCTGAATATAGCGTTAGAGCGGTTCATTGTGAGTATACGGCTGATGATGAAGAAGTTTTTCAGGCTCTGTCAAGAGCTACAGACCCACTGAAAGATACGTGGGAACGTCTTTCTAAGGCTAAGCGTATTGGAATTAAAATTAACCAGGACAAACCGGTAGAGCGTTGGGTTCGCCACGAGGGACAGCTGCAGCAGTTAGTCAGTGAAAAAGTAGTCCGGGCACTGTTAAGGCTGTTGCGACAGCGCACTGATGCGGATCTGATCTGCTCCGATGTAAGTTTTTATGGGATATACGAAGGTACAAATCCGGTTGAAACTGCGACTGCATTACCGTTGTTGAAAGAATTTGGTGTAGAATATGTCGATTGTACAAAGCCGCCGTATCAATTGAAGGAAGTGCCAGGGGGCGGACAAATGTTCAAACATTACATGATGCCCCAAAGTACACTGGACGTCGATGAGTTTATTTCTGTTGCGAAAATGAAAAATCACGCTTTTATGGGTATCACTCTAAGCCTAAAAAATCTTTTTGGGTTAATGCCTACGGAGCCGGAATGGCATGCCAGGACCTACTTTCATCATCTTGTAAGAATGCCTTATATGCTTGCTGACTTAGGCCGGATTTTTGATCCTGTCCTCAATGTTATAGATGGTCTAATCGCTCAGGCTGGACAAGAGTGGGGTAATGGTCTTGAGGAAGGCCCTGTTCGAATAGCAAACACTATTGTAGCTGGTAATCAGACTATAGCAACGGATGCATGCGCTGCTTATCTCATGGGACATGACCCGACAAGTGATTGGTTGACGCCTCCATTTTTACGTGACCGCAATGCGTTACTTGCTGCAAGCGAAGCTGGGTTTGGAACTGTAGACTTATCTTCTATTGATTTTCAGTCGGAGGTAAAAAGTCCATTGGCGCATTTTTATTCAAACCCAACAGATTCACACGAGATGGTTGTTTCTTGGCGTAAGACTACTTGTGAGCAAGGCCTATTTTATCGGGAAAATATGGATCGCTTCTTCGAACGTTATGCAGGCGAGTATATTTTGTTACAGGAAGGTGAAGTTCGTTGGCACGATAAAGTAAGCGATCTGCGCGGTAGTCGCAGAAAGCTGTCTGGTGACAAGCCAGAACAGGCAATGTGGTTAAAATATGTTGATGTGGAAGAAGCCGAAGGTGAGCATTTTGAAGTTTATGAAAAAGGCCTACAGCAGATAAATTCCGATAAAATAGAATGATCTTGAGGTAATTATGGATAACCAAAAGTTCGAAAAACATGTATTGGCGATGGGGTTAAATGGATATACGATCTTGCCTGATGTATTCACTGAAGATGAATGTAAAAACGCTCGGATGAAATTAGAAGCGTTAGAGGCTGCAAATACTCCTCTGGAATGTTTGTTCAACAAAGGAAGGGTTTTCGAACGGATTTATCAGGTTCCACATTTATTGCGTTATTTGCGTTATTTTTTAGGTGATGATGCGAGTTTGAGTGGAGCTTATGGGAGTATTAGGAGACCGGGAGAGGGTGACGCGGGGCTTCATTCAGATGGTGCTATTACTGGACACAATAAAGTTGATTCTATGGCGAGAGGTGATGGTGGAATTCGGATAACGAGTCATGTTTTAGGTCTGAATGTTATCATTTGTTTGAGTGATTTTACTTGTGAAAACGGTTCCACACATATAGTTCCTGGGAGCTTTCGTTTCCCGCACTTAGAAATTCCTACGTCTGCATTAGATTCTAAAATGGTAATCCAGGCTCCACGCGGTTCTGCTATCGTGTTTAACATAAATACGTGGCATGGACCGTCTGCCAACAATAGTGATTCAGTTCGCTATGCTCTCCTAACACCTTGGAGACGCTCGTGGGTTAGGTCAGAATACGATCTGGCTTCAATTGTGAAGGAAGAGGTGCTTGAGCGTGCAGGACATGAGGGCCATAAAATTTTTGGCCTCAGTTCGCGCATGCCATATTTAGAGGGTTGGCAATGGGACAGAGAAAAAGGGAAACCAAAGTCAGAGTGGTCTCACCTGGAGCGTTGAATAATGAGAAAGGGGTAGAAGGTGCCAAGCGTTACCCTTCTACCCCAGAGTCATTTTTTGATAAATATTTTATTGGACGACGACCCCTTCAGCCGCTGGTCCTTTCTGTCCTTGGACGACTTCAAATTCGACTTTCTGACCTTCTGCAAGTGTTCTAAAACCATCGCCTTGTATGGCACTATAGTGAACAAAAACATCGGGGTTGTCTTGACGCTCAATGAATCCGAAACCTTTTGATTCATTGAACCACTTAACTGTACCTATTTCGCGATCTGCCATGGGCAAATTCCCTCCCTAAAAGAATTATGGTGAGTTGGGCATTCAAACCAACGGCAGGTTGGTATCTATTTCAGGCGGATAAGATCTACAGTTGGTAGGATCTACTTCTTACCTAATGATAGCAAACAACTAAGCTGCTTGGAATGACTTCCAACGATATTAAATAGACCCAAAACTCAAGTCGACGTAATATATGGGGCATTTTTTTTGAAAAATCAACTTAAATTTTTCTGTTCGGATGATTATCAGTGTTGAGGCAAATTTTGAGAGGAATCGGTTAACCCGCTAATACAATAGCCTAAAATCAAGTTTTGAAACGATATTTTAGTTGAGCATTAGAAGTTTCCAAGATTTTTGTGTGTCAGTAATTTGTCAATTTGATAACTTGCGAAGTTCGGAGAATTGATGATCTTTTACCTGGGCTAGTTAATGGGTGCCCATAGCTCAGCTGGATAGAGCATCTGCCTTCTAAGCAGAGGGTCGCAGGTTCGAATCCTGCTGGGCACGCCATAAAAAGAAAACAGTGGGGCTTCTGACATTTGTTTTGAGACTATTGCGGAGCTGTTTGAGGCCAGCTATATTTCGGCGCGCCGAAGATTAAAAATCTATGTGGTGGGTGTAGCTCAGTTGGTTAGAGCGCCAGGTTGTGGTCCTGGATGTCGCGGGTTCGACTCCCGTCACTCACCCCATAAACAATGCGGTTCCATCGGAATTCTGCTATTTTGCGGAAGTCGTAGGGACCGCATTTCTGTGTAATCTAAAGTTAGCGGAGGTCTTGTGGTTGCCAAAATAGTATCTCGTAGTGAATTATTATCGATTAGAGAGAGCCTCAGAGAATCGGGCAAACGAGTTGTATTTACGAATGGCTGCTTCGATTTATTACACCGAGGCCATGTCGAAATGTTGATGGAGGCACGGAGTTGTGGTGACGTACTGTTTGTGGGGCTCAATAGCGATAAAGGAGTGCGAGCACTCAAAGGTCCTACACGTCCTTTATTCGGGGAGGAGGATAGGGCTGTGTTATTATCCGCCTTGGAATGCGTCTCATATGTTTGTATT
The DNA here is from genome assembly GCA_002693325.1 of Gemmatimonadota bacterium. Lineage (GTDB taxonomy): Bacteria > Latescibacterota > UBA2968 > UBA8231 > UBA8231. Next base: position 59,913 of record NZPK01000011.1, on the reverse strand, counting down.
TTTGACGAAGTAAGTGTAGAGTCCCTAGTTTATGAACTTCTTCCAGACGTTCTGGTAAAAGGTGGAGATTATTCGAATTCGGAAGTTGTGGGTAAAGATTTGGTTATAGCCAATGGTGGAAGCGTAGAAATTTTATCATTGTGGCCAAATGCGTCTACATCTTTCCTGATTGATAAAATAGGACGTGGTGGGTCTTTANATCAATAGTGGGTATTTGGAGAATTTCGTTAGTAATATTATAATAGAAATGGCGCGACTGAACGCGTTATTTCCCGTACTGCATATGAATCAATTGTATAAACTATCAATCGTAATTTTAATTCTCGCGTCGACTTCCTTGGTGCAGTCGCAGAGCTTGGTGCATTCGGATCAAGATTTGCCGGGTTTGTGGGCTGGTGATGCTGCGTGGGCAGATCATGATGGAGATGGGGATTTAGACTTGGCGCTAGTTGGACAGGCGACTGAATCTGGTCAGAGTGTTCCATCAGCATTTATTTTTGATAACCAAGCCGATTCATTTTCTGAAGATCAGGTCGGATTAGGTCTGACCGGAGTTTACCATGGTGCAGTTGCATGGGCTGACTATGATAGTGATGGCGATATAGATTTGGCTATTTCCGGTTGGGATGCGCAAGACGAAGAAATCTTAAGCCTATTCAATAACGACCGGGTTCAAGGTAGTTTTTTCACTGATGAATTGCAATTAGACTCCAACGGAGAAAAAGTTCTAATTGGAGTACGGTATTCCTCGCTAAGTTGGGGGGATATAGATAACGATGGCGATTTAGATCTGGTTGTGATGGGAATGGAGTCTGGCGGGACGTCTATTACAATGCTNTACNAGAACGAAATGGGACGTTTTGTTGTTGACGAAGTCAATTCGGAAACGTTAGTAAATCTACACAACGGTGATTTGGTATGGGGTGATTATGATGGAGATGGGGATATTGATTTAGCTATATCTGGTGACAATGTAGTTGAAAGTAGTATCAGTGGACTAAATGCTGTGACTGAATTCTATAAAAATGGTCCGGAAGGCACCTTAGAATTAGACACTGCTATGGGCGATGTGGTTAGTGTCAAGGGCGGATCNCTTGCGTGGGGTGATTATGATGGAGATGGTAATATAGACCTAGCCGCATCGGGACGTCCGTTTGGTAAATTTGATGGAAGTGACTGGATGGCTAGTCTCGTCCTATATCGAAATCGGCCAGCCGGTTTGTTGGCTTTGGATGATAATTTCACTCTCAGTGCTTCTTTGGCAGCCGTCGGGGATTTATCGTGGGTCGATTTTGATAACGATGGGGATATTGATCTCGCAACCTCTGGCCGCACCTANCTATCGTCTTATAATGCCTCGGTCTTTCTAAATAACGATGGATCCTTGAACGGTGTTTCTCAGGAAAGCGAATTGTATGGTTTGGACGGTGGCTCCGTAGATTGGGTCGATTATAATGGTGACGGGCGATCTGATCTGCTGATTGCGGGGATGGATGATTCCGGAGAGAGGTTCACAGATCTCTANGTGAACCAAGGTACTGCACCGAGAAACTCAAATCCTTCGCCCCCTGTNACGCTTAATAANCCGAAAGTTACTAGTAGCGGAGTTATCTTTAGTTGGTCTTCGGGGACTGACGCTGAGAGTGATAATTTATCTTATAATTTGCGTGTCGGTAGCGAATCGGGTAGCCAAGATATCCTTGTGAGTGGCGTAGAAAATGTTGCTGGTAATGTTGGATTCAAGATTAATCGTGCCTTGCTCAAATCCTTGGCTCCTGATCAGTATTACTGGAGCGTACAGGCTATCGATGGAGCAAATGCTCAGTCTGTTTGGTCGCAGGAACAAATATTGAATGTCGGTCAGTTTGTTGATTCTGATCAAAAACTACGGGCGGTTAAAGAATCTGCTATGGCGTGGGGTGATGCCGATGGTGATGGCGATGTTGATGTAGTTATAAGTGGTCAAAATCGTAGCGGAGATGCTCAGACTTTATTCTATTCGAACGAAAATAAAATATTGACGGTGAGTGGCCAGGGCCAGTTGAAGTCCGTCAAAAACGGTGACATGAGCTGGGGTGATTACGATAATGATGGAGATCTCGATCTAGTTTTAACTGGAGAAGATTCTTTTGGTAACCCTCAGAGTCTTCTATATGGCTTCGATGGAGGTAGCTTCGTCTTTGTTGGAAGTTTTGAGTCCGCCGTGAGCTATAGTAGCGTAGATTGGGGAGATTACGACAACGATGGTGATGTCGATATAGTTATTAGTGGTCAGAGTAGTGAGACTGAAAATGGACGTTTGAAATCTCTCACTCAACTTTATTCAAACGATGGCGAAGGTGGTTTTCTGCTTGATAGTGATTTAATCGGGCTAAATAATGGTGAGGTTAGTTGGGGTGATTTCGATAGTGATGGCGATCTGGACCTTGCAGCGTCTGGTGTGAGTGTTTCCGGTGGAAGGAAACTGGTTGTCTTAGGTAATAATGCAGGGATACTAACTGACTTGAATCTTGGGTTGGTGGGGGTAGAATCCAGCGACCTCGCATGGGGAGATTATGATGGGGATGGTGATCTTGATCTTGCTTCCACTGGGATAAGTGATGATGGACCATCGACTGAGCTCTATATCAACGATGCAAACGGAGGTTTTGTCTCGCTTGATGCAGGTATAGTTGGGGTTAAGGGTGGTGACATAGTTTGGGGTGATTATGACAACGATCGCGATCTCGATTTGGTTGTAACTGGAAATAATGGGGTAGAAGCGGTCCTCGCTGTTTTTGAGAATACTCTGGGTCGGACTTCATCTGCAATTCCGTTTGAGGTGGATAATAGTATCAGTCAGTTTTTGCAAGGTGTTGAATTTAGTGCAGCGGCTTTGGTCGATATTGATAGCGATGGCGATCTGGATTTGGTGTCGTCCGGTAGTACTGGGGGCTTTGACCCACAACCCATGACTGTAGTTAATGACAACTTAGAGGCTCAGTTCAATCCGAACTTCTCTCCCGCTGTTCCTTCTACGAATGAAGCGCTAGCTCGTGGAAATAGTGTAACCTTGAGTTGGTTGACTGCGACAGATGATGGTGAAGATTCCCCACTCAGCTTGACTTATGATCTTCGGGTAGGTACGTCCTTTAATGGAAGCGAAGTTCTTTCTGGAGCTGCCGGTTTCGGTTTGGGACGGATGGGGACAACGACTTNTCGTGTNCTAAACAATTTGAATAGTGGCTTATACTATTGGTCTGTTCGGACGATTGACGATGGGTTTGCACTTTCTGAATGGAGTGATCCTCGGACTTTTATTATCGATACGGTTCCCCCTTCTCTTGAGGACTATAGCCTCAGTCAAGCTGTTTTAGGCATTGGACAAACTGCAACTCTTGCCCTTGGATTTTACGATCAGCATTCAGGGGTTAGCGCATCGAATGCACCTATAGTGGAATTAGTGGGGGATGAAGGTAATACCCGTTTTACTCAGTTACAGTTCAGTGGTCCAGCTTGGACGGGGAACTTTANTGTTAACGAAGGTTTTTCTTCGGGTGANTATGTTGTCGAGATAAGTGGCATAGAGGACAATAAAGGAAATAAAATGTTGACGAGTGCCGCAGAGGCGGTTATTCGAGTCGATGCTGACCGGCCTGTATTAGTTTCGTCTGCACCCTTCAATGGTGAGCAGAATGTAGCAACTACTATCAATGAACTAAATTTTAATTTTTCAGAGCCAATGGATGAAACNATGATTTCTTCCGCNACTTTTGTTTTGAAGAGCGATGGNGAAATATTGAACAATGTTCCGGAGCCAAGATATATTGTTGATGGCAATGCGGTTCGTTTTTTTCCNATGAGCAACATTCTTGCTCCGGGGTCAAACTATTCTTTGGAAATTTCAGCCAACATAAAGGATTTGGTGGGTAATCGTCCCAACGATGCGACTATTGTTTCTTTCAGCACACTTATTCCTGAAGTAGTAAAAGTTGAACCTCAAGTGGATGCAGTAGATGTGGCGGCAGATGAGGGACCAGTAAGCGTGAAGTTTAGTGGTCCAATTAATTTAGCGGCTTTGGTTGATATACAGTTACTAAGAGAGGGTGAGCCAGAGCCATTGCGTAGTGAGCCCCAGTATAACGATCAGGACCACACCATAGCTTTTGAGCCTCGGGATGGACTTCAGCCGGGTACTCGTTATGAAATCGTATTACCTGGTTTGCTCATGGGGCCTTTGGGTGCCCAGCAGCATGGGGATTATAGATGGACTTTTCGGACTAAAGTTCCTGAGTTGGTTTCATCTCAACCCGCGGATGGGACTGAAGTTGGTAGTAATACTGATGTGCTTAATGCGGTTTTTGATGTTTCAATAGATCCGTCCGAACTTGAGTCTCAGGTTTCGGTTATAAAGAATGGCCTACCAGTCGCTATACGTGAACTGGAATTTAATACTGCGAATCGAACACTTCGCACCGTTTTAGAAGACGGCCTGCGGGCNGGGACGGCCTACAGGGTGCGAATTGCTTCTGCAGTTGGTGGTCCAATGCGACAAAATGATTATGAATTTGCATTTACAACGGCTATACCTAGACTTGATCGATCAACACCCAGTGCTGGTGCCTCGGAGGTCGATGCTGGTTTTGAGGAATTATCTCTAATTTTTACTGCTCCAGTTGATGCGACGCAATTGAATCCAGATAGTTTCTTGTTAACTGAATTGGGATCTCCTGTGGTTTTGCGAGATGGTGATCCAATTGATAGGGGAAANAATACGTACGGGTTGGCGCCTATTGACGGATGGGGCGTGGGTACTCGATATGAATTACAGATTTCTCCCAGCGTTGAAGGGCCGCTCGGATCTGGGCAGGTTAACTCTCTAACGTTTAGTACAAAAATCCCGAATATNTTATCGCGGTTTCCTTCTAAGGATGATACGGCGGTTGTGGATATGAATACAGTGATAAGAGCGAAGTTTGATGCTGGCCTTGATGAAGAGATGTTGCGCAAGGACGGTGCTGTGGTCTTGTTACAGAGTGGANTATCTATAGAGATCAGTGAGCCGGCTTTTGATCCGGGCACGAATGAATTGAGTTTTAATGCGTTGACAGGTCTTCTGCCCGGAACAGCTTACTCNGTGCGAATAGATCCGGATGTAGGCGGGGCCTTGCAGATTGATGGTTCGGTTTATAACTGGGATTTTGCTTCGCGTATCCCAAACCCTGTTTCTATTTTCCCCGAAGCGGGATCGGTTACNACAGCAGGCTTGCAACGATTGTCCGTTGTTTTCTCAGGTCCGTTGAATCCAGCCCTTATCAATGCTCAATATTTTCGCTTGCGCAGGGGAGCAAGCGAAGTATCCCTGGAAAGTGAGGGTTTTAGTTACGATGCTGAAACTTACACAGTCCGATATCCGTTAGTTGATTTGCGTGCAGGGTCTTCTTTTAGTGCAAACGTTCAGGCAGCTGTTAGTGGGCCCTTAGCTACGAGTATCGGGCTTGAAGATCTAGTGTGGGCTTTTGACACTGAAATTCCTGCAGTCTTATCTACAAGGCCTATGGATGGAGAGGATGGCGTTAGTCTGACAGCATCCACGCTAAACATCCTTTTTTCAGGTCCAATTGCGAACCAAGATGAAAATGATTTTCAAGTTTTTTCTCGTTCGGTTGGAATAGACCAAGAGACCGAGGAATTGGTGAAGATTACGGGTTTTGGAACTGACACCACCAGAACAGAAATCAGTTTCGCTATCGATGGNGGGCTCAAACCGTTTACTGAATATCGCATAGAAATGGATCAGGGTGTTTTAGGTGAGCGAGCTGTAGAGGGCTATGAATGGCGTTTTACTACTGCGACGTCTGTACCTGATGTTGCATCAGGGGCTACAATTCGAAATGCTTCAGGCATGTTTGAAATGTATTTTCCTCCGTCCGCTTTGGAGATCGGTAATAATGAGGTGGCAATTCAGCCGGATTTAAGTTCTCGTGAGTTCGACCAAAGGTCAGCTATATATTCTGTGAAAGCGGGTCAGGTNGTTTTAAANAAGCCGGCCACGTTGATTATTCGCTACAGTGATTCAGACGTTGAAGGGCTTGACGACAATGGCAAACGTCGTCTAACGATTAAAGAACGTAAAAAAGACGGGACGTGGAGGTTCATTGGCGGAAACGTGGATTTGGCAACGAATTCTGTTCGGACGAGCGTAAAGGAACTTGGTGAATTCGCGATTTTCGAGGATTCAGATGCCGNTNTAGGTTCGCTCGCTATNGNGGATTTGGATTGTCAACCGAGAGCATTTTCTCCCAATGGTGGTAGTTTGCGTGATCGCACGGATATTTCATTTGATTTGAATAACGCCGCTAATATAACNGTNCGAGTTTTTAGTTCGTCTGGCAACCTCGAACGAGTGATTGTAAAGGATCAGCAGATGGCTCGTGGTCGAGCGTCGATTGCGTGGGATGGATTGGACGAAGATCGAAAAGTTGTTGCAAGTGGTNTGTATGTTGTTGTGGTTAGTTCAGGTAATACTAGCAGCGAAAAAATTGTGGCGGTGGTACGATGACAATACGTTCCAATCCGCTTGTTTATCTATTAACGATTGTTTTATCGTGTGTGGTGAATGCCCAGTCGTTTGATAATCTTTCGGCTACCAGTGGTACTTTAAATTCGGGTAAATTCAGTACTAATTCGGCATGGGGTGATTACGATGGAGACGGTGATTTAGATCTTTATGTAACTAACTGGGGTTCGGCGTTGGCACCGCCCGGAGATGCATTGTTTACGAACAATGGAGATGGCACTTTTACCGATCGTGCTTTAGAGGCTGGTGTAGATAACCTAGGNAATAGTCCTGCTGCCGCTTTCGCTGATTATGATAACGATGGAGATCTTGATCTATATGTTGCAAATTTCTACGATCAAGATTTTCTGTATCGAAATAATGGTGATGGAAATTTTTCTGAAGTGGGTAGAAGCCAGGGGCTTATAAATGTCGAAAGGCGCGGTAATGTGATGTCGGTTGTTTGGAGCGATTACAACAACGATGGGTGGGCAGACTTTTATCTTAGCAAGTATTATTTTGCGAATGTGCCCTATCAGAATAATGGCGACGGTACTTTTTCTCCTGCTACCGATTTAGGATTGGATGACAAGCGCGATACTATAGCGTCTCTGTGGGCTGATTATGATGGTGATGGAGATCCGGATCTATACACGATAAACCGTGAACAAGAAAATCGTTTGTATCGAAACGATCTGAACGCTGACGGTTTGTTCCAAGACGTCTCCGTATCTATGAAGGTAGCTAATACAGAAATTGGTCAGAATGGGGATTGGGGAGATTATGACAACGACGGTGATTTAGATTTATATGTAGCTAATGTTGGGGCTAATGCACTCTACCGAAACGATGGCANTGTGTTCTCTGAGGTTGCAGGTCAGTCAGGTGTACGTGTAGAAAATGGTAGCTGGCTGACTGCAATGGCCGATTGGAAAGATTACGATGGAGACGGCTTTTTAGATTTGTATTTAGCGAGTGGAGGCGATAGGCAGCAACAANGGGATTTGCTGTATGTGAGTAACGGTGATGGAACTTTTCGAAANGGTGCAGCGGCTGCTAATTTGCCTACTAGTGGNAGATGGCATCTGTCTGCACGATGGGGGGATATTGATGGGAATGGATCGCCTGATTTGTATGTGACTGANGGTTTTGGCGCTGGTAACCTAATGTTTCAAAATAACACTGCAAGCAGTCGTTTTATCCACGTGAAAATTAACGGGAAGGGCGGGGCCGAAGGAGGTACAAATCTAAGCGCATTTGGTGCGACAGTGAGTCTGTTTAATGCTGCCGAGGAGCTTGTGGGGTATCGCTATGTTGTTGATACTTCGGGNTTGTCTTTNGGNGTTGAAGAGGGTGAATCTTACAGTATGACTGTAAGATTTCCGGGGTCTCCATCAGCTGTTACGTTAAATGGTTTACAGGGGGGCGATGCGCCGATGGTGGTAGAGCCGTGATTTCTCGATTTACAATTCGAACGTTGTTAACGTTATCAATGTCGGTATGCTATTGCCAGGTAGCCTCAGCTGCTTCTTTACGTCCCGAGCCCGTTGGCGTGCGTGCGTTGGGTATGGGAGGCGCTTTTAGCGCAGTAGCGGCCGATGCAAGTGCCGTTTATTGGAATCCTGGCGCGTTGGCGTCATTGCAACGACAGGAATTGGGTGCTGCATTGGCGGACCGTTTTGAACTTGGTCTAAGACACCAATATTTGAATTATGTCCTGCCGGTTGGAGATAATCATGCTATAGGTTTTGACTGGTATAACTTGGGCTATGATGACAGTGAGTTAGATGCAGACAAGAACCGTCTTTCATTCGCTTATAGTTATCGCAACGGTATTCAGAGTCTGCGTCCGTTTATTGGAAATACAGCCATTGGAATTAGTGGGAAATACCGGTCTTATAATGTCGGACTGGATGGTAGTAGTGTCGGGAAGGCCTCTGGATGGGGATTTGATGTTGGGGTGCTGGCACCCTTACCCTTGGGAATTCGTCTCGGGGCTGTGATCCAGGACGTCGGGGGATCTAATTTGGGATATGAAGGTGGAGAGTCTGAGAAGGTGTATTCTTCACGATTCCGTGTGGGATTATCCAAAAAGCCAATCGAGGGACTAACTATGGGGATTGATTGGTCTGCAGATGCTCTCCATGTCGGTAGCGAATACTGGCTGCGGGGTTTGTTGGCGCTTCGAGCTGGAATTAGCACAGATCTGGATACTCCGGAGACCTTTGCGGATGCTACTACAAAAACATATGGTTTCGGAGTCAAATATCGTTTTGCTCAATTTGATTATGCATATGAGAGCCATCCGCTTTTATCGCCAACACATTATACTTCCTTGTCTTTGGCTTATAACCCTCGGGTTGTTAATATCAAGGATACCACGATTCGACCAAACCCAATCTTTCGTTCTCTATATCCTCATTACCAAGAAAATGACTTTTTTGACGTAGTTATAACGAATTCTGCGCCAGAGCCGATAGAGGTTAGCGTATCTTTGTTTCTGCCAAAGGTAATGAGTGTACCCCATCGGGAATCCGTATTATTGCCTGCGCAAAGTAAAGAAAAATATACTTTTAAAGTTACCTTTGACAGTGATCTTTTCAACAGCGAAGACGCTTATTTTGACAATTTTGTTACGCCCGTCATACGAGTAGACTATCAGCGCAACCGTAAAGATCAGTTTGTTGAAAAGCAGTTAGAACGTGTGTATGTGGCTGGAAAAGGGAAACTTAGTTGGAATGTCAAAGGCATGGCGGCCACCTATGTCACGCCTGAAGATATGGCTATTGCCGGAATGGCACGAGGTTTAGTCCAGCGATATAGTGACTTACTTGGGGCAAAATTTAATCGGTCAAATATAGGTAAAGCGGTTGTCTTGTTTAACGCTTTAGGAGCTTACAGAATTCGTTATCAAGCCGATCAAAAAACTCCTTTCACTAGTGTTTCCAATGACAAGACCATTTTTGATACGGTGCAATATCCGAGTGAACTTTTGAAAAAAGCTGAAGGGGTAGAGACTAAGATAGGTGACTGTGATGATCTCACCGTCCTCTATGTTTCTTTACTGGAGAACCTCAGTATCGATACCGCATTTTTGGAAGCTAACGACCCTGGTAAAGGTCATATTTACATGATGTTCGATAGTGGAATCTCACCCGATAAGGCTGAAGACCACTTTTTGTCATCTGCCGAATATGTTGTGTGGCAAGGGCGTGTTTGGATACCTATTGAGACAACGATGTACGGATTCACATTTTCTGATGCCTGGCGTAATGGCGTTGCTGAATACAAAAGACTCAAGCCACGTAAGCTAATTGATGAGCTTTATGTGCAACAGCTTCTTCAAACTTATAAGCCTGCCACTTTGCCGCCCAGTAAGGTCGATCTTCCTGAATCCACCCTTATGGATAGTTTGATGGAGCGAGATCTCGCCTACTTTGACGACCGGGTCGACCAAATTGCGCTCGGGGCGTCTGTTTCGTTGGATACTCCTGATGGTGCCTACGATGCAGGTGCTGCGTATTTGCGTATAAATCATCTCGAGAAGGCATCTTCGATGTTTGAACGTGTTCTCGGAATGAAGCCCGAGCATGTAGACGCTCTAAATGGTTTGGGGGTTGTTGCAGCATATCGTGGTGAATACGATGAGGCATTAGCTTTATTCCGCAGATCTTTAGAATTAGAAGATAATACTGGTATTCGTATGAACATCGCGCTTGGCTATTATCTCAAGGGGGAACGTGAGACAGCAGATGCACTTTACCAAGAAGTGGTATCTTTAGACGAGTCTTATGTTGAGCTCTTCGATTTTCTTGCGGATGTAGGTAATGCTCAGGAATCGTATGACATAGGAGTTTCTTATTTACGCCAAGATAAGTTTGATCTCGCCTTAGGTCAGTTTGAAGAAGCTATAGCCGCTGATGCTTTATTTGCTGATGCGATTAATGCTAAGGGGGTTGTATTAACACACAAAGGCCAGTTTGATGAGGCTCTTAATCTTTTTGAGAAGGCTGTTCAGTTAGATCCCGACCAATCAGGACATCGTCTTAACGTTTCGTTGATCTACTATCTAAAGGGCGATAGAGATCGTGCAGATGCGCTGTATCGACAAATAATAGCTGAGGATGATGCTTACGATGGCTTACTTGACTTTTTGGCTGAAGTTGAGTCTGCACAAGAACATTACCGGATTGCAGCAGCTTACATTACACAGGAACAATTTGACCGCGCGTTGGATAGATTAGATAAAGCGTTAAAAGCGGATCCCCAGATGGGCGATGCTTATAATGCGAAGGCTGTAGTTTTGAGCAACAAAGGTCAATACGATGAAGCTTATTTGCAGTTGGAAAAGGCAGAGTCAATAATGCCTGATCATCCTGGCATAAAATTGAATATGGCTATACTTCGCTATCTACAGGGACGTCGAAATGAGGCTACGGTTATTTACCGCCAAGTAGTAGAATCTGATGATCGCTATGAGGGATATCTAAATTTTTTAGAAGATGATTAGACAAAATGATGTGGTAGGTGTTGTTTCATTCTACCAAAAAAATTTTGCACAATGTGATATAGATCATACCTTTGTTAGCCTAAATAGTCGATAATATATACAGCCGGGTCACTTTGTAGTGTTATGTAAGGAGAGAATAAATATGATCAAGAGAACAGTAATTTTTGCTTTGGCGTTTGCGGTTTTAAAAAGTGGAGTTGTATTTTCCCAGGATGGTTCGGACGGTAATTCTGATGCTGAGATGGGAGATGAAGATTGGTTAAATACAGTTTGGACCCAAGTAGATGATATGGTTAAAGAAGAAGAATATAAGTTGCAAGAAACGGTTACTGTGGCCGGTGTTCGTGGCGCTGAGGCGGAAGACAATATACTGGCGAAGTTATACTATAAAGGCGGTAAAAGGTATCCCAGTCAGGACAAGTTAGTAAAAGCTGTAAAGACTTTACAGGATGCGTTGGCTAAGGACCCTAAGTCTCCTAATGCGCCGAAGCAGAAGTTTTTTGTAGCACAGTGTTACGAAAAAATGGGACAGCAAGCTCAGGCTCGCGATTATTATAATCGTGTAGCTGATGAGCACCCAAAGTCGCCGTATGCGGCGAAGGCTGAAAATAAGATTTCTGAAATGAGTATTGAATAGGAACTATTAAATTTTTAATTAAAGGCGGGGAGGCTATTTGCCTCCCCGCTTTTTTATTATTATTCAATTTATAATCGATTTGGGTGAGTTGAAACGGGAGCTTCATGGAAAATGTCAGAAGAAACAAAAAATGATGTTGCATTGCAGCCATATCTTGGACCAATAGTAGGATTATTAGTCCTACTATTTTCTTTGACAAAAGCCTATGAAAGGGCTGAATTAGTTAGTTATGATTGGCGGTTTAACATACGGAATTCAATATTCGGCCTTCCAGAAATGGACCCGCGTTTAGGAACTATTGAAATAGATGACAGAACCTTGGAAGTTGAAGGTCGNTGGCAAAATTGGACTCGAGAAGAATATGTTGATGTTGTAAGTATACTTGGTCATTATGGCGCTGAACGAGTAGGGTTTGATATCTATTTTCCAGATCCAGTAACAAAAATTGTTACTGAAAGACAGATTCGAAAACTCCCTAATGTAGACGCGAAAGGTATAGAGGGTCTTCTTGCTAACGCTGATTATGATTCAAGGTTCGCACGTGCTATAACGGAAGCGGATAATGTTTATTTGGCTCAATATTTGAATGTTGTAGATGCAGAGCATGGAGGTATAGAGCAGGAGCTTATTTTCTCCGAATTAGATGAAGAACAGATTATAGCACTAGAAGAAATTCGTGTAGACTCTCCTAAATTAATGGTACCTGTTGAAGCTAGCACCTTGACAAAGGCTACNGGATTTGAGCCACCGATTCCGGTTTTACGTAGAGCTGCTCGTGGTTATGCNTATGCTCAGACAACTGANGACTTTGANGGATCTAGGCGACGTTATCCTGTTGTATTCCAATATAAAGACGTTTTGTTTCCGTCTATTGCGCTACGTATAGCTTGTGATCAGCTAAAAGTTCCGCTATCTGAAGTCCAAGTTTGGCCTGGTGATAAAGTTTTATTACCTGATGCACAAGACGAAAATGGAAATAAACAAGATATCGTGATACCGATTGATCCTGATGGTACAATGAATGTAAATTGGGTTGGGTTATGGGAAGANACCTTTGTAAGGTATCCACATATAAAGCTTCGCGAAGTTTCTAAAAGGAAATCTCGTGAAGAACTCTTAGAAAAGATTAAAGAAATTGTTGCCTCGGACAAATCTATAAAGCCTAACAGGTTACCATCGGTCTTAGCGAAATTTGGCTACACCGATAAAAAAAATGTTATCGATGCTTTGAAAACCTGGGTGCGAGCACGAGNTATAGAATCNGAGGTGATCAAACAGCCGGATAAGACTGCTAAAGAATTTTGGATGTCGAAAGGAGTCGAGGATCCTCAGCCCGCACAACTTGAAATGTATAATCAGATACATTTAAATAATGTAGTTGCGCAAAAAGTGNAAGCCGATCCCACGATTGATTTTGTGGCCTTAAAGAAAGAATTATCCGCATATGATTCTTCTGATATAGAGCAGAGTTTTTATTATATAAAGAAAANCCTTGTTAATGGTGNTCTCAGTGATAAAGCGAGGCCATTATATTTTTATCCTTATCAGGTGGTAGAAGGTTTAGCTCTTACCCCATTTGAGCTAAAAGGAAAGATTTTGTTTTACGGTCAAACTTCGACGGGAAGTACTGATTTGAGCGTGATTCCCTTTCAGGGCAACTATCCGATGGTAGGCATCTATTCGAATGTGCTTAACACAATTTTTACAGAAAATTTTATCTCACGAATGGCGGTGTGGCAACGTATTGTTGTAGTAATTTTTTTGGGCTTAGTCATGTCATTGCTTATTCCGCGTCTTAAAGTTTTGCAGGGGGCGTTGCTAATCGTGTCCCTGACATTATTTTTTGGTGGAATATCGATTGTGTCTTTTAAGTATGGCTATTGGCTGGAAGTGGTGGGACCGATTCTCACAATCAATTTGGGTTATTTGGTTCTTACAATATATGGTTACATAATAAAAGAGAGAGAAAAGGAGTTCGTACAGGGAGCTTTCGGCCATTACTTGTCTCCGGCGGTTGTTGATCAGATAATGGCTAATCCTGATATGGTAAATCAGCTTGGTGGAGAAGAACGAAACATGTCGGCTTTTTTCTCTGATATCGCTAGCTTTTCTACTATATCGGAGTGTTTGGAACCTGCTCAATTGGTTGATTTNATTAATGGATATCTTACAGAAATGTGTGATATAATTGAGGGTTACGGTGGTACAATTGATAAATTTGAGGGTGATGCAATTGTAGCTTTCTTTGGTGCACCCATCTATTATGATGACCATGCTTCGCGGGCGATAATGGCATCCATAGATCAACAGGAGAAGCTCATTGAGTTAAGGGAGCGTTGGAATCAGCCTAAAGCAATTCCGCCTCGTTTGGAGGAATTACGAGATCGTTGGTTAAGTCAAGGAAGGACCTTTGGTGGNGTACGTATTGGCGTAACGGCGGGTCCTATGATCGTTGGTAACATGGGATCTCGGTCACGCACCGACTATACAATGATGGGTGACACAGTAAATCTGGCAGCTCGTTTTGAGAGTGGCTCCAAGGCTTATGGTCAAAGTGTTGGTATCATGGTTAACGATGCAATTTATGATCAGGTAAGCGATTTAGTCGAGGGTCGTAAATTAGATTTGATTCAGGTCGTTGGTAAGGAAGAGCCTGTTACTGGTTACGAGATATTAACACGGAAAGGGAACTTGACCCCAGAGATGTCTGAAGTTTTAGACCTTTACAATAAAGGGATGGATGCGTTTTGGGCATACGAATTTATTGAAGCTCGAGCATTATTTGAGAAGGCTTTAAAGATTGTCCCAACTGATGGCCCTTCCGCAGTATACGCGGACCGTTGTGAAGAGTTTGCTCTAAATAAACCTGAGGACCTTGTATATCGTCCCGATGGAAAATAAGATAGATGGGTAGCTGGTCGAGTTTCCAACCACGTATTATATTGAATTGTATGTTTTCTAATATTAAAAATATTTTACTGATTNTTACGGCGTTACTGACTGCCTGTGCCTCAAATCCAAAACAGAGCCCCGAAGAAATCAGCAGGCTTGATAAGCAAAATCAAGATATTGAATCGCTGAGGCGCTCTCTTGAAACCTCTTTTTATCGTGAAAAAGAATTAGAGCAGAGGTTGGACATTGCCGAAAAGCGCTCCCGAGTAATAGAGAAACAATTAACACAAGTGCTTGAGGATCTAAGAGGGGTTGATTCGCGGTTGGACTCCTTAAAAAGTTATAGTTCTGGTGAAAATCAGGCAATTGCAGCCAAACTACCTCTGCTTGAACGCTATCAAATGGGGCTCGCGAACTATAAAAATAAAAAATATTTAGAGGCTCAAGATATTTTTGAAGAAGTTATGCTTATAGCTCCAAAAGGTGTTTGGGCTGACAACGCTCAGTATTGGAAGGGAGAATGTTTGTACGGATTGGGTGACTATCGTCGCGCGTTGATCGAATTTAGGAAGATTTTAGCTTTTAGTAATACAGAAAAGGCGGATGATGCGCAGTTAAAAATTGCGCGCTGCTTGCTTCAGTTGCAAGAGAAAGATAAGGCTATTTCTGCATTTAAAAAGTTGCTCAATGAGTTTCCCGAAAGTGAGTATTTAGCGAGGGCTCGGAAAGAGCTAAAATATTTGGGTGAATAAGCAGATGGGTTATAGTTCCATTTTGAAATTGATTTTCTTGCTTCAGTTTTTTCTTTCTCCTTGTGCGGTATTTTCTGCGTCGCAATATCCCAGTAATATGGATTTGCTTGTGGAAATGGTGGAGGTTGCCGTAGGTGAAGTTTTGGGTGAGATGACTGTGCCAATTCAAGAAGAATCTCCCGTGTTTTTTCTTTCCGAAGAAGGGAAACACGATGCCAATTGGCTTGTGGAGCATGTAATTTCTGAAAAATTAATTGATAGAGGCTTTGCCGTAGTTCTTGATTCTACAGTTTACGATGAGAGTAGGTTTCGTTTGTCTTTTCGTATACTCGATATGGGAATAATTGCTCGATCTGGATTGCGCGGAAAATATGTTGATAGGCAAAGTCGAATTACTTTAATGCTCAAACTTAATGATGAATTAAGTCATTCAATTTTGTGGCAGGATGAAATTACTAGGGTCAGTTCTGATAAGGTACCTAAGAGCAATCTAGAATTGTTACAGTATTCCGACCATACGTTTGCTGAAACGGAACTAGAAGAGCAGAGTTGGAACAAATTTGTGGAGCCCATGGTGGTATCGAGCGTTCTCGGGGGTTTAATATATCTATTTTTTTCGAATCGTTAAATATTATGTTATTTATTTTGACTTGTAGTAGTGCTCTTATCTTGATGGGGTGTGCATCTACGCCCGAGAAATTACAAGGGGCGGAATATTATTATGCAGAGGGAAAGAAATCCTTTGAAAAAAATCGTTGTATGGAGGCAACGGAACATTTTCAGCGTTTGGTTAGTAATTTCCCTGGCTCTCAACGTGTTCCCGAAGCCCAGTATATGTTGGCCGAATCCTTTTATTGTAGTGCAGACTATGTCAACGCAGTTTTTGAATATCAACGGCTAATAGATATTTACCCAGCAAGTGATAGATTAGAAGAAGCTCAGTATAAGATAGGCGAATCTAATTATCAACAAATGCGTAATCCCCAGTTGGATCAAAAAGAGACGTACGAAACGCTAAAGGCATTTCGGAACTTTATAGAAGAACACCCAACGTCGCCAAAAGTGGAAATGGCTAGGAAAAGAATTATTGAATGTCGAGAAAATTTAGCTGAAAAATTGTATGAAGCTGCATATTTATATCAGCGCCAAGGTTATTTAGAGGCTGCCAGAATATCGTATAGTGATCTGTTGAGAGATTATATTGATACTACATGGTATCATAGGACACTTTTTAATTTGGGCAAAATCGCGCGAGACTTGGATGATATAGAAAATGCTGTCCGGTATTGGAAAGAAGTACTTCGTGACAGCGAAGACGACCGGTTGCGTTCAGAAGTTGAAAAGGCCCTCTATAAATTGAATGAGACAGCCGGTTAAGTTAAATGGGTCGAGTGGGCTTGATTGGAGGAACCTTCGATCCAATACATAACGGTCACGTTTTATTGGCACAATTTGCTCTTGAAAAGATCCCTTTAAATAGGATTTTATTTATACCTGCTGCAGATCCACCTCATAAGGATTGTGTGTATGTTTCGGCTTCTGCGCGGATGCAAATGGTTTCACTTGCAGTTGCTGATATGGAGTCTGTATTTGTTTCAAAAATTGAATTAGATCGCTCGGGAAAGTCTTTTACAGTCGATACTTTGCGGCAGTTGTGTGAGCAAAACCCGAATGATTCCTATTATCTGATTATTGGGGACGATAATGTTTCTCAAATCTCATCTTGGCACGATCCTGAGGGTATTTTCGAACTTTGCACAGTCGTCGTTGGAAATAGAACGATCACTGATAGAGTGGGTAAAAAACAATTCTTAGATCAGATGACACTTTTGAATACTCCTCTGTTTGAATTATCGTCTACCGAGATTCGGCAGAGACTGATTACTGGACGGTCGGTCAAAGGGATGATTCCTGAATCTGTAGAGTCATATATAAGGGAACAGGGGCTTTATGGCACATGTAGAAGAAAGGTCTTGCATACGGAATAGATGGTACAAAATATTTAGCGGACTAACCAAAAAATTATTAAAACTCGGTGTTTCATAGTTATTTCTTTACGAGATATAGAAGATTTTAAAGTCACTACACTGAGAGACCTAAAGTAGACAATGGCCTATTATATAGCGGTATGCGCTATAGTGAATTATTGTTTGCTATCGCAAAAGATATATATATTTAAGGGTCTTAAGATTTTGATGTAGAGTTAGAAAATTAATGAGTGGGAGGTAAGCTTTTAGTTATCTTGACTCTTTGGAGCTAGGGCTATAATTTATACAGCTGAAAATAGTATCTTTGCGCACCCATAGCTCAACTGGATAGAGCACCTGACTACGGATCAGGAGGTTTGGGGTTCGAATCCCTATGGGTGCGCCACTTTTATTTTGACGGTATAGAACCTGTAGAGTTAGGAAACGGAATCTGGGAGGAATCCAATGCATATAGATTTGATAGGTCTGTTGCAGAATAATATGGAGATCAGCCTTTTTGTTATAATTGGTCTCGGTTACTTGATAGGTAAAATCGGAGGTTGGGGAATAGAGCTCGGATCTTCAATAGGTGTTCTGTTTGTTGCGCTGTATTTCGGCCATCTTGGATTCACAATGTCACCTTTAGTTGGAACAATTGGGTTTGTATTTTTCATCTATTCTGTCGGTTACCAGGCAGGTCCCTATTTCTTTTCTGCGTTTAGGGAGGATGGCGTTAGTTACGTACAAATTGGGCTAGTGATAGCAATTACTGCTTTTTTTACTGCACTTTTTGCAGGCATAATTTTCCAATTAGAGCCTGGTTTTGCTGCTGGAGTCTTGGCCGGAGGCTTGACATCGACCCCTACGTTGGCCGCAGCTCAGGCTGCCATAGAAGCGGGCTTGGCAAAGATACCAGAAGGTTATGACGCTGCTACAATTGATGCTAATATTGCTGTTGGTTACGCCGTGACTTATATATTCGGGTTGATAGGTTTGATATTATTTCTTCAATTTGTGCCTAAAATACTTGGTTTTAATCTAAAAAAAGAAGCTCTCTCATATGCGGAAAATATGAGTGGAGACGGTAAGGATGCTGATGACGAATTGGGTTTAGGCACGAAGGGCCTACCCGTAGTGAGGACGTACGAAGTGACGAATCCGGATACGATTGGTAAGAGCTTATTGGATTTAAAGTTCCTGCAAGCCACTGGAGCAGTTATTGCCAGGTTAAGACGTGGAGAAGAAGATGTCGAGCTTGGACCAGAGACAGTTTTGATGGAGGGTGACCGTGCGTTGATATTAGGTTATAATGAAAATCATTTAAAATCCGGTGATTTATTGGGTCGCGAAGCTCCTGATATAGAGTTAGAATCCACGCCATTTAGTACTAATCGAGTTGTCGTTAGTAAGGGACATGCCGCAAATATGACTCTAAGGGAAACGGGAATAACTAATCAATTTGCATGTATAACACATAGTGTCACCCGCGGTGGAGTAGAATTGCCCGTTTCATTGGATATGTTAATTCAAAGAGGGGATCACTTAACCGTTTCCGGACCTAATGCAAATCTAGAGCGTTTGGTTCCGCATCTCGGCCAAAAAGAAAAGCCTGTTCACGAAACAGATTTATTGACTTTTGCTTTTGGGATTGTAGCTGGTCTCTTTGTTGGAAAAATGTCGGTTGACGTTGGGATTCCTCTCAGTATCGGCTCGGCTGGTGGGTTGTTAGTGGCAGGTTTGGTTGTTGGTTGGGCTCGTGGAATAAACCCTATGTTCGGTCGTGTACCCGCTGCGGCGAGATTTATACTAATGGAGTTGGGGTTACTGCTTTTCCTTGCTGGTGTCGGATTGCGCGCAGGATCAGGACTCGTTGAAGGCCTGAAATCAGCTGGACCAGCGTTGTTTGTTTCTGGTATATTTGTTACGATCCTACCGTCACTTGCTGGAGTGTTGTACGGTAAGTACGTATTAAAGATGAATCCTGCAATAATGCTTGGATCTATGTGCGGAGGTCTTACTAGTACCCCAGCACTTGGTGTTATTACTGCGCAAGCTGAGAGTGATATACCGGCCATAGGTTATGTTGGAGTTTATGCTTTTGCTAATATCATTCTTACGGTTGCAGGTCAATTAATCATGTTTTTTTAGATTGCTTTAAGCGATTGTTGATGAGGGATCGATATTAATGTTGTAAAGGCCAGATTCTTATATAAGAATCTGGCCTTTGTGTATATAGTCTATTTTTAAAGTATTCAATATGAAAACTTATCAAATTTTTATACGTTTGGATAAAACGTCTCACATCAATATTGGTAGACTTGGTCATTTCGAATTTTTAGCTGGCGATTACGTGTATACGGGATCTGCAAAAATTAATATTGATGCACGTATAAAAAGGCATGTATCCGTGAAAAAGAAGAATCACTGGCATGTTGATTATTTTCTTGATAACCCCGAAACTAAAATACTTGGTATCGAGAAATCAGTCTTAACTGAGTGTGAACTCAATCAACAGACCAATGGCGATATCCTAGTGCCAGGATTTGGCAGTTCGGATTGTACAAATAAATGTAGGTCACATTTGAAATATCTGAGATGAGTCTTTCAGTTAAAAATATTTCCAAGGTTTGGTAGAGTTAATTCGTTGCAATAGGATAGTATGTTAAAATTTAATCAGGGTAATTTACACAGGATAGTTATATGGATGCACCTAAAATTGCTCGTATAGGTTTTATCGGTGCCGGATGGTGGGCAACTAGTAATCATATGCCAGTGTTATCTGTTCGTAGTGATGTTGAATTTACCGGCGTTTTCAGGTTATGGGAAAAGCAATTGCAACAGGTAAAGAATCATTTTGGTTTTTCTTATGCTACGGATAACTTTCGTGATTTGATCGCAAACTGTGAATTGGATGGAATTATTGTTAGTTCACCTCATCCCTTACATTACAAGCATTCAAAAATTGCTTTAGAAGNAGGTATTCCTGTGATGTGCGAAAAACCGCTCNCTACTCGAGCCGATCATNCGNGGGAACTTGTTAGTATTGCTGAGGAAAACAATTTGCCTTTGGTTGTTCCATATGGTTGGCATCATAAGCCTTTTATTCAGAAAGCTAAAGAGGTTTTGGATGGGGATGGAGTTGGTAAAATAGAGTTTGTTATGTGCCATATGGCTTCGCCAATTCGCAATTTACTTTCCGGNGTTGGGAACGATGAATCTGATATTTCTAAGAAATCAGGTCAAAATTCGGACGGTCTTTTCGGTCCCGATCTAAAAACCTGGGCTGATCCTCAGATTTCTGAGGGGGGATATGCCCATGCACAAATTTCCCATTTGTCAGGTTTACTTTTTTGGCTCACCGGCCTTCGAGCCGAGAGTGTATATGCAGAGATGAGTGCACCTGAATCCGAGGTAGACTTGTATGATGCCTTAACCGTTCGATTTAAGTCAGGTGCAATTGGGACGGTTAGTGGAGCTGGTAGCGTCCCATTAGATCAAAGATTTCAGGTTGATCTGCGAATATTTGGTTCAGATGGAATGCTTTTAATTGATTGTGAACGTGCTAGGATGTGTTTGAATAGGAACGATGGTGATAATTTGAACGTGGATNTTCCTGATGATGCGGGTAACTACGTATGTGACGGACCTCCTAACAATTTCGTGGATCTTATTCTAAGAAAGACCGACACGAATTTAACGCCTGGTGAAGTAGCGATGCGAGGTGTTGAAATGATTGATGCTGCGTATAGGTCTGCAATTTCTGGTAGGAAGGAAAAAGTATAGATTTTATCTTTATGCGATTTTACGTATATACTTAAATTACTTGCATTATGTGAATGCTCAGAAATTACCGATTAAATCATGCGTATTTTTTTGGCTATTTTATGGNTGATTTCGAATTATCTCTATGTCGGAGGTCTCCATCTTACCTCATCTTCAATCAGCATATATCTTCCTCCTACATTTTTATCTAATAAACGCGTTTCGCGGATGCCGAACTCAACAACCACCTCGGCAAAAAACGCTTCGGAGGCTCTAATTTGGCCCCTTCCAATTGTATTAATATGCTCTTGTTCTTTCTTACTGATTTGTTGAGGCAATTGGGCTAGTTCGGCTGCAGCCTTGACACCTTCTCTCAATGCTTTTGCAAAAGCTTCTCGTTGACTTTCAGGTACATTGCTAAGTGCTCGGTCGATTTGTCTTTTGTCGAATTTATTCACTCCCATCCACTTCATAGATTTATTTACAATTTCTCTGTTTTTCTTGACTCGGTTGCGCATAGAATTTAATTGTGCAAGATCGCGTGGGGATGGTCTGCATCCGACACGAGTGGGTTCCATTCCAGGTGATCCTAAAGTCTTTGCTTGTATNAAGGTTGCTGCAAATGTCTCTCCTCCCACTATACTTCCAACTCGGCCAGATCCTGGGTTGATTGTAANGGAACCACCTGAACTTAAACGAGCATTGACTACGCTGTGATTAACTGTGATATCTCCTTGTGCAACTACGCGAGCATTATGTATTAANCGAGCTTCGACATCACCGCCAGCGATGATACGAGTTCTTTCACCTATAACACTTTTATTAACTGTTATGTCTCCCTCGGAGCGTATGGTCACNCCATTTTCCACACCGCCAGCAATGTCGATATTTCCNCCTGCAGTTATGTTGAATCCGAATTGTATTGACCCTCCAATTTTGACATCTCCACGAGTCGAAATATGTCCAACATTTAGATCGACATCTCCATTTATAATCAGAAGTGGTAGTACTTCGAGTTTGTTGCGAACATATCGAACTGAACCACTTAGGCTTGCGTATAAAAAAGAGGGTTTATTANCCGAAAGCTCTTGTTTTTCGTCGTTCTTCTCAGAGGGTTGTTCGTCTGAATCCTCAGACTGAGCTTCGATACGAATACCTTCGCCAGTTGTAAACTCAATTTTTTCACCATCAGAAGCTAAAACTTCCTCGCCAAAAATAGTTTTTCCGGGAATGCCATTAGTAGCTGGAATGAATTCTCCGAGAAGGTCTCCTTCACTTATGGCGATATAAGCGTTACGTTCCCGAAAATCTATTGATTCATCACTNTCGGTGGNATCAGTTGAAAATTGTTCCATTTGAAAATTGGGATTGAAGTGGGCATCTACTCCGGGTTGGACCCTTTTGCCACNTGCAACTACTAATGCGGAACGTTTTTTACCTCCACCATCATTGGCTAGCTTCTCGATAGCACTCTCGATTATTCCGAACGTTATTTCTGTTTTTTGGAGGAGATCCATCAGGGAACCGATTTCTATTGGATCGGCATTCTTAGGTTGCGGAAAATACAAAAATCTCGCGGAATATCTATCGTGGTCTAACCACAGAGGAGATAAGACTTGCAAACGATTATCGATNATANAGACATAACCCATACTTTCGGCTACAAACNAGTCGCCATTTTCAATAACGCCCTTACCGGCTACGGGGCGATTTGCAAGTTTACCAGCATCGATAATTTCTTGTCCGTAAATATTGATACCTGGTTTTCCCACTTGTGGTGTTTCTATTTCGGCTATCTTAGCTCCTTGATCGACTAGGATGGGCCGTCNCCTGACTTTAAGAGTTGCTCGTATATCATCGCCTAACATAGCTTTAGACAATTCAACGCCATCGAAGGGTNTATTGGTNTCAGGATCGGTTTGTATATGATAAACCACNCGGCCATCTGCAGCCTTTTCAGGGATAGTAGCTTGNGCGACGACGTATTTCGCATCCCATATAGCTCTTTTACTCGCTGCAGCGATTATTTCTTCGATTGTTTCATCTGTAAAGCCATGGACGATACCATACTCACTCTCCATCACACTCTTTAATTCGTCGGGCGTTGGAGGTTTGTTCATATCTCCAAATTGGAGGGACTCTAATATTGCTTTGCGGCCGTTGTCTAAAATTTTAATGGCCATTGTGGAATAGCCATCCCCAAAGGTAATCGGTTTTCCTTCCTCCGCATTTGTCGTTTCTTCTGGTATTAGTTCTTGAGGAAGTTCGTCCAGTTTCTCGACATCGAAACCCATTTCGCTTATTACATNNCCGACTTCGTCACTACTAACTAAATCTCCGAGATNTCCGTATACCTCAACGCGAGATTCGTCGTCAGTGTCTTTAGATTGTTGCTGTCCTTGATTATTTTCTTCTTTGTCTAACCAATCAATTATTTCAACGACATCAACTTTTGAGGACTTTTTGTCCTCCGGACTTTTTTCGACTTCATTTGAATCTATTTTTTCAGGCACTTTAGTTTAATCTCCCACATCGATTAAAACGAACGTACTCAGCCTCAGCTAAACACAGGTCATACAAATTAATCAAGCAAGCATATGAAACACAAGACATTTGACTTACATTTTTAATATCGGCACATGAAACTTTTTCAGAACAAATTTTTATACTACGCACGTAGTAAATTTTGATATTTTTGCTATATTNNTCGGGTTAATAAAAGTACAAGAAAGNAACAAAAGGTAAAGTTATANAATAGAAGCAAAATTTTTACAGNCNCATCAGTTATGCCCACCGTATTGCTANTTTATCAGAAAGACCNCCTCCGCATCGGTAATGGACTAAAAATATGAAAAATAGACTACTTAACGTGGTTTCTTTAATTGTAGGTCTTTTGATTTCTCCCTTGTCTGTAGAGTCAATCGAACTAGTTATAGGAGAAGAGAGGATTGAGCCTGGTATTGTTGCAATTTTCGAAGGAGCCATTAAAGATCATATTCATCCGAAATCTCTGCACTTGCAAGAGGAGTTGACGGAAGTTCATATAGAAGCTCGCGTAAACTGGGATAAGAAAAATATTCCTGAAGGGACCCCTAGTGGAGGTTTTGTACCTTACTTACGAATTACAGCGTTAGTTACAAATCAAAAGACGGGTTTACGAACGTTCGTAGACTTACTACCCCACATAAATCTCATTGATAATTTCCATTATGCACGGAATATCGCACTTCCTGGGAATCCTAAGGAGTTATATTCTGTTGAGTTTAATTTAATTCCTCCCGCCGATGTTGAATTGGCTCTCCATAGAGACTGGGCGGTTTCATTTGGGGGGTCTCTTTTTAAGGCAGTGGNATTCAAATATACGGATGTAGATTTTTCGGAAATTGCTTCNGCAAGTCGAAGATGAAATTTTCAAGGATTCATGAAGGGTTTAAATGCTCCCAGTCTTTGGGGATGGCCTCGATTAATTTTCGAGTATAGTCCTCCTTCGGTTTCGCATATATCGATTCTGCTGGACCGAACTCCACTATTTTACCTTCATTCATTACAGCCATCATATCACTCATGAATTTTACGACTGAGAGGTCGTGGCTGATGAAAACATATGACAAGCCGAGTTCCTCCTGTAAGTCCTTCAAGAGATTGAGAACCTGAGCTTGTACCGATACGTCTAAAGCTGATACAGATTCATCGCAAACGATTAGTTCTGGTCGGACAGAAAGTGAACGTGCGATACATATGCGCTGTCTCTGGCCACCGGAAAATTCATGTGGGTAGCGGGTAAGATAACTCTCATTTTTCATGCCAACTTTTTCAAGTAAGTCGAGCATTATTTGGCGACGTTCTTCGTGGGAAGCTCCAATGTTATGAATGAGCATTGGTTCTGTAAGTGTATCTTCAGTAGTCATTCTTGGGTTTAAAGAGCTATATGGATCTTGAAATATTATTTGTATGCGTTTTCTGAAGGGGCGGAGTGCTTTTGCAGAAAGATTTGTTAAATTGCATCCATCATAAGTGATTTGGCCTTGAGTCGTATTGATTAGACGAAGTATTGCTCGACCAAGCGTTGTTTTTCCACAACCTGATTCTCCGACTAACCCTAAAGTTTGCCCCTTATAAACCTCAAGAGATACATTGTCGTTTGCTTTAATAGTATTTTTTGACTTTTGAAAAAGCCCTCTTCTAATCTTAAAATGTACGCGTACGTTTTCTATCGTTAACAGTGGCTTCTCATGCTCCGGTACAAAATTGCATCCGTTACGATAGTCTTTCGGATTTTTAGAATATCCAAGCTCGTTTAATTTTTTAAGAGGGTGAAGATATAGACTACGGCTGGCAGCTTCGGTAGCATCCGACTCCTGTTTATTTTCTTGTGCAAAGTTCGCCGAGGTTTTGCTTTCTTTCTCTGCAGCCAAGAAATCGCTAACCGTTCGTAGTCTTTTTACATTACTTTCTAATGTAGGACGACATGCTAATAATCCTTTTGTATATCCCTTCTTTGGAGATTGAAAGATGTCNTTGCGATCTCCAAATTCAATTAATTTACCATTCTGCATTATTGCGACAGTATCTGCTATTTCGGAGATAACGCCTAAGTCATGACTTATGAAGATGAGCCCCATATNTCTTTCGTCTATTATGTGACGCAAAAGTTTAAGGATTTGCGCTTGGATAGTTACGTCCAAGGCGGTAGTCGGTTCATCTGCAATTAAGAGTTTTGGATTGCAAGATAAAGCCATAGCGATCATCACTCGTTGCTGTTGTCCGCCTGACATTTCATGAGGGTACATTTGAATCCGTCTTTCAGGGTCGGGAATGCCAACCTCCTGAAATAACTCAATCGTCCTAAGTTTTGCCTCAGATTTTGATATTTCTTGGTGCGTTAGTATCGCTTCCATTACTTGATAACCAACTCGAAATACAGGATTTAAACATTTTGTGGGTTCCTGAAATATCATTGAAATTTTTGATCCTCGGATCGCCTGCATTTTCTTATGATCAAGTGTAAGAAGATCTTCACCTAGGAAATTAATTTTCGACTGTTGGTCAATTTCTGTTATATGTTTGGGAAGTAACTGCATAATTGCTAGGCTTGTTACAGATTTCCCACTACCAGATTCTCCAACTATACCAATTGTTTCCCCTGGTTTTAAGGTGAAACTCAGATTTTCCACCGCAGTTATTTTACCGTAGTCTGTATTAAAAACGACTTGTAAGTCTTTAATTTCTAGTAGATTACTATTCATGTTCTAAGATCATTCTAAAGATTTTTGTTTATTATTATGCTTTAGTAAACGAATTCAGGTAGATGTGAATCTCCTAACAATAAATTTTTTCTTCGAATTTCACATCCCATTTGTTGTATTTCTGATATACTCTGTAAACCTACTAGTCTCATCGCTCTCTGTAGGTCAGAATCGATTATTTCAAAGGCGCGGCGAAGACCCAAGGCGCCGCCTGCTCCTATTCCTGCAGCAGTAACTCGTCCAAGTCCTACTGCCTTCAATCCATAAGATAGTGCTATCAAAATATCAGTACCATTTCGAATACCTCCATCCATCATAAAGTCTAATTTAGAATTGCTCATATGTGGCATTTCTTGCTCAACAATGTGTAAAGTAGGCGGTACTCGATCTTGTTGCCTACCACCGTGATTCGACCAAATTACACCAGATGCTCCGAGATCTTCAGCTTTTTTAGCATCGTAGGCACAGTGGACCCCTTTAACTATCAAGGGTTTATCATTTCCCCATGCTTTTTTTATCCAATGCAAATCATCCCATGTGACCGCAGAGGAAGCTAATTGTTCACCAATGTCAGCATATGGCATTGCTTGTCCATTTTCATCGACCACATTTACGAATTCCATCAGTCCGCCGTCTCTTGTATGCTCGATAAGCCAAGAAAGGCGAGTAATCATTTGTGGAGCTACTGAGAGTTTTCTGAACATTAGTGCGAATGCTTCACCGATTCCTACTCCTTTAAACGGTTTCGCTACTTGCATTGGATTCATTTTAGCGTGTAATGCTCTAAGTCCTGAAACGCCTGTATCAATCGTTAGGATTAAACCAGTGAATCCGGCCTTTTTTGCTCTTTCAATGCCTCTTAATGCAGTTTCCTTTCCTCCGCAAAGATATAATTGAAACCAACATGAATTCTCACTAGCTTCTGTTACCGCTTCCATAGGTGTTCCAGATAACGTTGATTGCGCCATGACAGTACCATATTCGCCTGCTACCTTGGATGCGACCGCATCAGCCATTGGATAGAGAGATCTCAAACTACCAACAGGAGAAATATACCAAGGTACTTTGAGTGTATGTCCCACTGTTTGTGTGCTTAAATCCAAGTTACCAAATTTTATGGCGCCTTTTGCTGTTGTTGTAGATTGCTGGAATGCTTTTACATTGCCACGCATAGTGGTTTCTGAATCTGCACCCCCACGAAAATATTCGGATACGATGGGCGGTATTCTTTCTAGCATAATCTTCCACAAATCTTCGGTTGTTACTGCTTCTTCAATACGTTTCTTTTTCTTAGACATCTGTTTCCCTCATGATCAATCAAAAATGTCCTAATACTGCATAATACGAATATAATTATTGTCGGGTCTTCGTGTAAAATGCACTAGTGGCCTAAAAATTTGTGTCTGGAAAATTTAATTGTGAATTTGTTTATACAAGGAGTAATTTTGTTAAAGGGGAATGCATGTAATAAAAACACTTTTGAGAATTAAAAGGGGTAAAATATGAAGTCGATAAATAATATTGATATTTTTCAAGACAAAATTACTCGCGGGCAACTATGTGTTGGCACTTCTATTACTTTTACGGATTCAACAATAAGTGAATTAGTGGGAGATGCTGGATTTGATTTCACATGGATAGATATGGAGCACTGTCCTATAGACACTAACACTGCGCTACTACATGTAATGGCTACGAGAGGTACTGAAGCCGCGCCGTTCATCAGAGTTCCGTCTGCGGATCCAGTTTTGATAAAGCCCATATTAGAATTACACCCTGCGGCAATTATTATTCCTATGGTTAAATCAAGTAACGAGGTTGAATGTGTTGTTTCTGCATGCAAGTATCCACCAAAGGGGAGTCGTGGATTTGGTCCGAGACGAGGAAGATTGTTTGGTGGTCAGTCTTACCCTGAATATTTAAAAGATGCCGACGANCAAATTATGGTTATGGTTCAGATTGAGCATGTTGATGCNGTAAATTCTATAGAAGAAATNTTATCTATAGAGGGGTTAGATNGTATNTGTGTAGGTTTTAANGACCTTGCCGGTTCAGTCGGTTTGNCTGGTCAAATTAATCATCCAGATGTCAGGAAGATGGCTGAAAATGTTATAAAAAGTGCTCTGGATTACCAAAAATTGGCTGGATTGGCAATGGGGTTTGACTTGGAGATGATTGCTCATTATCGCGAACTCGGTATACAGTGGATTTCGGTAGGAGGGGATTTTAATTTACTTTACTCAAAGCTAAGAGATGTCGTTTCCGAAACACGATCTGTATCTAAGAAAGCAACTTTGAAGTAATTTATTTTCTGAATCAAACAAAATACTTTNAGTGAAATAGGCTGAATAACCGCTTNGAAAATTAAGTTTCCAAAGTATCTGTGAAAAATTATTCATTTTTCTGTTGATTACTTTTCCTGGCAGCTATGAAGGACCTTATATTACAGATGGAAAAGAAGCCACCAGTGATCAAAAGCATTAATTTGGACGCACCGGCAGTTGGTTTTTCAAACGGTCCTAGTTCAGAACTGAATCCCCTTAGAAAGTCGAGTCCACCGAGAAAAGCCAAAACTCCGAAAACGACGCTTATGTGTATCCAAATTTTCTTTTGATTCGGAGCGATAAATGCGAGAAGGCCACTTAGAAGAATAGGCAAGCCGATGAATGACGGGATCCAAGAAGTAAAGGATTTACTTTCAGAATATATTGAGATACCTGCTCCCCAAAGTATGAGAAAAAAACCATAAATTATAGTTGATCGAACCATCTGAATTAGCTCCTCAATCTTTGAGAATTACGTGACAAACCATCTATAGATAATTTAATAATAGTTTTTATACAGGCAATCTGTCGTTAAAAATATTTGTAGGACACAGGAAAAAATATTGCTTTGATGGACGGATTTGATCATGATACTATATCAGGGTTGAAAAATCGATTATGGATAACCAATCTTAGGTGGTGATTTTGGAGACGACTAAAAAATATCCTTCGCAAAATTTACAACGCCAAGAAATTCGTATCGTTGACATAAAAGTTACGCCTCTATCATACGTACATAAAGGAGAATACTTGTGGCGTTGTGCCGGTTTATATGTGTGGAAATCTGATGCGGCGCTGGTTCAGATCTATACAGATCAAGGTATTGTCGGAATAGCGGAGGGTAGCCCTTATCGGGGGCCAGATCGGCTTAAAGATTATACTGATCGTTATATTACCCCAATGCTCATAGGTTCCAACGTCTTTGACGTTGACCTGTTAACTAATAATCAAGGCCATGGACCGATAGCTGAAGGTGCCTGGGCAGGTGTAAATAATGCTTTGTGGGATGTTATTGGAAAGGCCTTAGGGGAACCTGTATATAAGTTATTATCAGACGATCCTGAAGTCTCAAATAAAGTCGAGATATATGCTAGTGGAGGGGTTTCTCATGCCTGGTATGAAAATGGGGAACAGGATTTGATTCAGGAAGCATTGCAATACAAGGCTGCTGGCTATACGACGTTCAAATTTCGTAATGGAACGAGTTGGCTGTATAGTGGAATGGATATGAAGGAGTATTTACTGATACTATCGAATCTCAGATCTGCTGTTGGTTCTGATTTTCGATTGGTAATAGAGAAATTTCCATGGCCGTTTGAAGTCATAGTTAATGAATTGTGTCCTGTTTTGGAGGACCTTGGGTTCTACTGGTATGAAGAACCTATTGAGCCTGAGAATCCCGCTTCTTTAGATCAGCACTTGGCAATAGGTGAGGCTATGCCATCAGTTATGGTTTCCGGTGGCGAAAGTTGGTGGAACCGTTGGCAGGTAAGGCCGTATGTTTCATCGGGAGCTATGAATATTATCCAGACTGATGCTAATCTTACAGGTATTTCCGAGGGTTGGTATATTGGACAGACTATTCATGAATTCGGACAGTATTATTGTCCTCATAATTGGGTTGGTGGACTTACGACCATAGCGAATATTCATTTAGTAGCGGGGGTTCCATGTGGCCACATGTGTGAACTTAATCAGACGTACAACCCTTTAAAATGGGAGATTTTCAAAGACCCGTATCCAATAGAAAATGGGGTGTTGACNATACCTGACCGACCTGGTTTTGGGGTAGAATTAATAGAGAATATTGAACAACGGTTTCCTTACATTCCNGGTCCATACTACAAGAAAAATCCANTTTTTAAAGACCANGANCTACCNCTNTGGTGGAGTTAAAATAGGGAATTAGAAAATGTAACGTTCATTGATGAAACTACATATTTCATCAACGGTTTNTTGTGTAGNTGTAANTGTATCGTAAACACGGTTGTGCCATGGTTCGGGACCTAAGGACGTTCGCCATACACGAATGGCGTTAATATTCTTCTCCCCATTTAAGCTGAGTTTCTTAAGCCATTTTTGTATTTCTTTTTGATCTTTTTTTTGATCTAAATTATTTGTGGCTAAGATTTCTGCTATATGCCAAATACTTTCTGCTANATCCAAGTATGTTCCGATTATATTGGTTTCAAGTATGTAATTAGGTGGTAATTCAGCTGCCAATATTTGAGCTCTTTTGAAAGCAACACGTTTATTCTCAAAAGATTTTTTAGATTCGTAGTATCGGAAGATGCNNTCTCCTAGATAAGGTCGCTTTCGCTCTTTTATTAAGTCAATAATCTTACCCTGAGAATAGGCTATCGGAAAATCAGAATCGTANACATCAAAAGCAAGGTTCCCAACTATTTCAGACCAATCGGCAAATAAACTAGTGTTTTCTATTTTTTGGTGAGTTGCCCACGCTATAGAAAATTCACGCACAGACCTTCCATTGGTATTCCATGACCATTCTGCTAATGCTGAAATATTAAAGTTATCGGTTTCTTTAGCGAGGGTATGCCAGGCTATCATACCATAGNCGCCATTATATTTTCGTTGATAAAGTTGTTTTACGTAGTCTTGGACTCGATGGGCTGATTTAGCTGGAAGTTTGAATTCTGGTGTGTCTACGTCGCCGTTTACTCCAATGGGTACATCATAACTTGCTATCCAGCGTCCGTTGGAAGCATAATGATCATAAAGAGAATTAAGGAACAGGTCGCGTGGTTTGTGCGTTACTCTCTCTAAGCCCATAGCACAGGCCCGTTCAATTTTTACTTCTGCAGGTGTTTCATGAAGTACCCGGTAGTCTCGTTCTAACGTGGTCGTAGAAAGGAAGAGTCGTATTTGAAGTTTTGGAAAAACCTTTTTGACACGCTTCCATGCTGTGACGAATGCGCGTGCCTCAAGGACNAACTGTCCAATCATTGTGCAGTNTAAGCACTCGCATTGCCCCGGCCGTTNGCTGAGCCAGCAGCTAATGTCGAATCCGTCTTGTTTTGCAATNGAAGTCATCCATTCTNNTATAATATCTACNAAAACGGCTTGCGATGCGCACGGAGCTCGGTGTTGATTGCCATCTTTATGGGCAAAATAGCGACCAGTCAANGAGCTATCGCCTTTGCCTGCTAATTCTGGATAGGCCTGATAGATTCCAAGGCTGTGAAGGAAATTTAAATGGAGAATAAAAGGAGAATAATTAAATCCGTATTTCTGACTTTCGATCATTAGTTCGCGGTCGATAGTTGCAGAGTTTTTTTTATTCCGTTCAACAGGNGCTAAGTGAGTAGATGCCATTTTTCCATAATTCATTTTTTTCGAGGCGAGCCAAGGGATCCACTCTGCTTCATCTGGGAAATTCCATAAACCNCGTTCAGATATATCAGGCCAATCTCTTATGTTGACGATCGGTATAGTAACGGATCGTGGACACATTGTTGCCGAAAGTAGTTGTTTCATTGTGCAGGCACCGTAAAAAAGTCCGATAGATTTAATGGCTGTAATGATTAGGCAATTATCCGCTATCGGAAGAATTTTATACGCNTGTTCCATATTTGGAAGTTCGCGTAAATCACTTACATCTACATCGGTATCTTCGATTCTGTCTTTTTTATTTGGCAGAGCAAGTTTGATCGTGAATGAGTCTCCTTTCGGCACACAGTTTGATCTTTCGGCAAAGACTTGGCGTAACTCTTTCGTAGCTTGCTTTGATTGTTCGTCGTGATCGCTTTCATTGTGTATTGCAATTTCGGACGGGTTTATTTGGACCTGTTTATNGATTATTATTTCTTTNGGCAGTGGTAATAGATAATTTTTCCATTCGATTAGATCATCCATGATATCAATGTCCAGGCTGTGGTTAGGTGGTTCTAACAGGGCGCTTTGCTCTCAGTATAAGACATTTTTAATTTTTTATGCAATTTTTAGGTTTATTACCTTCCTTTTATGATAAAATACTTTAGTAGAAAGCGAAAAATAAGACATTAGGATNGTTCGGACGATGATAAAAAGGATTAGTGTATTGCATTGGACATTNCTGTATTACGTAGTCGTGNTTAGAGGTGCCGTGCGTCATGCAAAAACTGCATCGGAAAGGCTCCGATATAAATGGTGTTTGGAACTATATAATCTGACANNANATAGTTTACTTTAAAATGATAACAATCAGATNTAATCTNAAGAAANTCATAAATGGNTAGGGCCTTTAATTAATNATGCCTGAAGATACTCACTTTAGTTTACGNGGCCTTTGTCTCGGCGTAATTCTTTCCATGATAATTGGTTTAATTGCTCCGTATGGCATTGTTTTTAATTATTATTGGATTGGTTTTAACCCATCATCCCCAGCCGCTATTTTTTTCTTTTTTATCCTTACGTTCGTCGTGAATGTTCTCCTAAGTATTCTGCATAGGCAATTTGAGCTTTCTCGGGCGGATTTAGTACTAATTTATTGCATGTTGTTAATGGCCGTAACGGTTCCGACTTGGGGTTTGATGTTTTTTCTCATAGGTACTTTGGTGTACCCTTTCTATTACGCTACGCCTGAGAATAACTACGCGGAACTATTTTTTGATGTAATACCGTCTTGGATGGTTCCTCAAGATGAAGAAGCNATTAAATATTACTACGAAGGCCTACCGGAGGGCTCGAATATTCCATGGGAGGCCTGGGTTGAACCGATGACCTGGTGGTTGTCATTTATTCTTGCTCTGAGTTTAATGCTGATTTGTATGAGTTCCATTCTCCATCGGCAGTGGTCGGTACATGAGCGATTGGCTTATCCTATGGTGCAATTGCCCCAGAATATGATTGAGAAAGATTCGGACAGTCTAATTGCCCCATTCTTTCGGTCTGGAATAATGTGGTTAGGGTTTTTTGTTCCTCTTACTTTTTTGAGCTTTAATGCGCTAAATCATTATTGGCCTGCATTTCCCCAATATAGTCCCAATGGGCAATTTTCCATGTTCAATAATACACTTATGTTACCTGTTTCTCTGAATCTGGCGTGGGTCGGATTTTTTTATCTGGTAAANCTAGAAATTACTTTCAGTATTTGGTTTTTTTATGTGCTTTCTAAAATCCAGGAGGGTATATTTACAACCGTAGGTATTGCAAGTACTGAAACTTTAAGTGCATACGAATATTCGCAGCCGGCAGATCTTACGCATCAGGCAACGGGCGCCGTAGTAGTGTTGGTGATTTACGGTTTATGGAATGCTCGTGATCACCTAAGGGATGTATGTAAAAAGTTATGGGATCCCGATGGTGGTATTGACGATAGAGGTGAATTGCTTCGTTACCGGACTGCTGTGTGGATCTTTTTGGGGTGTCTGTTATTTATTTCAATTTGGTTATGGCGTTCGGGTTTACCGATTGTAGTATTACCAGTATTGATCGTGATCAGTTTGATTTTTTTTGTTTTAGTCGCCAGGGTTGTGGCTACAGGAGGTGTAGCTACGGCACGAAGTCCGATTGTACCAGCATACTTTATTATTTCCGGTTTGGGTACATCTATACTCGGGGCAAAGGGGTTGGTAGCCTTAAATTTTACCTTTATATGGCAGGGAGAGTCGCGAACTTCCCCTATGGTGGCAGCTTCTAATGGGCTAAAATTAGCTGAACTGGTTTCGGGGTCCAAAACTATATTGTTTTGGGGTATGATTTTGGCCCTCTCTTGCTCATTGCTTGGTGCTGCGTACATGACTTTGAAATTGGCTTATACATACGGTGCAATTAATCTTTCCCTGATAAACTGGGCAGGGGCGCATGGTTGGCCTTACGTGGGACCGACGATGGAGAATATGCCAGAAGCCAATATGCGAGGATGGTTCTTTAAGGGGATAGGTGCCACAATTGAATGTTTTTTGATGTGGGCTCAGCATCGGTGGTATTGGTGGCCTTTTCATCCGATAGGTTTCGCAATATCAATAGGATGGTTGACTAGCCAAATTTGGTTTTCGGCATTATTTGCTTGGATTTTAAAGGCAGTCATTGTTCGTTTCGGTGGACTTGCCTTATTCAGGGATGCCAAGCCATTTTTTCTTGGTTTAATTCTTGGAGAGGTAACAGCCTCTGGTGTTTGGGGTATTATTTACGTGTTTACGACGGAAAAGGGACGTTGGTTAACGAATATGTGATTGTTCTCAAATGGGCGATAGAAGGGAATTAAAAAAATGTTTGAATCTCTTCTATAGTCATTCTTCCTTTTTCTATTTTAAATCAACGAATTAAGTGTAGTTTGGTTTTTCCTCATGAGTGATCAGAGGTTGCTCTATAATTGCGTATAGCCCTCTTTACTTGAATGTATAGATGATAGAAATTGGATCTCCTCCAACTTCAATGAGGGCAAAATCGTCAACTAGTGTTCANTTTAATACAGGAGTTCTTGGTGATGTACGTTTACTGGAATCAAGAATTATTATTCTAAATCTACTCTGGTATAGGTGTGCAGGAATCGTGAGTTATGCAGATGNTGAGTACGTCATCAACCTTGGGAAGNGGCCTTGAAGAGANATATAATTCAACNTCAATCTGAGTTTGATTAATACGANAGGTTATCAGGCTATAATTACCTCTCCCTTTTCGGTTTATAATTTTACCCGTAAATGTTCCNTTTTGTTGAATCTGAACGCTCTCGGGNCTGAGNATAAAAAAAGGACTTTTAGCTGGCATTTNAAATAACTTTTCNTAGTCTGAAGCTTTTAAAATAGTTCCGTCGCCGATGGCTTTGGCAATTAAAATGCTTTTGGGATTTTTGTAAAGATTTTCTTCGTTGTCCCATTGCTTTATTTTACCTTGATCTAATATTCCTATGTAATCTCCTAGAGTAGAAGCTTCCGAATAGTCATGAGTTACTATCAACGTTGTTATTTTTCTCTCTATGAGTAGCNNACGAATTTCAGTTACAATGTTTTCGCGTAGGTTTTTGTCGAGGCTTGCGAAAGGTTCGTCCATTAAAAGTAGATCTGGACCGTTTACAATTGCTCTTGCTAGGGCCGTTCGTTGTTGCTGTCCACCGGATATCGCGTTTGGTAGATGNTTGCTGACAGCATTTAAATCGAGCATTGAAAGAATTTCATTGATTGGCAAGGCTTTTTCAGTTGGAATACCAAATTTAGGNCCAAATTCGATATTTTCCTTAACAGTTAAATGTGGAAAAAGTGAGTTGTCTTGAAAGACAAATCCGATTCGTCTACTCTCAATAGGCGCTTGCTCTATTGCTGTTGATATAATTTTNTCGTTTAGAGTAATTTNACCATCGTCTATGTTTTCAAATCCGGCTATGGCTTTTAACAGAGTTGTTTTACCACTTCCACTTGCTCCCATGATACATCCGATATTCCCGTAACTTAGATTAATGCTAATNTCATTCAACGTTTGTTCTATTTGATTCGGATATGTTAAGCTGACTCTATCAACACTTAGGCCTGATTNGTTNTTATGCATCATTNGTATTATATCTCTGGCTAATTGATCGGTTTAATAGAGNTAATGGAACGAGTCCNACTATCACTATGGTTATTACCGCTGGAGCAGCATCTGCGAGACGTTCGTCCGAAGCTAATTCAAACCCTTTTACGGCTAACGTATCGAAGTTGAGTGGTCGTAATATTAGGGTGGCAGGTAATTCTTTNAGGCTTTCGAGGAAGACGAGTGTAAATGAGGTGATTAATGAAGGGTATAAAATNGGCAATTGAATTTNTTTAAAATGCTTTAATCTAGAAATTCCCAAGGTGCTGGAAACCTGATCTATACTTGTTGGAATCGACGAAATTCCAGATTCCATACCTAAAATTGCAACGGGAATAAATCTAACTAAATGCGCAAAGATTACTGTAAAAAGAGTACCGGATATTAGCAGGCCTGGAGTATGACCTGAAATCGTATTTATCAAGGTGTTAAGAAAGAGATCGATTTTTGAGAATGGAATAATTATTCCTATTGCTACTATTGTTCCAGGGACAGCATAACCTAATTTGGTAAAGAAATATCCTAAGCTTACAATTTTTGATCGACGCCATGAACGTGCAGTTAGTGAACATAAAAGCGCTATTGAAACGGCTATCCCTCCAGTAATTGTTGCGAGAGAAAGAGAATTAAATAAAAGTTCCGAGTAATCAAATGTTAATTTTGTATTTGCAATAGCTATCGTCCAGTACAAAAGTTGAAGGAATGGAATAAAAAAACCACATGAAAAGACAACACTACAAAAAAGAAAAACGATAATTCCCTGTATTCTATTAAGTTGGGTAGGTTTCCGACGTATCGAGACGGTTGATTGGAACGAGATTTTTTTTCGAAAATGTATCTCGTATGCCACAACGAATATTACTACCATTAGTAATACTGATGCTAATTGCATGGCTAGTATAGGCTCACCTAACCCAAACCACGTCCTAAATATGCCCGTTGTAAAGACATTGACACCAAAAAAGGCAACTGTGCCGTAATCGGCAAGCGTTTCCATTAGAGCCAAAGCAGTGCCAGCAGCAATAGCGGGTCGAGCGATTGGTAAAGAAATGTGGAAAAAACGATGTACGGGACTGACGCCGAGTACTTGTGCACTTAATGAAAGGCTTTGTGATTGTAAAGAAAAAGCATCCCTGGCGATTAAGTAAACGTAGGGATAGAGTACTAAGCTCAGCATCGAGATTGCTCCCCCCAAAGAACGGATTTCTGGAAAATAATAATTTCCTACTTCGAGAGAGAAGTAGTGTCTAAAGAATGTCTGTAATGGACCCGAGAAATCTAGTAGGCCTGTGTAAGTATAGGCGATTATGTATCCTGGCATCGATAGTGGTAATACTAACGCTATATTAAAAAATTGATGCCCAGGAAATCTATATGCAGATATAATCCAGGCGCACAGGCAACCTAAGAAAATTACGCCCACAACGACACCAGCAGACAGAATAGTGGTATTCATTACGTACTCTATGAGCGTTGTATTTATTAGATGGTCCCATGCATCATAGCTTATGTCATTCAGCCAACTCGAGACTACGGTTAAGATTGGCAGAGAAAGTATTATGGCTACGAAGACCGGGAGCGAACGATTTAGCATACGTCCCAATGTGGTGAAAATTTTAGCGCCAGCCAACCCTGTCCATTATTCGGACTGCCTCAGCATTTAGTTGCCCGAAAAGGGATAAATTGACGGAATCATGTTTAAAATCTCCCCAAGCAGCCAGAACGGAAGACGGAGGAATTTCATTTATTACTGGATATTCGCCATTAATTCTTGCATACCATTCTTGGACTTTAGGAGTAATCAGAAATTCCATTAATTGCACAGCGGATTCCGTGTTTGTTGCATGCTTCGCAACTCCTGCACCAGAGATATTTATATGTGTGCCTCGATCGTTTTGATTCGGCCAGAATACGTCGACTTTTTTAGCTGCGGCTACCTCAGTAGAGTCTTTGCTCTTAATCATGCCTGCTAGGTAGTAGGTGTTAACAATGGCGATATCGCATACTCCAGCTGCAACAGCTCTAATTTGGTCACGATCGCCACCGGATGGTGGTCGTGAGAGATTATTAACGATTCCTCGTGCAAAAGATGTAACAGATTCCTCTCCATTTGAAGCAATCATTGATGCGATAAGTGATTGATTATAGATGTTACTCGAGGATCTAATACAAATTCTTTTATGGAATTTTTCGGAAACTAAGTCTTCGTAGGTGCTTAACTCGGTGGGGTCTACGCGATTTTTTGAGTATACGATAGGCCGTGCTCGGACGGACATCCCATACCAGCGGCCCTTCGGGTCACGCAAATTCGGTGGGATTGATTCATTTAATATTTTCGATGAAACAGATTTAAGAAGCCCGGCTGAGACTGCGCGACCGAGCCTTCCCGCATCCGTTGTTATAAGAATATCTGCTGGCGAAAGAGCGCCTTCCATTTTTAGTCGTTCAATCAGTGCATCTGCAGAGGCTGTGATCAAGTTAACTTTGGTTCCAGTTGCCTCAGCGAACATATCTAAGGCTGGTCTTATTAGTGCATTTTTCCTAGCCGAATACACGTTGAGTTCAGATCCGTGAAGGTTTGAGGAACTGATTAACGTCAAAAATGAAAGTAAAGTTACACTAAATCTTCTTACCATGAGAAAAATCCTAATAATTGAAAGAAAATTGACCGCTGTTTGGTATAGTTAGGCTAACATTGGTTGGCTTAACTATACCAAAGGATATTGTCAATCTAATGTTTTTCCTAAGCAAGTCAATTTTACTAGCGAGTAGACTATGTTTCACTGTATAAGGGTGGACAACATTCTTCATAAGGTTTGAGTTCTTACTATTTCACAAAAGCTTGCATTATTATTAATTATCCTGTAGATAAATAGTATGAATTAGATTTCAACTATAGAGCTCATTCAAAGGAACTTCATAGTTTCATGACTGATAAACGTCTTTCTGTTCGAGAAAAGAGTTTGACAAGTCTTGCAAAGACATGTGGCTGAGCTGCCAAGGCTAGTCCGGTCGGGCTGGAATCTATATTGTCTGGATTGGATATTATTACTAATCGAGACGTTTTGGTGGGTTTTGACACGCGAGATGATGCGGGAGTTTTTAGAATTAATAAGGATCAGGCCATTGTTGTTACGGCTGACTTTATTACTCCTCCGCTAGACGACCCATACATTTTCGGTCAAATTGCTGCGGCTAACTCACTCAGTGACATTTATGCTATGGGAGGATCTCCCATGACATGTTTAAACCTAATGTGTCTCCCAACTAATGAATTAAGTTCTGATACGATACAGAATATATTTCACGGTGCTTTAAGTAAAGTTGAAGAAGCTGATGCGGTAATTATTGGAGGACATACGGTTGAGGATATTGAGCCCAAGTTTGGGTTAGCTGTGACGGGTATGGTTGATCCAAAAAGATTTTGGCGAAATAGTGGTGCTCAGATAGGTGATGTATTGATTTTAACTAAGTCGGTTGGGAGCGGTGTGATATTCAATGGAAATTTAAAGGGGAAAGTCTCTTCGCAGGCGCTGACAGCGTGCATAGACGAACTTGTTATGTTGAATAAAAAATCGTGTGAGGTCTTGCAAAAATTTCCTGTAAATGCCGTTACTGACGTCACAGGTTTTGGCCTTGCGGGACATGCCTGGGAAATGGCGAAAGCTTCTGGTCATGAATTTACGATTGATGTTTCTGCGGTCCCAGTATTTGCTGAAGCCAGAGAAATGTATGAGCAAGGAATTAATACGAAAGCTAATTCTGCTAATGCCAAGTTGTTAGAGGGCAATGCGCATTTTGCTAATAGGCTTAGTCCTGAACAGCGGTCGCTGATGGTTGATCCACAGACGAGTGGTGGATTATTGGTTGCGCTACCCAGGGATTATGCAGAGGAAGTTTTAGTAGCGTTGCATGACAATGGTGTGACAAGTTCAAAGAATATAGGTGCCGTGGGAGTCCGGTCAAAAAATGCAAAGCTCCGTTTCATTTGATAGGCATGCTCTTATAGTATGGAGTTCAATAGGCTCGCGTGGTTTTAGCAACTTAACCTGAGTATTCAATCTTTTGGTCGAGGCCAGTGTTTCCAATTTCCCTCGGGGTCTTCACCTCGGCATACTATCGCGTTTTCATTCCACCCATTTAAGGCTCTTACTTCCGATGGGACATACCTAATAGTAAAACCACAACGTCGTCGATGGGATCGATTTGGCTCGGAACCATGAAGGAGCAAATCTGTATGCAGGGACATTTGCCCAGCATGCATTTCCAAGAGAGTTGGTGGCTCTCCGTAGTCTAATGGGTTTAATGCTGTTTGGTTCAGTACGTTTTCTTCTTCCTTTTTACTTATTTCGAAATCAATTTGTCCGTGCAAGTGAGATCCAGGGACAACTTGCATGGCACCATTTTGGGAATCCGTATCGTCTATGGCTAACCAGACAGTGACTGTTTTGCTAGGGGTAAGCGGCCAGTAGGAAGCATCTTGATGCCAACTTACTCTTTTGCTGTCGTTAGGCATTTTGCAAAAATAGTGAGTACCCCAGCAAACAATGTTTTTACCAATAATATCTTGAACATAATTAATAATTCGCGTATCGGTTACAATATCATAAACTGCCGAATGTGTACGGTGCCATCCATTGATTGAGTAGCTGTCACCACCTTTGGATGTAGTTTCTTTAATTAATTTGTCGAAGGTTTCCCGATTAGTTTTAGTTTCAGAAGAACTATAGACATCCAGTGGACAGATAAAGCCTTTATCGTTGAATTGCTGGATTTTATCCTTGCTGAGTGTCTGTAACTCGTTTGTATTGGCAGGGAAATAACGGAGTTCACGCTCTATTTCGGGGAAGGCATCAGTTTTTGCCATTTATTAACGTTTATTGTGTGAGTTGAAAATTATATGAGGGTTGTAAAATCATATTGTTCTTTGATCTCGATAGAGTCTGGTAACGCTTTGACCATAAACGGTAACCTTCGTGTTCCTCTTCGCTCAATATACTACACCCCCTGCTGCCCAAATCTTTTGCTGCTAATAATGGGTCGTCCAATACAAGTCGCGGTACGCTAAGGGCTTGATGGTTCCATAGTTCCCGTAATGTTGAAACAATCATTGTGGGGGTGACATTATGTTCGAAAACATATCTTACTCGATGATCAGTATCAAGCAAATAAATTGATGTGGAATGATCAACTGAATAGTTCCCGTATTTATCAGGATTTCCTTGTGTAAAAGAGATATCGAAAGCGGATGCTACTTTGTCTATTGCATCTAACGTTCCCGTCAGTCCGTAGACCTTCATAGGGAAATATTTTAAATATTCCTTAAGGATTGTAGGTGTGTCTCTTTGAGGGTCAACACTCACAAATAAAATATCAAGTCGTTCATTTTCTGTATCGAGGAGATCTTTTACGGAGATTAATTTTGAAAGAGTCGTGGGACAGAAGTCAGGGCAGAATGTATAGCCGAAAAATAATAGAGATATGCGGTTAATAGTAGTGTTCGGTGCGAATGTATTCCCATCTTGGTCGATTAGATTTATCTCGGTCCCGAGATCTGAATAGGGACGAAGATCTATTTGGGAATGGTTGGGATTGATGCTAACCTGTTCCGAGGTCTCGGTTTTTTGGGAACAAGAGCTTACGCCGAGCCCGATAATTATCACCCATTGAAAAACGAGTGCATTTTTCATATAAAAAATCGGTCGCTCTCCAAATTTTCTGACAAATTCTCTTTGTTTTTTCCTAAAATAAAATTGAATATCAAAATAATTTACTATATCAATGTTGTGAAGCAAATTTTTTCCAACATAGATTTAAACATGTTGATATATTGTATCCCATACATACCAAATATTATCAATCGATAAAATATAGGATACAACTAATGAATGACTTGAATCTCCTTTTTATCATGCCAGATCAGTTACGTCCAGATTTTCTTTCTTGTTATGGTGCTGATTTTATTGAAACGCCGAATATCGATTCAATTGCCGATCAAGGCGTCTTATATGAAAATGCCTATAGCACATCCCCTGTGTGTGTTGCTGCCCGCCACAATTTGCTGACGGGGCTTAATTCAATTAGAACCGGTGTTTTGGGTAATGGTCAATTTTTACGTCCTGATTATAATGAATGTGGAATGCATACTTGGCCAGAATTAATCGAGTCTGCTGGTTATAGAAGTGCAGCGATTGGTAAGATGCATTTTTATCCATGGGACGCTTCTATGGGATTTCATGATCGAGTTGTATGTGAAGACAAAAGATGGCTTTATATCGAAGACGACTATTTTGAGTATTTAGATCAACGGGGTTTACGGAAATTGCATGGGGATGAGCACCACGGATATCATGAAAACAAAGGAGCTGTAGTACACCAACATTCTTTCTCGGATTCCTGGGACTATTTTGTCGGTGCTGAGGCTGCAAAGTATATTCATTCGTATGAAGATTCTCAACCTTTTGCCATGATGGTCGGATTGCCTGGGCCTCACTGTCCGTATGATCCATCCTCTGAATATGCAGATTATTTCAATCCTGAGGACATGCCCAAGGCAATACCTGAAGTTCTTGACGATCATCCGCTACTTACTTTGCAAAACATACAAGGCAATAAACGGCCCTGGAATGGCGTTGATTATAGTGAGTTTACCGACCATCAAAAGGCTAAGATACGTGCCCATTATGCCGGTTTAGTGAAGCAGATCGATCATATAATAGGAGAGATAATAAAGGCATTAAATGATCAAGGGAAATTAGATAAAACCGTAATTATTTTTTCTTCTGACCATGGGGACTATTTGGGTGATCATAACCTTATAGGCAAAGGTCATTTTTTCGAGTCGAGTTGTCATATTCCTCTTATTGTACGTTTGCCTGATGGAGAGAAAAAAGGAACAAATACGGATCTTGTTGCCTTAGGGGATATCACGCCGACTATGCTAAGAATGGCGGGCGTTTCTCCTCCGAATTATATGGATTTTCAGCCGTTACCTAGTTTGGGAATTGAGACTGATAAGCGTGATTATCTATATGGGATGATGGGTGGTGGTTGGATGTGTTTTGATGGTAGGTGGAAATTGTGTAAATATCTGACTGGAGAACATTTATTGTTTGACCTGTATGAAGACCCGGCAGAGCAGAATAATTTGTTAAAAAGGAATGATTCTGGTGTAGTATATCAGAGACTTGATTCGGCACTAACTACTGAAATAATGCGTTCCGTAGAGGCCTCGCACCGCGACAAAGTCGTATACGATAGTGATTTGTCTGGAGATATTGCTTTTGGAAAGAAGGGATGGAAGCGTCCTTATCCGAACTCTTTATTGAACTAAAAAATTATGAAAGCCAAGTATCGGCATTCTTCTTTCCATATCGACGGCTACAGTTGATGGCGAGGAACCCCATCCGCCAGATACCTTGAGGTGTCCTATCGGTTGCCTAGATAATTCTATTTGGATTGATGCATTATTAGGGAAGTATATATCTGTTACCGGTATTCGGCCGATTTCATCTTCAATCAAAAACATATTGAGATGTGGTTCGATGCAATTTATATAGCTTTGAACGTAGGAGAAATATATCTCGATTTTTTGTTTTGCAATATAAGATATTTTTTCAACGTCCGGTGCGTTGTGATTCTGTTTTTGTTCGTTTAAAAGGTCAAGAGCTGCATGTGCTAGCCTCTCGCCTAATATCATGTTGCCGGCTGGACTTGTGTGGATTAGATCAGATAATGGTAGATCTAATGTTGGAATTATTGCAATTTTCGAATCTCTTTTGGCTACGATGCGTTGCGCTTCTCTTATAATACTCCAGCCAAGGTCAGCCTCTGGTCTTCCAATAACTCGATTAAGTTGAACCGTTAGAATAGGAAGTTGTGGGTCGTTTAATGCATTTCTCCATGAAGCAACCGCGTCTGTAAATCTTTTCTCGTAGGATGATGCAGATTCTATATCCACATCGCTTTCGCCTTGATACCACAGAATTCCTTTAATCTTCCCTCCAGATAATTTAATGCGTCGCAACATATTATCGTATAAATCAGAGACTCCTTTTTCTTTCGGATTCCAGCGACTTAATGGTGAGCCTCCGAGGGCTGTCTGAATTAAACCGATAGGATGATTTAGTGTTCGTTGGAGTATTCGGCCAAATTGTAAATAGGGAGAATGTCCTGGGTTACTGGCTTCACGATTGACAGGATGCACGATACCCGTTGATTCGTTCATAGGATGAGTTGCAAGAGCCCACTGCTCGTTATTTCTAAAAATGTGTATGCCTAATTCGGCAGCGTCTTGATATGAACCCCTGCCGTACCCGGCTGAGTTACTTTGTCCTGCGATCACCCAGACGTCTCCTACGCCCCAGAAATGACGCATATCCCCACGTGTAGACCATTCCGTGGTCTGTTCGCCTACGTTTTGTAGTCGCGTCTCTAATCGATATAATCCGCCAGATTTTACACGTAGCTTGGCTTCCCACCTTCTGTCTTTATCTCCTTGAATAGTGTTAAATATATTTTGGTGACAACCGGTGGCTTCATTTAAGACTCGAATATTTATTTGACTATCTGGATTTCCGAAATAATGACCATTCAAGAATATGGTGGCGTAGCCGTCTTCGGTTTTTTGAAGGATTTGCCAGTCACTCAGTCCGTTTTCAATTATTGAACCGATTTGATTACTCATAAAACGATACCTCTTTATTTAAAGCGTTTGACCTAAATATCTCTTTTGTTACGTGTTATATTATATGCTATCTTTT
The DNA here is from genome assembly GCA_002693325.1 of Gemmatimonadota bacterium. GTDB lineage: Bacteria > Latescibacterota > UBA2968 > UBA8231 > UBA8231. The sequence continues at coordinate 15,014 of NZPK01000011.1, read as the reverse complement.
GCAACAGATTTAAAAATAATTTGTTTTAACCGGGAGCGAATGGATGCGAAAACGGCCATACGGGAATACTAATATCGATCTTTCTATTATTGGTTTTGGTGGGATCTTGGTTATGGATTGCGAACCAAAAGTAGCCAGTCGGATTGTCGCTGAATCGGTTGATCTTGGTATTAATTACTTTGATGTAGCACCTTCATATGGAAATGCAGAGGAGCGTTTGGGACCGGCTCTAGAGCCTTATAGACAAGATGTTTTTCTTGCCTGTAAAACAGGTGAGCGTAGTAGGAAAAAAGCAGAGTGTGAATTGATGCAATCTTTGAAGAATATGAGGACTGATTATTTTGATTTATTTCAATTACACGCCATGACTACAAAGGAAGATGTCGAACAAGCAACGGCCCCAGATGGAGTGATCTCTTTTCTATTAGATGCAAAAAATAAAGGCATTATTCGACATATTGGTTTTTCGGCGCATTCGGTTGAGGTTGCAATTGAGCTACTTGACTTATTTGATTTTGATTCAGTGCTCTTTCCGTTAAATTGGACTCACTATTTTCAAGCGAATTTTGGACCGCAAGTAGTAGAAAAGGCTGTAGAGAAGCAAGTGGCTGTCCTTGCCCTAAAGGCGTTGGCACATGGAAAAATTCAGGAAGGAAGCAGTAGAACGTATCCGAAATGTTGGTATGCTCCAATTGAAGATCCGGAATTAGCGGAACTGGCGCTTAGATTTACATTGTCACAACCTATTACGGCAGCAATCCCTCCTGGTGAAAAAGTTTTATTTGATATGGCTATAGATATTGCAAATAATTTTAAATCTGTTAACGAGGAAGAAATAGAATATTTAAAAGAGCGATCCTGTGAGGCGATCCCTATGTTTGAGATGGGATAAATGGATCAGTCTTGTAGTTTTATTCGAGCGGCAAATTGCATCATGGCCATGCGCATTGCCTGATCTATATTTGCCGATCTCACAAAGAAATCCCCATTTAAGGCGTGTTCTATACGGGGAGCGACAATGACAGGTTGGCCAAAAGGGATAAAGTCATCGACTAAGAATCCCTCATCATCGAAAAACCGAAGGTCATAGCGGATCCAAATTACTTCATTTGAATTGTTTTGGATTGTTACGGAGAAAATGCCTGGAATTTCTATCATACGGTTTGGCAAATTTATTGGTAAGAGGGGTATCCAAGATACACTGTCTATTTTTACGAGTCCGTCTAATTTAGGGTCTATTTGTTGGAATATAATTTCGTGATGTTTTTCGATTATTTCCGAATGACTCGGATTTGTTACGTTACCACATGATAAAAGGTTAAAAAAAATTAGTAGTAGCGGCAGTAAATTAATCATTAATTTTTATGGTATTATTTAAATGAAAAAGTCGTCATTATTGTTAATATCTGTGAATCCGGTTTAGTTAAAAAATTGTTTTAAATTGTCAGACAACAATATAATGCCATTGAGAATATACAAGTCAAAATTTTATTTGGTAACAGTAGCGCTTGTTTTATTAAACTCGTTCGTATTTTACCGAGGCAATGTTTGGGCGTCTGAGGCTGATTCCACTAAATATAATTTGCCAGAGTTTATGGTTACTGCTACAAGAGTAGGAAGCGTTGATTCCAANCTTCCATACGCAATTAGTGTGGTCGAAATAGAAGAAAAGGATGCCATTCATCCTAATCTTTCTGTTGAGGAAATATTGCGAGACGTGCCGGGTATCTTGGTGGATAACCGAAACAATCTTTCTCAAGGTGACCGGATTAGTTCGCGAGGCTTGGGTGTAAGAGCACAGTTTGGCGTTAGAGGCATTAAAGTTTTATTGGATGATATTCCACTTACAACAGCTGACGGACAGACTCAGTTGAATAGTATCGACCTGTCTGGGGTAGGTCGTGTCGAGGTGATTCGTGGGCCTGTAGCTGCACTTTATGGGAATGCGAGTGGAGGTTTGATCTCTATTAAAACACGGAACTTAGAGGATCATACTTTTCGTATTGCTCCACGAGTTACTATTGGAAGTTACGGACTGCAACGCCTTCAGCTACAGATGTCAAAGGCTGATTTAAATACTCGATCGATTTTTAACACATACTCATTAAAAAGTGATGGCTATAGGCACCATTCTTATACACAGCAATATGGGATGAGTATACTTCATAGTCGAAGGTTTTCGAGTAATTTAACCGTTCGTGTGATGGCTAATGTTTTTGACGGCCCTTTCATGTATAACCCTAGTTCGCTGGATTTTTTGACATCAAAAGATTCTCCTAAATCAGTTAGATCGTATGTAATAAAGCAGGGGGCAGCTAAACAAATCCGCCAATCTCAAATGGGTAATGTGGTAAACTATATTTCTGCTGATAGCAGCCTNTATCAATTGACTTCTTACGTATTAAGTAGGTCTCTATTAAACCCTATTCCTGGTAGAATAATAGACTTAAATCGAATATCTGGTGGCTTACGGTTTTCACGTGAGACTGCTTGGAATAAGCTAACTCATATAACAGGCTTAGATACTGAGTGGCAAAATGACAAACGAGTAGAGTATCGAAATTTGGGATCAAATGAAGACAAAATTGGTAATGTTACTGATCAAACTATTTTTTCGTATTTGCGCTACGGAGAGCGGCAGTTGAATCAGGAAGAGGATGTAGTTGCTGTGGGAGTTTTTTCGTCGCTGAATGTAGATATAAGCTCAAGTTTATCAGCGTCAATAGGCATTCGTTTTGATCGTAGCAATTATCGTGTTTTCGACAAATTACGTGAAGACGGAGATGATTCCGGAAATAGGCACTTAGGGGAATGGAGTAGGTTTCTCGGTTTAAATTATCGACCCCATTCACAGTTTAGGTTTTTTGTAAATTATGGAACCTCCTTTCAGAATCCTACCACCACGGAATTAAGTAATCGTGTTGATGGTAAAGGTGGATTTAATCCTGATTTGAACGCGGAACGTGTAAATAGTTTCGAACTGGGTGGTGCTTTAGCTAACATACTTCGTAATTGGCATGTTGATTGGAGCGTGTATAGAATGAAGATGGAAGATATGTTGATACCGTTCCAAACCGATAATGCAGATAGTGAGGAGACGTTTTTTCGTAATGTCGGTGTTGCGTTGAACAGAGGGATAGAATGGATCATAAAATATAAGCCCACAAGATATTTCGGATTACAATATGCCTATACTTATTCTAATTTCGAATTTGTTGATTATACCTTAAATCAAGTGCAACTGTCTGGAAATAGGGTTCCTGGTTTGCCCCCACATCGAACTTATGCATCTGCAAATTACTATTTTAATTCTAAGTTTTATGTGAGTGTGGACTGGGAAACGGTTTCTAGGTATTACGCAAATGACAATAACGGGCCTTTAGTTTACGGGGCTGATGAAGAGTACAATTATGTCAATAGAGGCTATAGCCGTACTGATTTACGCTTGAGCTATTCTTTAGCTAAGGGACAGATATTCGTTGGTCTAAATAATATTTTTAATGTTCGTTACAATGGGTCTATTGTCCCCAATGCTTTCGCGAATCGTTTTTTTGAACCAGCCGCTGGTCGCGTTCTATTTTTGGGCTTGAAGCGAACTTAGCTTGATCAATACTATGCGGGATGAGTGACTCCCGTTTTTAGCATTTTACAAATAAAAAATCCCTCATATAGGCCATCTGGGACAATTCGACGGGCTCGGGTGACCTGTTCGTTAAATTGGATGTTTCGCCATTGTCTCATAGCTTGTTCGGTTTCTGGTCCCGGTATTTCTAATTCAATTACTTCAATTGCCGTGCCGTATTTTTTTAAGATTTGATCGACGATACCTTCATTTTCTTCAGGAGCAAATGTGCAGGTCGAATAGACTAATGTGCCCCCTATTTTTAAAGATTGTATAGCAGAATGAAACAGTCCTAGCTGTTTCCTTGCCATTTCACGTATTTTCTTCTCACTCCAAAAGGCGGTAGTTTTGGGGTTGTTTATATCAAACAGGCCTTCTCCAGTACAGGGTGCATCCAAGAGGACTCGATCAAAGCGTTCAGGACATTGTCGTCCCACGGATCGACCATCCTTTAAGTAGATTTTTACGACAGTTGCGCCTGCTCGCTGAAGATTTTCTTTTAATCGGAAAAATCGTTTTTTAACAGGTTCTACTGCTCCGATTCTTCCATTATTTTGCATTAGATCTGCCATATGAATTGTTTTGCCTCCTGGTGCAGCCGCAAGATCTAAGACTTCTTCTCCGGGNTTCGGACTCAATATCACTGGGGGTAGCATACTAGAAGGGTTCTGTATGTATAAGCGACCTTCCATACAGGCTATTGATTTCGTGAGAGCCCGCCGTTGATTCTCCGGCACATANAATGCGCCGTTTATCCCATTTAAGGGATTACACTCTATTCCTGACTNAGTTAATAGATCGAGTAATTGTTCANTTGTATTTTTTATATTGTTACATCGAAATATTGTTTTTGGGGGTTGAGCAAATGTTCTTAACACGGAATCTAATTGTTTCGTCGGGAAAATAAGTTCGAGTCTTGAAACAAAATCTGCGGGAAGAATCTTTGGATTAGTCGGATTAGTCATGTAACCGAAATGGTGATATATTATGGTGGTTGGTCATTTTAGGTTTTTCCGCGTAGTATTGATCCATATGCAAGAAGAAAGCCACATCAATATTTTCAANTTACAAATTAAGAGACCNGTTAAGATCAAACCAACNNCTGTTCCCGAATTCTTTTTTGATTCGAATCTTCCACATGTTCTAAATTAAATATAATGTTTNAATGTATGTCATTTAAAAATATTAGGAGTAGGCTGACAAAACACGCTAGGCCAATAATTATTTTTCAATCAATTGTTTGGCTGAANGTAAATCCGGTTCTGAGCCAAGAGATCGAAGAAAAAGCGCCGGAGGGATATGAGTTACTTCAGGACCGCGTTGTCATTCAGACTGAGGCCGATTGGTCGGTTTGGNATGCTCCAACAGGTGCTTGCATTATACGTGAAGACGGGACGATAATACCGCGTATGCTGAGTGGCCGAATGAACGCCATCTATAATTCTGAAGAAGACTCGGTAATAGCGATTGCACGTTCGAATAGTAATTCAGAAAATGCTCTGTTTGCTATTGATCAGGACAATACAACNTACTGGGAACCAAGTATCGAAGATGAAATTTCGTCTTGGTCTTTCGAGATTGATCTGCAAAGAGCTCTTGTTGCTGAGAGTATAGTCGTTCGTTTTGCGAAGGAGGGTCAAGGAGATCCTTTTAAACAATTCCGCATTTTAGTTTCTGATGGCTCTGTATCTGGTGGAAGGTCGGGAGAAGTTTTCTCCCGAGTGGGTCTTGTACGTAACCTTTCCGGAGAGCGCGAATTTACATTTGATCTCAGCCCTCGGCGAAAAGTAGCGGAGGGTATCGAGGGAGCTATCGTTCAGAAGGTGCGTATCGATGTTATAGCTACAGAAGGGCTTAGGGTCGAGGAAATATCAGAAGACAGATACAATGAACTGCCCGATGAAGATAGAGGCGCAATAGACTATTTTCTTGAGACATCAAGTGGCCGACTCATTCCGGTCAGTGCGGAAATATATACTGATCTTGCAAATGAGGAAAAAGGGCCGGTCATGTATTTTCGACGAGAAAGGCCTCGTTTGTGTGAAGTGGAAATAAATGCTATTGGTGAGAATATCATTTCTATAACGCAGTCAGAGCAAGAGCGCGAAGCATTAGCTATTGGTAGATATGATTTCTTGCTATTCCGGACTTTTACAGACGGTTTATTTTCCAGCAACAAAGATATGTTGTTTTATGACCCTGTTCAGGATGAAAATCAAGTAGAGATAGATTTGGGTGCTAAATATTGGTTAGACCGTATCAAACTTCTTAGCCCAGATCGGCCACCCTTTGCATATCAATTGCGGATCTCGGATGGCACGGTTGATCCAGCTGGTAATTTCGTTTGGAAAACATTTGATGAACGTCGAAACTTAGAGCGTTTTCTACATGTCGAAGAGCCCTTTCCTCGACAAGAAGTCCGTTATATTGAATTGCGCCAATTGAGGTTTAGTGGCTCTCGTTTTGAAAAGGGAAGGCTTAGCGAGATACAAGCATATGGTGAAGGTTACGTTTCTGAAATTACCTTGGAGTCACCATTTATACGATTAGGACGTTCGCGTCTATTTGAAAAAATCACATGGGAGGGTGAAGCTCCGCCTAATACTCGTATTGAAGTGCGAACGCGCACAGGTGAAAAAGTTACGTTGGAGCCTCATTATTTTACCATGAACGGCCGTGAAATTTCAGAAGATTTGTGGAGACGTTTACCAGACACCGAACAGACACCTCGCCCACCCCCAATTTTTGAAGAAATTACTGGTCCAGATTGGAGCAATTGGAGCCAACCGTATGTGACTTCAGGCGAAGCGTTTAAGTCGCCTTCTCCAAGGCCCTTGGCACGAGTTCAATTACGTTTATTGTCGCGCGAGCCGTTGCAGCGCGCCTGGCTACGCTCTTTGAGGCTTCACTTCGTGCCACCGTTGGTTGATACCGCGTTCGGAGAAATTTATCCTGTTGGAGGCGTAGAGCCAGGGGAGTATAACGACTTTACATTGTATATTCGGCCTATTTTTGGCGACAATAATCCGGGATTTAACCGGGTCATACTTCGTTCGACATCGTCGGAACCCTTGAATTTATCTCGAGTCGATGTTGGGACAGATGAAGAATTGAGGTTTGGTGGTGGTATACAGTTGTGGCCGGGGAAAAAGGTGTCGGTAGACTCAGGAGAGGAAGGGGCGGTTGAAGTTAAATTTGATGAGCCAGTTGAGAGGGGTGGACAGGTCTATGCTTTTCGCTTCGATACTAAATTATTTTTGCAGAGTACTGTATTCAGTGCTCGACTTCAGAGCGATCTTAGGCCGGATTTAGAACAAGAAGTGGTGAGTGGCGATGCGACTAATATGGTGGCTACCCAAAGTCTTTCCGTCGTTTCGCGTCTTAAAAATAACGCGTTGTTGGAAGAAGTTGTTGTGGACCCAAGTATCTTAACGCCGAACGATGATGGGATTAATGATGAACTGTCCATCAAAATGGTGGTCTTTCACTTAGAGGGTAGTAAAAAAATAGAGGTGAAGATACATAATTTAGAGGGGCGTCTGATTCGTGACCTCAGTATCGAACGCGATTTTCCAAGTGGGGAGCACGAAATTGATTGGGACGGTAAGGATAGGAAGGGTCACAAGGTTCTGCCTGGAGTATATCTGATACGCATAAATGTCGAAACGGACAGTATGGCCGAGGGAACCATCCTATCTCGTTTGGTAAATGTGGTATACTAATGAATTTCTTTTGTAAATTACTTCTTGGTATTTTGATGAATTCTGCCATTAGCTGGTCTCAAAGTTATACGGAAAATTCCCAGTATTGGGGCCTTGAGACACTTAACCCATATGGGAACCGATTCGAAATCGATTATAACCAACCCGCAATACATAAGTGGTATGGACCTCGACATATTCCCGAGACTTATATGCAGCCGTGGTATCAATCTACTACGCGTTACGCTAAAGAACCGTATACAAGATACGTAGACAACTTACTCGAGGGCCGAAGTTTTTACGATACGTTTGGAACTTTCTTGGGTAGGGGTTGGATGGTTTACAACTGGAGTCAAGAACAGCCTTTACCTCGGGGCAGTAGAATAGATAAAGATGCAGGGAATAACGCCTACCAACGGTTTTTTGGACGTCTTATCGTTTCCGGTGATCGTCGTGAAGGTAGTAATTATCGTCTTATGGTTGGCGATGACATCTTCACGTTTTTTACACCACTAACCCTGTACAAGCCCCGCTTTAACGGCGTCCGTATGGATTATAATAACGATCGCCTACTAACTACTCTGCTTTTATCTAGGCCTTCGGCACCGGATGGGGAAGAGCGCACAGATGTTACGCAGATGGTAGGATTACATACTGAATTAAATATTGGTGGTAGTCGTATGGGTTTGAGCTATGTTAATGCCCATAACGCCCAGACTGAATTGCAGATGAACAGTAGCAATCCGCTACGGGGAACGTTATCTACCCAACAGAATAGGACTCTTGAAAAGTTATGGGTGCGCCTTCGTGACGATTCTCCTGGTAAAGGATCCACACCTGCGGTGCTTGCAGATTATGAGATTGTCATAGAGGATTTAGACGGCCAGGTTTATCGGGGGCGAGAAGTAGATCTTCTTCCCAAAATAAAAGGGGGCGGTAATCAGGGCGGGCGGTTTATAGCTCAAGATGCAGAGGATATTGTATTAGAATATGATTTAACGCGTTTTAGATTTGGTGATATTACAGCAGCGGATTTAACACGGGCTACGTTTGAAATGTCAGTTGCAAACGATTATAGGATTGAACTTGCGTCAAATTTACAGACGGACGGAGAACGCTTTAATCCTGAAATAATTTTTCTTCCCGTGATTCGTGCTTCTGGAAATGTTCAAGACAACTCGAACACTCGATTTGTCGAAATTGATTATGGCCTTCCTACTGCTACCGAATTAATTGGAATAAATGGGGATTTAATAGATTGGAATAACTTTTCCATGCGTGGAGAAATAGTGTTAGGAAGACGTCATTTTTTCTTTCCTAACTCTGTGGCTAAATCACACCATGGCCACTCTATTGATGGGCTCGCTTCTTATTTACAATTGGATTGGAATCATGATCAATGGGGATTTTTCGCTGAAGTTTTTCGTATAGAAGATGAATATAGGACAAGTCATTGGCTTGTGGACAAGGAAGGGCGTATTCGATATAAGGATCCTATCCCCCAGGTTATCGAGTTTGTTGATGACGACGATGACTTCAATGCTCGACCTGAATGGCAACGTCCCGACCTTGAAAGGCGTTCGGGAAATATTGTTCGCGATCAGAAATGGAACGACGTTGCGTGGCCGGGGTTTGATGAAAATGGTGATTTTATTAATGATCACAATCAAAACAGGAATTCATTTCCTGACTATGAGGAGCCTTTCTTACGTTTTCGTTCCGATCGTCCCGAGTTTCTGTTTGGGCCTGATATGAACCATAACGGGGTGATTGATCGATTTGAGAATGATGCATTACCGGATTATCCTTACAAACCCGATCATAGCGGACATAACGCGTACGGAAAAATCAATGTTGGACCAGATGTGTCGATGATGTTAGGACATCAGAAAATAAATTTGATCTCAGGAGATGGGGCGACTCAATCGTTGTATGGTCAGCTTAGTTGGAAGCATCGGATACGGGGTAGTCAGTTGCGATTTTTTGTTCATGGTGCCTCCGTAAATGATGATATCTCTGATGATCTTTGGATGTGGTTTCAGCCAATTGGTTCGCCGGGAAGGATGCGCGAAGTGCTGGACCAAAAATCATATAAGGACACATGGAAGGCGATATTCTATAGTGACTTAGATATGCTTATTGGTCCTGGGATACGAATGTTACATCGGGTAAAGTTTGACGGAGCTTTTCAGAAAAAGTCAAAGTCATATGATCTTTTTGGTTTTTCCGCGCGTCGCAATAGTGGTTTCTTTGGAGTGATAAACAAGGCTGAATGGAGTCTACCAATAGGATTATCCGTTCTTGAGCCTCGTTGGAAAAGTGAATATCGCAAGGACCGGCCATTTACCACGAGGCTGGATGAGGCGGAAAGCTTGGAACAGACGCTGTTTTTTTTATGGTCACAGCCTCTTTTTGCAGAAGCTGCAGGCGTCGCTTATTTCCCACGTTACGGTCGTCAATTGTTTGACAGTGAGTTTCAACTTGGAATAGAGCGGTCTTGGTTTTGGATGATCGATGGCGCGCGGGAAGAGATTGGTGAAGATTTTCGATCCTGGACTGTATTAGCTCAACTGACAAACCGTGTTGCTTATCAAGGCTATCAATTAGTTACCAGGGTAGGTGCGCAAGTCTCTCAAAAAGATCTCAAATTAAATCCGAATGAGAATGCAAGTTTGTTCTTTATTTCTATGAATGCAGGTTTAGGTAAATGATTAATTTTGTATGCATCCTTCTATTTATTTGTTTGCCCACGTTAATTTTTGCACAGCGGGCAAATACTTTTGTCCTTGGTTCTCTTTCCACGCCGTGGCGCTATGGTGGTAACGGAATTGACCCTAAGGTCTTTAATAATGGAAAAATAGATACGACAAATTCTCCGGATTATTCAATTGAATATGATAGACGCCCTGGGTGGATAACTCCCCTTTATTTTGATTCTGGGGAGAACGTTTCAGCGCGGGTTTTATCAGGTGGTGGATCAATAACATCTCCAGACCTCGGGTTTCTTTTTAATGAGGATCTTTTTGGTATGGTCAACCAAAGTCCTACGGTCGCATTTACTAGGAAACCGACCCCCTTTGAACCCGAAGTGAATGCGCGAAATGTAAGGGTTGTTCTGGATTTTAATACGCCGATTGGAGTTGAAAGAGTTCGTTTCTATCCAAGGAATACAATAGTGCAGACACCGACACATCCATTTCAGAATGATTTCCTACGTGCATTCGAATTATGGATTAACCCAAAGAAAACAAGTATAGTTACTCCTGATATTTTACTTGTTAGGAATGTTGAGAATGAAGATCCCGTTGTTGATGTCAAAGTGCCTCCCCAATATGTTCGTTTGTTGAAACTGAAATCGTTGGCAAATATTCCGTTCGAAATAGATGAAATTGAGGTTTATGGCACTGGATTTTTGCAGCGAGCGACCTACTTAACTGATATAATAGATTTGGGGGAGAGAGCAACGATCGGCCCAGTGCGTTGGCAGGAGGAAGCGTATGGTGATTCTGCGTTTTCTTCACTTACTGCTCGAGTTAGAACTGGATTAGATTCCACGCCTTTGAGTTATAATCGGGTGGAAAGAGGGGTTGATTTGAATGGCAACCCAATACGAACCTACATAGATATCGGACCGGATGCATTTTTTGCGATGCATTTTTTGGACCGTGGACCGATTTTTATTGATGAAGAGAATTGGAGCACTTGGCGTCCTATAGGTAACGGACAGATTATAACAGCCCCTACGCCAAGAAAATATGTTCAATTTCAATTCGATTTTCAGGGTGAACTTTTTCGAACACGTGAAATGGAGCAGTTTGAATTTGATTTTCTTTCTCCGCCATTGGCAGACCGAGTGGTTGGAGAAGTTTTTCCAAGATTAATGTCGGCAGAGGAGCCTGCAACTTTTCGGTATGCGGCTCGTTTGGAAAGGTACCGAGATGTTGACGGTAATGAATTACCAATTTACGGGTATGATCGTCTTGAGGTAGATACCAATATTAAGGTAAACGAAATTCGCGAAGTTAAGCTCGATGGTGAGTTGATTCCATATTTAGTCGAGTCAGTTAACGAAGAGGGTTTCGTCATATCTTTCCCGATAATTACTCATGATATGGCGGTTTTAGAATTTACTTTTGATCTACCTATATTTCGATTCGGGACTACGTTTACTAGTAGGGTTCTTAATAGCATGGCTCCTTCAGTGCCCCAGAGGGTTGAAAGTGGAAACGCTATTGATTTTGGTCCTGGTGACGATGCGGCTTTGTCTGGCCTGGCCGTCTCAATCCCCAAGCCGCAAATTGGTAAGCTGGTGGGCGAAATCAGTGTCAGTTCAAAACTTATAACTCCCAATCAAGATGGTATCAATGACCAGATAGATATTTATTTTAACATATTACAAATTACCGAGTCGGCTCCTGTAGCTTTTGAAATTTTTGATGTATCAGGACGTGCAGTATATACAGTATTCGACAGTGATTTAGGAATAGGTCCAGCAAATTTCACTTGGGATGGAAAAGAAGGCGATGGAAATGTTTTGTTGCCGGGAATATATGTATGGTCGCTACGCGTGGAATCTGATGCATTTGATGAAGTTCATATGGGTACAGTAGCTGTAGTATTTTGATATATTGGGTTTGTTTTTTTAAAGAGTAGATAGAGCTTGAAGGTAAATCGGGGGCAGTTATGTCTTTCGGAAAAAAAAATAAATGATAAGAAGAAAAAATATTCTCGTAAGAAAGTGTGTTTTGGAAGGGCTATGCTTATTTATTTTTGTCCTGTGTAGTATAGAGGCGTCTATCGCTCAGAATTATGGCTCGCGATTGGGTAATGTAAAACGTGGAGGTAAGGTGTCGTTTGAGCCCACGGGCCCTGGAGTTCTTTTTGACGCTTTGGATCCAACAATACGGAAATGGTTTATTCCGCAGGAATTATTTGTTGATTATGGTTGGAAGCAATGGGAGTATTCAAATTACGCTCGTGAGAATTATCAGAGATATGTATCAACTTCAATAGAGGGCTATTACTTCTACGACCTCTTCGGGAATTTTTTGAATCGCGGATGGCTTATTTTTGACTGGCGTCAAGAGAATCCTCAACCATTTGGATCAACTCTTTATAAGGACAGTAGATTCCAATCGTGGTTTAATAATGTTGTGATCGCATCTGATCATAAAGGTGAATACCACTATGCAGTTACAGTAGGTAATGAAATTCGGACTACCTTGACTCCGATGACTTTCTCAAAACCCAGATTTAATGGTGTGCAACTTGATTTTGCTACCGACAAATATTCTGCTACGATGTTGCTATCAAGAATTAATGAGCCCAATCCATTTGAAGGAGCCGGTAGTAGTAGGTCAGCTACAGCTCGTACGGATAACACAAATTTGATGGGCGGTCGAGTAGAAGTTCAAGTTGGGGATTTCGCGAAGGTTGGGGGCACATTTGTTAATGCACATCATTCGCAGACGCAAAATAATGCTCTATCGGGTAATTTTTTTCAGGGAAGTTTGACCGGATCTCAGAATTTGGAAAATTTAACTTTTATAGAAGTATTAATTAAAGATGATTCACCGGAAGATGGGGTAGGTGGTGGGTCCTTATTTGATGCTGATATTTTGATATGGGATTTGGATGGAAATTTGACGCGTGGATCCGAAATAGGTTTTCGTGCTATTGTTGAGGGTGGTTTCCTTAGGAAAGGTTATATTGCTGCTGATGGTAGTGAAAAGATTTTATTACGCTATGATCTGTTAGACCGAACATATTCCGGCCCTGATCCCGCAGAAATATCAAAGATTCAATTGGAACTAGTGGTTGCTAACGATTTTGCGATAGAGGTGAGTTCCGATTTGCAAACAGATATATTCTTGAGAAGAGTATTCATACCGGTTGCTCAGGCGCCCGGAAATGTACGTGACTCATCTAACCAGCGTGTTTTAGTTTTTGACTATGGGTTGCCGACAGCTAATCAAATAGCTGGTTTCACATTAGAGTTTGCAGATTTAGATGGCTTCGATGCTTATATGGAAGTAAATATCAATCACCGATGGACGAAATTCCCGAATCCTAACCTTAAGAAACACATGGTGAGTGGAGAGAAATCTACGGCATGGATGGCTAATCTATCGCGGAATGTATATCCATATTTTACTCATGCAGAAGTATTCTACATGCCATCGAATTATGCTACTTCTTTTCGGACAGTACAAGAGACAGGCATTGTTGATTATGCGGACGATCGAAAACTTTATGAATTCGTTGACGATAATGACGATCAGGATAGAGACCCGGACTGGCGTCGTCGCGGTTGGACTAATGGAGACATGAGTATTTTTCCGGGTCTAGATGAAAACAACGACTTTATTTCTGACTTTAATCAGAATGATAGTAACGATAGTCCTAATCGAATTCCTGATTATGAAGAACCATTTTTGAGGTTTCATACGGACAGGCCTGAATTCCTCTATGGTGTCGATATGAACCATAACGCAACAATAGATAGATTTGAAAATGATGAGCTGGCGGACTTACCATACAAACGTGATCGCCGTGGATTTAACATATACTTAGGACGTTATATTTATCCGAACTGGAGAATTACAATAGGTCAGCAAAATATTCGACAGTTGTCTGACAAACGAAAAAATTTGGCGACGTATTTTTTACTCAATGGCGATGAAAATATGTCTTGGGGGCGCTTACGTTTTTATCAGGATTTTCGAAAAGCAGAAGACACTATACGAAACGATTTGATTCAGTGGGTGCAACCGCCCAATTCTCGTGGTGAACTTCGTCCAGTTCGGGATGCGTTGCCAGCACGAAATACTATCATAAACACTACATGGATGGGGCTAGATTTAGCCCCTAAGCCAGGTTTAAAGCTGAAGAATATTTTTCGTTGGCAAACGTATTATCAGTTAGATAGCAAGCGTGCTTTGGATCTGCGTGATATGAACGACCGAACGTCTTTTGTCGGCCTGATAAATAAAGTTGAATATCGTATAAATCTTGGTAAAATGACGCTTATACCCGCTTGGAAGAGTGAATTTCTTCGTTTTTCTTCTTTTAATGCTGGAGAAGCAACTCGCCGTGAACTGAGTGAGGTCGTGATGTTGATCGCTAAGGTGCCTGTTATGTATTCGACTAATATAGAGTCGGGGGTAGAATATCACTCATTCAGACAACTAAAGAGTCCAACACCTCCAAGAGCAGACGATAGCTATAGCGAATTAACTGGGCTTGTGCAATTAACGGATGTCTCAGATTATCAAGGATATCGACTAACAACAGTTCTGGGGTTTTCTGTGAGCAGAGAGATTTCCGAAGTGGAAGGCACTAATACAAGTACAAGGGGTTTTTTAACTGTTTTTGCCGGAGTAGAGAGGTAGATTACTTTTATGTCCCGACAAGATATTAATTTCGAAAGTATGCCTTTGGAGTTTTGCGATGTACGAGAATACTTTTCGATTAATTGACTCTTTCCTGAGTGTAATTGCTGTGATGATAAATGTTTTTATGCGGTTAATAGGTGCTGGCTTTATTTTTTGGCTGCTTCTAGTGTCTTACGACCGCTAGCTTTTTGCAGACCTCTACCACGAGCTCCCAAGCAAGCCGAGTACTTACGACGACGTCTACGAGCCCAATTCGCACCGGGGCCGGCGGTGCGACCGTGGGCCAACGCGGAGCAG